>NZ_CAWPCB010000036.1:0-238541 GCF_963886535.1 Proteus sp. G2675
GATGTGCTCTATGGTGATGATGGAGATGATATGCTTATTGATTATTATGGTGCTAATATGTTGAATGGTGGTAAGGGTAATGATCGGATCTGTGTAGCATCAATGGATAGAGGGCTTCCAGGCAGAAATATCATTCAAGGGGGAGAAGGTGATGATGAAATATATTTGGGCACAGGAACTCATCGTATAACAGGTGGACAAGGAAATGATACCTTTAATTTTTTCTGCTATGAGGGCGTTGAAAGCAATAGTTCAATTTGGGATTTTGAAAAAAACAAGGATAAAATAACGTTGATCACTAGGGATTATAGAAAAATAGATATATCAAAAATGAAAAAAGTTGATAAATTATCAGGAGATAAAAATGAATTTTCATTAAATCATAATAAACCAGCCAACAAAACCATCATAAACGTTTCAACATCTTCTAACGATGATAAGTCCATTGTACATATAGAGATTTTAGGTATATTTAACCACGATGAACTCTTTGCGGTATAAATAAATCTCACCATATGATTTGTTAAAATTTTAAACTATCTCTCTATAAATCATCATCAATTATTATATTAATAACAACCCAACATAATAACGATAACCAACTAAAAACACACTAATAAATAGTGTGTTTCTATAAAATTTATTTCTATAAATATAACAACCACCTAATAATATAAAAAATACTTATATGTGTTTTTTCAAAAAGCAATAAAACAACAAAAATACAATAATTAGCTAATTATAGAATAAGTTTATTTTATAATAATTAATGCAAATAATTTATTATTAAATAAGAAAGGAATTTATATGACTATAGTAAAAAATGTTAAAGAAACGACTAATTTCTATTTACCTAAAGGGATCATCACAACAGGAACTATGATAGGTTGGCCAAAAAAATCACCAAATGAAATAACAACAATAACTTATACATTTCCAGATCATAACACATACCGAGAAATTATAAAAAATAAAAACCCATTAACAGAAAACATGAGAAAAAAAACGCTAAAAGATATATATGAATATTATAGGTTAGTAAATATTAGAGAACAAAAAAAACAAGAATTAAACACCATTGAAGATAAAGATAGTGAGGCTTCAAAAAAAAGAATAAAAGAATTAGAAGAAGGAATAAAAAAAATAGCAAATGATATTTATACTATACTAGATAATATACCTATCTATATTTATTCCACTCAAGAAACAATATTCCCCCATCAACAAGAAGTTATCGAAGAAATATTAAAACATGCCTCAGATATATTACCTATATTTTTTAAAAAAATATCACCATATAGCAATGCTGATTTAAAGTTTGGTTATTATAATCAATTTGTTAATATATCTGGTACAAAATTCATTTCAGGTTATCGAAAAGGCAGTGCTAGTCATCCTAACGAGGAAGGTACACCTATAAAAGAGATAAAACCAGATGAAGAACATGATAAACCTGGTACTATATTTATTGATTTTTCTTCACGCGAATATTATAAAACAATTAAACAAGATAATATTGATGAATATATAGAAAATGAGGCTGATATCTATGATATATATTATATTAATAAAAATAAAACTATTACAATAGCAAGGGGTAATAATGAGTTACGCGAAGAATACCAACAAAATAAACATAAAATCGGCTCATTTGTATATCATGCTTTTATACATGAATTAGGTCATTCTCTAGGGCTATTTCATATTTGGGAATACATACCAAATGAAAAGCATAAAGTATTAGATTCACTTAAATACTCAGTTATGAGCTATAAGTGTCCTGATATTAAAGATGCAGATTTTGGTGGCCTTTATCCTATGACCTTTATGCTATTAGATATATTATTGTTACAATATATCTATGGTCCAAATATGACCACACGCCTTGAAAATAATACCTATGGGTTTCATTCCAATACGGGACGCGCCTCTTACTCTTTAAATAGCATAGAAGATAAACTAGTGAGCTGTATTTGGGATTCGGGTGGAATTGATACATTAGACTTTTCCCTATATACCGTTAATCAAGTCATTAATCTCAATGAAGGCTGTTTTTCAGATATTGGAGGATTACGGAGTAATATCTCTATTGCCTATAAAACGATTATTGAAAATGCGATTGGTGGTAAAGGTGATGATACTCTCATAGGAAATCCTTTTGATAATAACCTAATAGGTGGTGATGGCAATGATTTATTCTATGGCGGTGATGGCAATGATTTATTCTATGGTGGCTCTGGAAACGATGTTATATACGGAGAATTGGGAAATGATGTGCTCTATGGTGATGATGGAGATGATATGCTTATTGATTATTATGGTGCTAATATGTTGGATGGTGGTAAGGGTAATGATCGGATCTGTGCCGCCTCAACTGATAGAGGGCTTTCAGGCAGAAATATCATTCTAGGGGGAGAAGGTGATGATGAAATATATTTGGGCACAGGGACTCATAATGTAAAAGGTGGACAAGGAAATGATACCTTTAATTTTTTCTGCTATGAGAAGGTTGAAAGCAATAGTTCAATTTGGGATTTTGAAAAAAACAAGGATAAAATAACGTTGATCACTAGAGATTTTAGAAAAATAGATATATCAAAAATGAAAAAAGTTGATAAGTTATCAGGAAATAAAAATGAATTTTCATTAAATTATAACAAACCTTCCAATAAGACCATCATAGATGTTTCAACATCTTCTGACGACAATAAGTCCATTGTACATATAGAGATTGTCGGTATATTTAACCACGATGAACTCTTTGCGGTATAAATACATTTCACCATATGATTTGTAAATTTTTAAATTATTACTCTATAAATAACCATCAATTATTACATTAATAATAATCTAGCATAATATGCGTATAAATAATTAATAGTAATCAACTAAAAAACATACTAATAAATAGTGTGTTTTTATAAAATTTATTCCCATATATATCTCCATTAATTATAAAATTAAGAAATATAGAAAATTCTCTTTTGGTAAAAGGATTTAGTATGAATAGTTTTAACTCAATAAAAAAACCAACTTACTTCTATCTACCTGATGGTAAAATTGTTATAAATTATATGTATGGTTGGCCTAAACAACCACATAGTAATATCACCAAAATAACTTATATATTTCCTGATTATAATAAAAAAAGAAATTACTCAAATAAAAAATATTCAGTAACAGAAAAAGATAGAATAGAATCAATAAAACATACCGCTAAAGTATATGAATTGACCTATCTTAAGGAAAAAAAAGAAAAAGAAATCGCTTCATTAAAATATTATAGAAATAAATATTCAATAAGTAGAATAGCTGAATTAGAAAAAGATATAGAGGATATAGAAAATAGTATTAATAAAAATAAGAATAGTATACATCCTTATTTTTATAATACACAAACAACCATATATCCTCATCAACAAGAAGTTATTTCCGATATTCTTAATGAAATTGCCCATATAACACAAGCAAAGTTTATTGCATCTAATCCAAAATACGATGCCGATATAAAATTTGGTTTTTACGATGATTTTCATATTAGTCATGGTTCAATAGAATTTTCATATACCACCAGAGGTTTTGCAACCTACCCTAGCGGGTATTCAACCCCTATAAAAAAGATAAATATTGATGAAACATATCAATACTCTGGAACTATATTTTTAAATTTATCATCACACCAATATTATAAGATAATACATCAAAATGATCTTGATAATTATATAAAAACAGAAGGTAATATTGGTGATGCTTTCAATTTTAAAGATAATGGTACTGTTCTGATAATAAAAAAAACCAATACTCTAATTGAAACACTAAAAAATAATAAATATCAGCCAGGTACATATCATTATAAAGTTGTTTTGCATGAAGTTGGTCATGCACTCGGGCTAAGCCATAGTTGGCAATACTTAGAATATAAAGATAAAAATCATGTATTAGCTTCATTGAAATATTCTGTTATGGGTTATGATATACCAACCTCAGAGCATGCTGATTTTGGTGGTCTTTATCCCATGACCTTTATGCTGCTAGATATATTATTATTGCAACAACTCTATGGCGAAAATATGACCACACGCCTTGAAAATAATATCTATGGATTTCATTCTAATACCGGACGTGTCGCTTACTCCTTAAAAAGCATAGAAGATAAATTAGTAAGTTGTATTTGGGATTCGGGGGGAATTGATACATTAGACTTTTCCCTATATACCGTTAATCAAGTTATTAACCTAAATGAAGGTAGCTTTTCAGATATTGGCGGGTTACGTAGTAATATCTCTATTGCCTACAAAACGATTATTGAAAATGCTATTGGTGGATCAGGTCATGATACTATCATAGGAAATAGTGCTAATAATGAACTTATAGGTGGTGATGGTAATGATACTATCAATGGTGGTTTGGGTAATGATCACCTCTATGGTGGTATGGGTAATGATATTCTCTATGGTGATATAGGCAATGATTATCTCTATGGAGGTATAGGTGATGATATTCTCCATGGTGGTATGGGTAATGATATTCTCCATGGTAGTATGGGTAATGATTACCTCTATGGAAATAAAGGTAATGATAAACTCTTTGGTGGTGATGGAGATGACACCCTTGTTGATTATTATGGAAATAATACATTCATTGGCGGTAAAGGCAATGATCTATTATTTTCGATATCAAAAGCAGGACGAAATGAACTTCAAGGTGGCGAAGGGAATGATATATTTTATTGTGGATTAGGTACTAATCTATTATATGGTGAACAAGGAAATGATACTTTTAACTTCTTATGCTATAAAGGCGCTAAAAGTTATAATTTAATTTTTGATTTTAATACGAATGAAGACAAAATTATTTTTGTTGATCAAAATTATAAAAAAATCGATATATCAAAAATGAAACGAGTAGAACAATTATCAGGAAATGAAAATGAAATAGTTTTACATAATGATATTCATACAAATAAAACCACAATAACTATTTCAACAGCCAATAACGACCATCATTCGACTATCTTTATAAAACTTGAGGGTATATTAAGTTACAATGATCTTTTAGATATATAAAGATATTATTCTAATTAACAATAAGGATTATGATTATATTGTAGTCCTTTTTTATTTAGATGTTCTGTTTTTTAGCAGTATAAAAATAATACATTATGTTATTTTTATTTTGTTTATTATTCACCAATATTATTATTACTATAGAAATAAATCAAACATCAAACATCAAACATCAAACATCAAACATCAAACATCAAACATCAAACATCAAACATCAAACATCAAACATCAAACAACTTAACATAATAAATGATACATTAATTTTAAACAAACCCATTAATTAAATTAAAAATCAAACTTAAGTAAAATTTTCCTTTCAATTATAAAACAATAACTAACAATAGAAATCATCTAAAAATAAAATATAACTATACTTATATTCACCTCATTAAATTATTCTGACTTAAAACACACTTTACTTCACAATTATTTAAAAACTTATTTTACCCCCCTAGATTAATAATAATTAATGTCTATCTTTATCCTCAATGGCATTCGCCAGATAAATATATTTTCAGTATGAAAATAAACTTAACCTAAATTTATATCTGGAGGATATTATGGGATCTTTTTTATTAAAAAAAGCCGTTGGGTTATCTAATATTTCTGATTTATTAGATAAAAGCGGGATCTTCTATAACTATTCAACCAAAGTATTACCTTCTTTTGATTATGATACCGCAGGAAAACATATAGCCCGTGAAGATTCCACTTGGAATGGCAAATATGTTATTGGGCAACCCGCTGAGGTGACTTATTCATTCCCAAAATGGGAAGGCAAATTTAATCAATTTGGTAATAAGAATCCTTATGAATTTAATGAATTACAAAAAGAGCATGCAAGAAAATCTTTAGATGCATGGTCTGACATTGCAAATATTAAATTTACTGAAGTTGCTGTTGGGAATGTTGATGGAATGAAGGCTTCTGACGTAAAAACAGATATTACTTTTGGTAATATCTATGATCCCAATGGCACATTTCAGGCTTATGCAACATTGCCTAATACCTATGCTTATGGAAAAGATCTTTCTGGCCAAGCATGGTTTAGTGATTATCATTATGCAGGTAATACTACACCAGAATTGGGTAATTATGGTCGTTTAACTATTATCCATGAAATTGGTCATACACTGGGTCTTATGCATCCTGGTGATTATAACGCAGGTCAGAATGTTCCAGGTTATTTAAAATCTGATTATGCGGAAGATAGTCGCCAATATACAGTAATGAGCTATTGGGATGAATATGAAACAGGCGCCCACTTCCAAGGTGCTTATGCTGGAGCCCCTCTCCTTCATGATATTTCTGCTATGCAATATCTCTATGGCGCAAATACGACTACCAGAACAGGTGATGATGTATATGGTTTCAATTCAAATACTGGGATTGATTATTATACGGCTACTGATAGCAATGATAAATTAATTTTCTCTGTATGGGATAGTGGTGGTAACGATACATTTGATTTCTCAGGCTTCTATCAAGATCAACTGATTGATTTACGTGCTGGGAACTTTTCTGATGTGGGGGGATTACAGAAAAATGTTTCTATTGCACAAAATGTTACCATAGAAAACGCAATTGGTGGTTTTGGTAATGATATTATTCATGGTAATGATGCTGATAATACTCTTATTGGAGGCGAAGGAGACGATATTATCTATGGCCATAGTGGTAATAACACTATTTATGGTGGTCGTGGACAAGATACATTACATGGTGGCACAGGAAGCAATACCTTTATTTATAAAGAAATTGCAGATTCTTTAGTAACAGCCGCAGATAAAATAATGGATTTCAAAACCGGTATTGATAAAATTGATTTATCAACATTAATTCAAGATACATTTAGTAGCAAAATTCTTAACTTTGTTGATAACTTTACAGGAAATGCTGGCGAAGCAACTCTTAGCTATAATGAAGTAACCAATGCTTCTGAATTAGCCATTAATGCTTATGGCTATAATTATAATCCTGATTTTAAAATTGATATCGTAGGTTTTGTTAATTACGAAACTGATTTTATTGTTTAAGTCATAGTTGGGTAGGAGAAAGTTATTTCTCCTACCCTCTTTTGCTTTAAATGAAGCTATTTTGATATTCATAATAAAAAATAAAGAGAAAATAGACACTTCTTTAAAACCAACAAAAGATATTTAGTACTAAAAATAGACAAATTAAATCAGGAATACCACATGCCACAAATAAAATATAATAACGAGATAACAAGTATCATAAAAGAGAGACGAAAAGTTTTTCTCTCTATTGGGCTATTTACCGCTTTAATTAATATATTAATGTTAGTCCCTTCTATTTATATGTTACAAGTTTACGATCGAGTATTACCATCAGGTAATGAAATGACACTATTGATGCTAACAATCATTATGTTAGCTCTTTTTATCTTTATGGGAGGATTAGAATATTTAAGAAGCATTATTGTTATACGTATGAGTAATAAATTAGATTTATCACTTAATTCACGCATTTATACTGCAGCTTACCGAGAAAAATTAAACAAAATAGCGAATATTAATCCAACATTAGCATTAACAGATCTAATTACTTTACGACAATTCATTACTAGTCATGCCATATTCACTTTCTTTGATCTACCTTGGTTCCCTATTTACCTTTTAGTTATTACTTTATTTAATCCTTGGTTAGGATTATTTGCACTTTGTGGTGCCCTTATCTTATTTGCTTTGGCTATCCTTAATGAATATCTATCTAAAAATCATTTAAAAAAAGCGAACAATTTTGCCAATCAAGCACAACTAATACAAAGTCATCATTTAGAACATCCACAGACTATCGAAGCGATGGGAATGCTTAGTCAATTACGTAAACAATGGCAAACCTCTCATTTCAAATATTTACAAGCACAAACACAAGCCAGTGATAATGCAGCTGGTATTAACGCTATCACAAAAGTAACACGTATGGCATTACAATCTTTAATGCTAGGTTTAGGGGGATGGCTTGCTATTGATAATACTATCAGTCCTGGAATGATGATTGCCGGTTCAATACTTTTAGGTCGAGCATTAGCCCCTATTGAGCAAGTGATCAATGTATGGAAAAGTTGGGATAGTAGTAAAGCAGCCTACAATCGATTGACAACTTTATTAAAAACATACCCTCAAGAAAATAAAAAAATGGCCTTACCTAAGCCTCAAGGCCAATTACTTGTTAATATCGATGAAGCCGTGTATCCACACAGTGACAGAATATTACTAAATAATATCAATTTTGCTCTATTACCGGGAGATATACTAGGTATTATTGGCCCGAGTGCTTCTGGTAAGTCTTCTTTAGCAAAATTTATTGTCGGTATATGGCCGGTCAAAAAAGGCATTGTACGATTAGATAATGCGGATATCTTTCAGTGGAGTAAAGAAGAAATTGGTCCACATATTGGTTATTTACCTCAAGAAATCGCCCTTTTCCCCGGCACTATCGCTGAAAATATTGCACGCTTTACTGAGGTTGATCCTCAAAAAGTGATCCAAGCCGCCAAAATGGCACATGTACACGAGATGATTTTACGCTTTCCTCAAGGATATGAAACCCAAATTGGTGCTCACGGTGAAGGATTATCCGGCGGACAAAAACAACGTATTGCATTAGCCAGAGCATTATATGGCGATCCCACGTTAGTTGTCTTAGATGAGCCAAATTCTAATTTAGATGATTTAGGTATTAGAGCGTTAACACAGGCGATCGAAACATTAAAACAGCATAAAAAAACCGTTATTTTAATTACCCACCAAAAACAGCTACTTTCTGTCACTAATAAATTATTAGTGATATTTGATGGAAACACCAAATTATTCGGTCCAACGGCGTCTGTTATTGCTGAATTAAATAATCCAACTATCACAAAAACGGCAAACACTATTTCTTCAACACCAGCAACCTCAAATAACGCTTAATTTTTCGGAATTGATTATGACTATAGAAAAAAATGTTATACCACTGTCAGAAAAAATTTCAGATGATCCAAAGAAATTTCTCGTTATTGGATGGACTGTGGTTTTATTAGGCTTAGCAATTTTTATTTTTTGGGCTGCTTTCGCGCCCCTTGATAAAGGCGTTCCTGCAATAGGAAACGTAGTAATATCGGGGAATAAAAAAAGTGTACAGTCTTCTGTTGAAGGTATTATTACTCATATTTTTGTAAAAAATGGTGATCCGGTATCAGCTGGACAAACTCTGATACAGCTAAGCCCTATTCAATCTCAAGCGTTAGTAAAATCGTTATCAGAGCAATATGATAATTTACTGATCACTCAACAAAGATTATACGCTGAACTTAATCAACAAACTTCATTTAAATTAAATAATAGCGATAAATACTATTCATCTACTGAAAATAGAGAGAAGTTATTACTACAACAAAATCGTTTATTAAATGAAAAAAGTGCAGAATTAATAAGTGAAATAAATGGTTATAAAGCAGCTATCGATGGCATTACTGGTCGCCTAACCCATCTAAAGCGCTCAATTCAGAATAAAAAGAGTCAAATTAGTAATCTACAAAATCAGCTTAATGATTTACAAATATTAGCTAATGAAGGATATATTCCTCGTCATCGATATCAAGAAATGGTGCGAGAATTAGCAGAAAATAATAATCAACTCAACGAGACTTTTGGGCAAATAAGTGCATTAGAAAAACAAAAATTAGAATATGAGCAAAGAATATTGCAACGTAATGCCAATTTCCACCAACTAGCTCGAACAGAGCTAAATAAAATACAATTACAAATCAGTGAAACAGAAAAACAACTTATTATAGAAACAGATAAATTAGCTAAAATGGCAATTATCGCACCGATATCGGGTACTGTAATGGATCTTTCTGTTTTTACCCAAGGTGGCTTTGTAAAAACAGGTCAGACATTGATGGATATAGTGCCTGAAGATCATCAACTTGTTATTGAAGCGCGTCTTGCTCCGCATCTTATTGATAAGGTAACTCCTGGCCTTCCCGTTGATTTGATCTTTAGTGCCTTTAATCAAAATACCACGCCAAAAATTCCTGGTGAAGTAACAATTATTTCTGCCGATAGATTAATTGATGAACGAACAACTGAGCCATATTATCAAGTTCTTATTAACATAAAAGATTATACATTATTAGCAGATAATAAAAATAAATTGAAAGCAGGTATGCCCGTTGATGTATTTATTAAAACTGGCGATCGCTCATTATTAAATTATCTTTTCAAACCAGTATTGGATAGGCTCCATACTTCATTAACGGAAGAATAATGATGCTAATAAAAAAACTTTTTACACTTTTTTCCGTAGGACTCCTAAGCTTGCCAGCTTCAGCGGTTACACTGTCTGATCTCTATTTTTTAGCGATTAAACATGATCCCACATTTAATGCAGCTGTAAAAGAGCAAGTAGCAGGTAAAGAGTATGAAAATATCGGATTATCACAATTGCTACCCAATATTTCTGTCAATTACAAAAATAATCCTCGCAATTGGCAACGTAAGGCTTATCCAATAAATATATTTCAGGATAAAATAACAACAGTTGAGTATCAAAACTATCAAAGCTATTCTGTCAACGCGATTATTAGTCAACCACTATTTGACTACACCGCATTTAGTGAATACAAAGCTTCTATCATTAAAACATTATTAGCAGACAGTCATTATCAAAATAAATTTTCAGAATTAATTATTCGACTTATTGATAATTATATTCAAGTTGCTTATACACAAGATAAATTATTGCTAAATCAAGCACAGCAAGAAATCTATCAAAAACAACTAGCTTCAAGTCAACGCCTATTTGAGTTAGGAGAAGGAACCAAAACAGATATTGCTGAAATAGAGACTCGTTTATATTTAACCCAGTCACAATATACCGATCTTCAATTAGAAATTGAAAAGGCTAAAAACAAACTCAGTGCTATGATCGGTTCACAATTGCCTACTCATGAGCACATCGCAAAGCTAACTGATACAAAGTTTGTTCTTCAATCACTGGCTCCCGATGACTATTCCACATGGGAAAAAAATGCCATACAAAATAACTTAAAGATACAATCTGCTCGTCATGAAATGGCGATAGCTAAACAAGAGATTGAGAAAAATAGAGGAGAATTTTTCCCAACAGTACAATTTTATGCGGCTTACTCTAGTAGTAATTCTGATAGTAATAATACCATTAACCAGAAATACCAATCTGCTAACGTGGGTTTTTATGTCAGTATGCCTTTATTTAATGGGGGTAAAACAACGGCATCAATGCGTCAGTCGACAGCAAAATATCAGATGAGTGCATTTGAAAGGGATGCTATTATTCAAAATATTATGCAGGAATTAAGATATCAATATCAAATTTGCTCAACGAGCCATATTAAATTGATGGCTTTTGAGCAAGCCGTTAGTTCCGCTAAGTTACAATTAAATGCAACACGAAAAAGCTATATTGGTGGTCAGCGAACGATGGTTGATGTGCTTAATGCGGAAGAGCTTTTATATAGAGCGCAGCAAGATTTAATCAAAGCCAAATATGATTATATTCAAGCTTGGGCATTATTACATCAATATACCAATACTCTAGATATTGAAAAAATAAAAATTATTGAAAACTATTTTCAGTAGCTGAAAATATATATTTAATTTAACTCAATACTATAATAAAAGCCCTATAATTAATCAGGTTATAGGGCTTTGCGTCTATGATAGTTAGTCTAATAGATTACTTAGCTTATTAGCATATCGTATTTTCATCACTTCTTTTTATTACCGTACAACATTAATACACGGTGAGTAAGAGCAATTGATGCCAGACCGATAATACATTCAGTTAAAAAAATCAGCATAAATTCCCCCTATTCATGAGTACATTTTGTCTGGGTGGGGGTTCTGATAAAGTTAAGTGACTTGTCATATAGTGCTTAGCTAACTCCGTTCTAATGGACACATTTTAAACCTACCATTAAAACGACAAAGAGCAAAATATATTTACCGACAAATTCTGTTTTTTAATCTAGATCACATATAAATCACACGAAAAGCAAAATCGTAATACATGATCAGTACTCACTGAGAAAAAACATCACAGCAAAATAAATATTAAAGCAATTCAGCTAATTAAAGAACACCAGCGTTAAATCGCCCTCTTTTTCTACTATCGGCTTTTCCTTTAATGTAGTCAATTTAGTCAAAATCTGCTTTCTATCAGGTCTGACTAAAACAATCGCTACCCCTTTATATTGGTTTGCTTCAATTAATGCTAATAGCTGTTCAAGGCTATAGTATTTATTTTTTACATCTGGGTAATTTAAACCATAAGCCAACTCACCTTTCGTCTCTGTTAAACGAATATCAGTCCGTTTTAGTCCCCAAGCAAGTGATGTACCAATACCAACTTCGTCCGTTAAAAGATACGATTTATTACTCAAAGGCTCATAATAACGTTGGATAATATTTTCCGGTGTACTTCTACTTTCTATCTTTTCTGGGATTGCATAGCCAATAACTAAACTTAGTCCGATAGAGCAAAACATCGTTAAAAACTGTGTTTGTCTAAACAGCGCCCCCGCACCAATCACACTCCAAAATAAAAACCCACTTATTGCTAACACTATTTTTAACGTTTCATTCGTATCATAAAGCGCAAATTTGGCACTGTATAAAGAATAGATAACGGCTGATATACCCATTAGCCCAAAAGCAATATTGATAGATGCATTCACTTTGCTAATTTTCTCATCAGGTCTATCTTTTAACTCTTCGATATAGTGTGCAATTAAAATAGATAATGGCACAAAGCACGGTAGCATATAGGTTAATAGTTTTCCTTTTGAGGCTGAGAAAAAAGCAAAAAAGAGAGCAAACCACAGCAGAAAATAGAGTGTACCTTTTTTTAAAGAGAAAGCTGATTTTAATGCACCAAATAAAAAACCTAGCCAAGGCAATACACCCAATATAACTATCGGGATATAGAACCACGTTGGTTGTGAGCGAGCAGACTCTTTAGCAATAAAACGCTGTACATGTTCAACCCAGAAAAAATAATTCCAATAATCCGGTGCTTGTAATGCAACAGTAATCACCCAAGGTCCAGCTGTAATAGCGAGAGCTAACAATGCAATAGAGGAATAGCAAACCACTTCTTTAAAGCGAGCTTGACTAATTGCCATGACTAAAAAAACTAATGCAGGTAAAACAACCGCAATAAAGCCTTTTGTTAAAAAACCAAGTGCGCAAAAAAAGCCAATACCCATATAAGCAATTATTTTGCCCTTTTTATTCGGGGTCGATAACGCAACTAAAAATGAGTACATTGCAGCGGTCACAAACAGCGTCACAATAGGATCTAATATATTATAAGTACCTATTGCTAATACCAGAAAAGAAGATAAAAAAACGGTCATAGCATTAAAAGCAAGAGCACTATTGCGCCAAACTACCATTGCCGCTTTATAAATAAGCCATCCTGTTAATAAGGTTGATGTTACTACAACAATACGCACCGCAAAATGGCTTTCACCAAATAGCCACTGAGCAATACAATTGATCCAATATCCTAAAACAGGTTTTTCAAAATAACGAATATCAAGAAGATAAGGCACTGACCAATTGCCAGAAACTAACATTTCACGGCTAATTTCAGCATAACGAATTTCATCTGGTTGCCATAACAGGCGCGTTTCTAAAGGAATAAAATAAGTTAATAAGATAAATAGGAAAAACAATAACCATTTATATCTTTCTGTCATCGCTATATTCATAATTCCTCAAATAAACGCACTACATTATTTATCAACATCAATTAGTCATAATATTTTATAAAAAATTCAAATATATTTATTAAAGCTTTATTAATAAAAATAGAGAAATAAAAAAATATTATTAAAAATCAAATTGTTATCTTTTATTTTTTTACGTAAAAATACTCACAATTCCTTTATGTTTTTATAAAAAAAGGTTATCAATAATAATTTCCTTTTGGCATTTCACGAATATAACTAATACCATTAGTAATCATTAAGAAAAACTAAAATATAAGTGAGCCACTATAAGCTTTAAAACCCAAAAAGCCAGCAATATGCTGGCTATAATGATAACTAAATTTTATTAAATACTATTGACTAAATTCTTTAAAAGCACCCATGGTATTGGACGCATACATCACAGAAGGGCCCCCTCCCATATAAATCGCGACGCCCAATGCTTCTGCAAGCTCCTGCTCTGTCGTCCCTAATTCAACTAGGGTTTTAGTATGAAAACCTATACAACCATCGCAACGATTAGCAACAGCAATGGCAATAGCAATCAGCTCTTTGGTTTTAGCATCGAGCACACCATCTTTAGAGCTTGCTTTGGTGGTACTCATAAATGACTTCATAACTTCAGGAATATTTTTAGATAATGTCCCCATATTTCCCGAGATGTCTGTTACTATTTCTTGGTACTTGCTCATTTTACTCTCCCTACAACAATATATATTTTTATATAATATAAAAATATAATATCATTTTATGTGATTTGATCAAGTGAAATTAAGTTTGTTATTTTATTGATTACATTAGTCATTAATGTTGAGGCTGAATAATGTCAATTCTTGATGAATGGGCGGAGCGCCACATTGAAAAGGCGTTGAAAAATGGTGAACTCTCTTCTTTGCCAGGAGAAGGTAAACCCTTGGTATTAGATGATAACAGTCATGTTCCTGAGTCTTTGCGGGCTAGTTATCATTTGCTTAAGAATGCCGGCTTTTTGCCCCCAGAAATGCAAGATAGAAAAGATGCATTATCTTTAGCCGAAATATTAAGTTCACTTTCAGAAACTGGCATCAAAGATGAACAGTTACAAAAAAAACTCACTTTACTCGAATTAAAATTACAACAGGCAGGAATGGACACACAGTTTCTACATACGGACTATGCAACCCAATTAACAGAAAAGTTAGCAACACATAAACACAAATAAGCCTATACATCCTTGTATAAGCTTATCTAAAGAATAATATTATCCCGCATGCGGTGAATAATAAATTGGCGATCCAGGCCCTACAGGTAAGTGGAAAACAAATACCCAAAGGTAGAATAACAGTGACCAACCAATTAAGAAGATAATAGAATATGGCAACATCATCGAGATCATAGTTCCAATACCCGTATCTTTCTTATATTTTGTGGCAACCGCTAAGATTAAACCAAAGTAACTCATCATTGGCGTAATAATATTCGTCACCGAATCACCTATACGATAAGCTGCTTGAATAGTTTCTGGCGCATAACCTGCCAGCATTAACATAGGAACAAAAATAGGCGCCGTTACTGCCCATTGCGCGGAAGCTGAACCAATCATTAAATTGATAAAGGCGCAAATTAAAATAAAGCCCAAAAATAGCAACCCACTTGGCATATCAATACTATTAAGTAAAGCCGCACCTTTAACAGCGATCACTTGCCCTATATTTGTCCAGCCAAAAAAAGCCACAAATTGAGCAGCAAAGAAAATAATTACTAAATAAAGACCTAATGTGCTCATAGAGTTTGCCATGGCATCGACAATATCTTTATCTGAACGCATAGTCTTAGCTATCCAACCATAAACAATACCGGGGATAGCAAAAAATAAGAAAATGAATACAACAATGGATTTTAAGAATGGTGAGTTACCAATTAAACCTGTTTCTTGGTTTCTTAATATGCCATTTTCAGGTACGACAGTGAATGCCAGAATGATGGCCATCACAATAAATGTTCCTGTTGCTGCCCATAGTGCTTTTTTCTCAAGAGGGGTAACTTGCGCAGCATTTTTTAGATCAGTTTCTTCATCATCTAATTCATTACCATTATAAGGCCCTAACTGAGGCTCAACGATTTTTTCTGTGATGATGTAGCCTAAAAATGTAATTAAAAAGGTGCTGACAAACATAAAGTACCAGTTTGCTTCCGCACCAACAATATAGCTTGGGTCAATAATGCGTGCTGCTTGTTGTGTAATACCTGATAATAATGGATCGATAGTCCCTAACAGTAAGTTAGCTGAATATCCGCCAGATACTCCCGCAAACGCAGCAGCAATCCCCGCTAATGGATGACGACCTAGCGAATGGAAAATAATTGCCGATAGCGGGATCAAGACAACATATCCTAATTCAGCTGCAGTATTTGACATAATACCTGCAAATACAATGGCTAATGTAGTCATTTTGCGTGGGGCTTTCATAACCACTAAACGCATAACGGCTGATAATAATCCCGCTCGTTCAGCTATTCCGACACCGAGTAAAGCCACCAGTACGGTTCCTAAAGGAGCAAACCCTGTAAAATTGGTAACAATATTAGCAAGAATACGTCGTATACCATCAGCATCAAGTAAACTGATAATATGAATATAACCATCTTCAGCGCGCCCTTTAGCGCCTTCTGGTCGTGGATCTTGCACTGTAACGCCGAAGTATTCACCAACCGCTGAAGATACAAGTAAAATAGCAATTAAAATAATAAATAAAATAACGGGATGGGGGAGTGCATTTCCAAGCCATTCCACTGTGCGTAGAAAACGACTTCCTCCCTGTTTTTTTGTTTGCATGATTTATCCTTTTTATAAAAAAACAGAAAATGCACAGTACACAACCAAATTTGTTTTTACTATCCGTAAATACCTATCATATAAATGATATGATCTAAAATTAACACTCAAACAATGAAAAAAAACATAATTTAATTAATACAAAACAATAAGTTAAAAAACATACCATCAATTATAGATAACAAACATTAAAATCAATTTATAATATCTAAAATTAAAAAATGCGCGCAAGTTAACACTTTTTAACATTTTAAAGTCTATTTATTAACCTTTACAGAACTAAAAACTCCTTAAAAAGTACATAAAAAGCTTCGAATACTCTAATAAACCTGATAATAACGGCTGAAATTACTATTTATAGTCACATCATTACAAGAATTAACTAAGAGATGTTAAAAAATAAGTCTATTTGTGACTAAGCGGTATGATAATAAAATAGGAGAAAAGCCTAATAATAGCGTAGTAAATAATAGAAAAATAATAAATGGGTGTATTAGAAGAGATAAAATAAGTCAGCTTTCAACATAAAAAAACGGCAAGGTTGCCCTTGCCCTACCAATAAGGTAATCAATCAAAGAAATGTAATATCTAGCAAAACATCAATATGTCATATCGACTTAATATCAATAATGAAAAGCATCAGGTGTTGCTTGAGCAATAACATAATTGCGCTTATCTATTCCTTTATTATTTAATGAAGGCTTTTTTACGTAGCAATCCTCAAAAAACCAATAAATGGGTGTATTTAAATAGAGAGCTAACAACACTAAATGTCTGAGATCTATTTTGTTCATACCTCGTTCATAGCGAGAAAACTGTTGCTGGCTGACACCAATTTTTTTAGCCAGCTGCATACCGGTATAACCCAGCTCTTTACGTTTTTTTTGGATCTTTTTACCTACAGAAGCATTTACATCTATATTCGCAAAATCAAAATTCATCATCATAATATTCACCCATTATCATGATTAAGGCATGGTTAAAATAATTGAACCGGAACCGGAGAAACGACCTGGAGCTACCCGTCCATTCGTGCGTAGCGTTGAACTCACAGAGACTGGCGCTGAACCGCCTGCTGGAACATTTACCGTAACGCCTTTTTCACCAGGATAATTGTTTAGATATAAATCAGCATATAAACTCTTATCTGCACGCAGAGGTACCCGCCCACTATCAGAGCCAGATGCGATAACCAACACTTTCATTGCTAAATTACAGGTTACATTGATTGTTTCAGAGCGCTTAGCACCACTTAAACTAGCTTCATCAATATCACCATAGTTAAGGTTCACCGCACCTTCAGATATTTTACAAGCACCCACTGGTGGTGGTGCGATACCGCATAGTGAACCTGGTAAGAGTTTTCCTCGTGGTGATATACCACTTGAATTCGGTTGATAAAATAATCCCACACACTCTTGATTAGAGTTTAATGAAGGCCCTCTGTGGGTGGTTTGCCCTTCAATAGGGAATGATCTATTTTTAAGTACTACATCACGAACTTCAGCTAAAGTACGTAGTTTTTCAATTCGAGCAATCTGAAATGCAGGATTTCCCCCAGTACCATTTACTGTATGTTTATGGTTCACTGTGACATAACACACAGGCCAACCATAACAAGGATTTAATATTCCTGAGGTTTCTGGATCCCAACGCTCAATAACATAAGTGTAAGTGGCGTTAGAAGGTGTCCCTGTTGATTCTGTTATATAAGAAAAAATAGAGGCCATCGCAGGTGCTGAGAAAAGCCCCGCTATTAAGATAAATATCGCCGGAAATCGTTTAAATATAAACATGTAAAACCTCAATCTTCATTATCAGTCATAATTCAAATAGAAGGTGGCTATTGCACTAAAAGGACCACGTTTAATCGACTTATTCGCAATCGCATCCGGCTCACCTTGAATAAAGGCATAAAAATTCAAAATAGTGTCACCCGCAGTTAATGACATCTTGTCTGTTTCTTTATTTATAGGTAGAGCATTACCATTTTCAGACTCTAATCCCACCGCAATACCAGAAGCTTGGCTGCCCGGACTTATTGCCAAAAATCCTTCTCCTGCCATTGCTTGATTTTCCTCTCCTTTAAAGGTTATTTTGACGCTTTTACCGATTGAGAGATCGCATTCTGACAGACGTAATTGAAATAACTTGCTTGGCGTTCTTTTATAGGCATAAAGGTTTTTATCAGGAATATTGCCAAAATCGAGTACCACGGTTTCATCACCCGGTTTTATGGTACAAGGCTCATCAACTAATATGCCGTGAAAATAGAGGTTGTCCGGTATTGCAAAAGCCGCTGAAGTTAACCCTATTGATACAGATAGACCCAATATGAACCGGATCGATAATGTTTTTATTTTCATCAAAACGCTCCTATTGGTATTCTGCTAATAAGGTGGCTGAGACTTCAAATGCCCCTTCAGGCAATGTACTTCCCGGTCTTTTTACTGGAACAGCTTGAATAACCGGAGGCGAATCTGGTGAAATCGCAATACGCTCATTTAGCTTAAAAGGCTTACCATCTTGAGTTAAATGAATACCTAAATCTGGAATATTGGTTTGCAATGCCGCCTCATCAAACTGGGTTTTAGGTCCGATAATTGATAATCCCAAATCCCAGCCTTTTAAATTAGCGTCGCATACCAAGGTATAATTCACCGATTCGGTATAGTTAATACCATCAACTTTATTAATACCGACGTTCTTACCAAAAAAAACCTCAATTCGTTCGTCATTGCTGATAACACAAGGAGGTGGCACTAATAATGTTCCGAATAATTTTAAATTAGGCGAGTCGGCCGCCATTACTGCTGTAGAATTTAGTAATATAATCAGACAAATAGATTGCAATTTATTCATCGTGTTGCCCCTTTACTGATAATCTACATGAAGTGTGGCATTGGCAACAAAATCTCCACCAACTAGTGTTTCTCTATTATCACGCACAGGGATCGCTTCTAGTTTAGGCAAATTGGGATAGGTAAATTTAACCGCTGAGCCTAATCCTAATAATTTACCTTGATAAAGAATGCGTACCCCTAATCCCGTAATATTAGTTTGTAGGGCATTACTATCGAACCCTGTTGCATTACCTGTTATATAGACTTTCATGGCGTTAGTCGGTCTTTTTTGGCAAGTCGCGGTATATTCGATAGGTTGCTTATAATTGCTATCATTAATACGCGTACTCATTACTTCGCCAAAATTCACCTCGATCATCTTGCCGTCATTGATTAAGCAAGGAGGTGGAGCGATGACGTTTCCAGTAATATTGATATAAACAATCCCGGGGGTCGCTCTTATTACTGCTCCTGCAGGTAAGTTAGCAACAGCAGTAGAACTCAGGCCTCCAGTAAATGTTGCCAGAATAAAAACCAACACTGCCTTGCTTGGGCTAAACCACTGTTCCATAACCATAAATCAGACCTATTTAGTTTCCAGCTGCCGTTTCTGTTACTTTGCATTGATTGCCACTACAGGTGAATTTCATCTGAGGGCGACCGCCATAATCATTGATGTAGCTCAATACCGGTGAAGCACCAAACATGGAAGCACTCAGATTTATCGTGCCGCTACTTTTAGGTGCGATCATTAATGGTTCAAAGCCATCCAAGCTTTTTCCTTTCAAACTGGTTAATCCATCGACTAATGTCACATAGTAAGGCGTTGGATTATTCACTTCGAAGCGATCACCTTTTTTAGTTAAAGTGATCTGCTCTTGCCAAGGATTGGTTAAATCCGTTTGCGAGGCATAGATTGATGCAGGACGATAAAATAATTTGATCCGCGTTTGTAATGCAATTTGCAGTACATTAGGCTTATTACTACGTGGTGGAATTTCACGTAGGTTAAAATAGAAAACACTTTCTCTATCTTGTGGTAATTTGGCTATATCAGGTAATGATTGCACCTTAATCTGACTTTTATCACCCGGTTCAATACGTTGGATCGGGGGTAAAACAATCAGTGGGCTTTCAATACGTTCGCCGTTTTCATTTTCCATCCAGCCTTGAGCAAGATAAGGCAAGTCCTTATTTTGATTGCTGACATTTAAACTAATCGATTTTTCGGCACCATTAAAAATGACACGAGTTCGATCTAGCGCAATGGCAGCAACAGCTTGATGAGTAAATGCCATTCCCATTAACAAAGTGGTTGCAACAATGCATGAGCGTTTTAATAACATCATCTTTAATTACTCTTTGTCTGAAGTTGTTTTTATCTTTATTTCCTATTCCTTAACCTTAACGAGATAGAAACTTCGTTTTAGGTAAGGAGACTTCTCTTTGATTGAAAGTAGAGGTTGCTGTGCCATCATCACTACAGGTCAATAACAGTGATGAAATTTGCACATTCTCCACCAATGTTGGAATAAGTACTTTGCACTGCTCTTTACCACTCCAACGAACACTCAATACATCCCCGGTATTAATACCAGTTAGATAAACATTTCCACCATCATTAATGATGCCTAACTCACGCCCTTTTTCTGTTGTGACACTGGCGCCAAATGGTGGGAAGGTTCCATCTTTTAACCGAATAACCGCCATAGCTTTTTGCCCTTCGATAACATCAAATCGACGGTAACCAATCGCCCCTTCGGTTAGGGTTAATTGCTGAATTGAGCGTAATGCTTCGACATTTTCAGGTAATCGATTAAGATCGATACTCGCGCTACTACGGTAGTAATCATTAATATCTGGCAATACCGCTTTACCAAACATATTGGTATGGGAAATCGCACCAAAATTCTTCACGGGAATATTAGCGATACCGTCTGTATCAATAAGTAAGCGAGTACTACCTGTACGACTAACGCGGTGTAATGCTCCACCTTTCGGCGTAAGTGTGGCACCACCTTGTAGCGATAAAGTGGCAGAGGTATATTCACCATTGATATGACTTGCACTGGCGGTGACTAAGGCCGCATCAGCATAATGCATAAAATAAGCATCGGCTGAAGGTTTACCATTGCTACTTACCCCAGCGCCAACACGATAACTGCTATTGTCATCAATTCGATCGTAATAGCTGACATTATGAGAGTTACCGCTCTTATTAATGACAGTGTTGTAACTGATGGTCGCACGATCACCCCAAGGCATACTGACATTCATATAAACGCCATTATCATTGGTGCCATTAAATTTATTACGGAAAGCGGAGAGACTAAAATTGATATTTTTAAAACGACCAATATCCGCGCTTTTCGCTAACGATAAGTTGTAATTATCATTAGTTGGCTTATTCCAATATGTTTGGTGACTATAGTTTAAGTAAGTACTCAATCCCCAGTCAGGAAATTGCTTACTAAACATAATGGTATAAAGTTCTTTGTTATTATCAGCATTACCATCGCGATAGCGACGCTCTAAATACTGATCCATGGTCATAAAGTCGCGTTCTGAGAAGCGATAACCAGCAAAGGTGACTTGGCTATTAATAGCTTCAAAACGTTTTGAATAACTTAATCGATAAGAGCCACCGTTATAACGCTTATCATCACGAGGAATTTTTGCCCAAGAGTGAGTAGCATCAAAAGAGAGAGCACCAAAAGCCATCAAGTCACGGCCGATACCCGCAGACAAGGCGTTATAATCACCTGCAACAATTGATCCCCCATAAAGTGACCAACCGTTACTCACCCCCCATGAAAATTCACCCATACCAAAAACGGGGCCTTCGGTATTATGGTCAATATTAGAAGGTTTACCTGCCGAGAATTTATATTGCACTCGTCCTGGTCGAGTTAAATAAGGAATACTTGCCGTATCCATTTGAAACTCTTGTACAGAGCCATCTTGCTCTTCGACACGTACATCTAATTTACCGCTAACGGCATCATTAATATCTTGAATACGAAATGGTCCTGGAGCAACTTGCGTCTCGTAGATCACTCGACCCTGTTGGCTAATTGTCACTTTGGCATTGGTTTTTGCTACACCTGTGACTTCTGGCGCATATCCACGTAAATTAGGTGGCAACATATTGTCGTCAGTTGCGAGATGAACCCCGGTAAAACGGAAACTATCAAAAATATCGGAGCGCGAGTAAGTCTCTCCCATGACAAAGCGCGCTTCCCATTGAGGGATAGCTCTATAGAGATAGTATTGATTCCATTTCCAGCTGTTTTCTGTACTTTGAGGGATCCCTGTCGTATGTTGGTAGCTCGCTTGCCAATCAGCGCGAAAACGCCAAGCACCTAAGTTCGCCCCTAAAGTACCTAACCCCGTCACTTGCTGACGTTGTTTTCCTTTAGCAGGATCAGTCACATTGGCATTGACGTTATAATCAAAAAGTATCCCTGAAATACCGTCATCCCAACGAGAAGGCGGATCCCAGTTTGGTGCTGAATACTCCAAATAAGCTTGAGGTATCGTTAATAATAAATTACCACTACCTAAACTGGCATTTATTGTCATTCCGGGAATAGATGATGTATCAAGGCAAGTTTGATTATCGTTAAAACGAATTTTATCAAGCCACTCTGGTTTTAGTCCTAATTGACGAACTAATTCAGGAGGTAAGCAAGGTTCACTTCCTTTGGGATCATCTGCAGGTACAACATAATTAATGTTGTAGATATCGGGAAGTTCATTATTATTTATACGAACAACAAATTCGTAGCGCCCTGGCATAATATAGCCAGCTCGAGAGAAATCAGATAAATCGATATTTTGTTTATCTTTAAGATCTAAAATATCAGCATTAAACTCAATATCGCTATTCGCTAAAGCTGAATTTGAAAGACTGGATGCCCCAGTAACAATTAAATAGATCAATATAGCAACAGGCCGAATAGCATGCTTTTTTCTCTTTTCTCGCTTCTCTAAACAAACGGTTTTGAATGATCTAACCATAAATTATCCAACCCTGATCCATTTAATAGTATTCCAGCTTAAAGCGCAGCGTCGTACGGTAATTCCCCGCTTTTGGCGTATCGTTGTTTTTGACTATTCGAGCTTGGTACAGCAATGCCATTGACTGCGAATCAATGCCAACGGGCGGTAGGGGTTGTCCTGGAATAGCTTGTCGACCATAACGATCCGCTATCGCTAATGAAGCACCTTTGGCCTCACCGGATAACTCAAAGTTGCCATTTCCATTAGAAGGACCATCGAACGTTGCGATAAAACGTGGATTATCCGCTTCTTGCCCTTTCTGGCTAATTAGCGTACAGTCCGTTAATCTGATAGAAAAATATTCAATCGGTCCTTGACCTTCAGTGACTAACGTTGGGATAGATACCGTCGTTAGCGGGATCACTTGATCACTACTTCCCGCTGATATTGCACATGACGGCTCTAATATGGTTCCTTGTAGATTGAGCCACCCAAATCGCTGATGCATGTTTTTATCTTGTTTTACATCACTGGCTATCGTTGACGCAGTCACTAAACTGGCAACAAGGCATAGCAATAGTGGTGCCATCTTGCGATTCATATTTTTCTCCGTTAGTAAGAAAAATCATTAAAAGTAAAGACAGGAATTAAAGCTCTGTACTTCCTTGTACAGAACTTATTTTTTCTTACTGATAAGTCAGTGCGAAAGTTGCGATTGCAGTAAAGTCACCTGGAACAGCAGCTTCAGATGCAGAACCTTGTAAATAAGCAGCAAAGTTCAGATCATTGTTACCATCACGCAGGTTTTGAGCAGCACTTGGGGTGCCTAATTTGATTTGTTTACCACCCGCATCGGTGATAACAACAGCTGCATTTTTAGCGATACCTTCAATGCCTAAAGAACCTTCTAAAACTTCAGTTGCTTCAGAGCCAGTGAAAGTTGTTTGAACAGTTTTGTAAGTCTCTGTAGTACAATTTTCTAAAGAGATTTTAAAGTCACGAGAATTACTACGGCCACCATCTTTTAATGCAGCAGTAGAAATTTGACCTAGTGGAACTGTTTGATTTTCAGTATCAGGAGTAATTGAGCAAGGAGCATCAATGATTGAACCAACAAATTTAACAGTACCATGACCTTGATCTGCAGCTAAAGCAGAACCCGCAACAACAGATAAACCTAAACCAAGAACTAAAGCTAATTTATTTAATTTCATCTTTTTGTTTCCTGAAATATAAAGGATGAAGACATCTAAAATAATTAATTCATTTAGGATTGGATTATTCCTAATTGAATGGCTCATTTATTGAGCTCGGGAATTTTGGTATATTTAAGTCCACTTCAAACGCCACGAAATATCGTTAGAAACGAAACAAAATACACCAAATTGTTTAGTTAAAGATTTTCATCTTGCAAGTATGACTATTTAGATTTTTTCATCTTAAAATTTAGGAAAAAGATGATATAATTCTAAGTGCAAATACTATAGTTTGTTAAAAAAGTAAAAAAATTTATTTCAGTGTTTTGCACAAAGTAATAAATTATTTTGATTTTTTAAAAAATTGTTTAATATCAATATGTTAAATAATTAAGAATATATACCCAATAATATATTTGACTTAAGTTAGAAGCCGGAGAATAATAGTAAACAATTTGGTGTATTTTGATTGTTTCTCTAAATAGGTGTAAATATCACCTGCTATTCTCCTTTCTCTTACCTATCAATGGTTTTCGTTTTCTAAAAATTGGCAAACTTTCAATAAACTTGTTTAAAATTAACGAGTAAAAAAGAAAGTATAAAAAAAACACAACCCTTTATTGATGCATATTACTTGCTATAGTGATGCTGCAACTGACTTTTGTTGTTTATTATCTAATTGAAAAGGTTACGAAAATGAAGCAACGTAAATTTCTTACACGTTTTGAAGTGAATGCTATTTTAAAGCAAGCTAAGGAAGGTAGGTATCCCGAAAGAGATTACTGTATGTTTTTAATGTGTTTTTTACATGGTTTTCGTGTTAGCGAACTATGTAATTTAACATTAAGCGATATTGATCTAGAAAGTAGAATACTCTATGTCAGGCGTTTAAAAGGTGGGCTTTCAACAACACAACCTATTATTGATGAGGAATATGAAGCCTTATGCAACTGGTTGAAAAGTAGAGAAAACTGGAGAGAATCAGATTCTGAATGGGTATTTTTATCACAAAAAACGGGCCCCATTTCCCGTCAACAAGTTTATGGGTTATTACGCCGTTTAGGTAAAAAAGCCAATGTTTCTATTAGTCCACACCCTCATATGTTACGCCACGCCTGTGGCTACGCACTGGCGGATTTAGGCAGAGATACACGTTTAATTCAAGACTATTTAGGCCATCGCAATATTTCCCATACGGTTATTTATACAGCAAGTAACTCAAAACGATTTATCAATATGTGGGAAACGCGAAACTCACAATAGTTCTTTATTAATAGATTACTTAAAAAGTTAATATCAATAATTGAGTACGTTTTATTTTACAATAAGAATATAGATATTTTTTTCTTTTTAATTCAAATTAGGATTTATATTAAAAATTATATCATTTAATATAAATAATCACGATAGTAATCTTAATAAAGAATTAATTAATGATACTTGATTTTAATAAACCCGGTCATATTTGGTGTACTAATTTTTTTTGAAATATAATCATTTTTATTCCAATAGACTCTATCTTAGAAGGTATCCATTTACCCACAGAAAAACATTAAAAAGATTTATCATTAATAATTTAACTTAGTATAAGAGATATATTCAAAATACAATTAATTCTGATTTTTTCGTCTCTTTCTACACATTTATAATGCTCATAAAGCAATCACTACCCATCTAAGCTCGCTTAGGGATAGTGATTGCAAGCCTAATGAGTGCAACATAACTCGACAGTCAATATCGCTATAGCGATCATTAAGGGAAAACATCCCCTTAGCCTGACCTAAATAGGTTGCTTATTTAAGGACTTTTTCTTGTAAGAGGTAAAGGTTAATACAGAAATGCGTCTAGTGCTTTTTTGGCTAAAAGATTGCTTCGTCGACTTAGCGGTTTGCCACTTTTGACCGACGTTGAAGTAATACAGTCCTCAAAAAACCAGTAAATGGGTGTGTTTAAGAACTTAGCTAATAGCACTAGATAAGTAAGATCTATTTTGTTTAACCCTCGCTCATAGCGTGAGAATTGTTGTTGGCTAACCCCTAATTTTGCCGCCAATTGGCTACCTGTGTAACCTAACTCTTTACGTCTTTTTTGTATGCGCTTACCTACCAGTGCATTGACATCAATATTTGCACGACGATATTTCACCATGATATTTCAACCTTTTATTATTATGGTAACGTTAGAATCAACGCGCCAGAGCCAGAAAAATACCCTGGAGCAACATGTCCATTGGTTCTCAATTTAGAACTCACTTGTATAGAAACCATTTTGCCTTTAGCGACAAAGATAGCCTCTCCCTCTTCGCCAGATTTATCATTAATATATAAATCAGCATATAAGCTATTGTCATTACGTAGTGGGACTTGACGATTATTCATTCCTGTTGCAACAACCTGTAAAGAGACATCACGATTACACGTCACATTCACAGTTTGAGAACGAACCGCATTGTCTAATTCATTTTCCCCCACATTGCCGTAATCCAACTCAACAGAATGGGCTAACACATCACAATGTCCAACAGGTGGGGGAGCAATTGCACAAATAGAACCCGGTAATAAATAGCCATCTTCAGCAAAACCATAAGCATTTGGCTGATAAAATATACCAACGCACTCTTGTATGGTTGATGTATCAACATATCGATGAATGGCAACTCCTGGGCCATAAGGGAATCCTCCTAATTCTTTCATAACAGCAATACGTAGATCTTCCATTCTTCGATATTTATGCCCATCACTTAAAATAGTTCTGGTCGCTGAGCCTCCAGACTGGTTAGGCTGATGACGATGATTTATGGTTATATAACAAGGTTTTTTTTTATAACAAGGATTTAAAGCCGTTGGTGGCTCGGGATCCCAACGCTGGATAATAAAAGTGTAATCAGCCCCTGTCCCCTCATTACCTACTGGTTTTGATTCTGTAATATAAGAAAAAATAGCGGCTATAGAGGAAGCTGGATATATCAACATGCTAGTAAATAAGTAAAAGATTAATTGGCGCTTAGGTATAAGCATATAAACCTCAAGTCAACATTAGTCATAATTTAAATGGAATGTAGCAATGGCGCTAAAGGGCCCCCGTTTTATTGATTGATTAGCAATTGCGGTAGGTTCTGCTTGTATAAAAGCACTAAACCTCAATGTGTTATTAGTTGAAAGTAAAGCCATATTTTTCGATGGCTGATTAATGGGTAAGAGGACTCCATCGCTATCTTCTAGACCAATAGCAATACCAGAGGCTCGACTTATTGGACTCAATGCTAGAAAACCTTTCCCTGCCATCGCCTTATTTTCATCACCTTTAAATGTGATGGAAACTTTGTTATTCATAGAGAGATCGCACTCCGATAGATGGATCTCAAATTGCTGGCTTTTGGTCCTTTCTACTCCATTATAAAAAGCACTATCAGTCACTTTATCCAGCGTGATGACAATAATTTCATCACCGGGTTTTATTACACATGGCTCATCAATTAACTCACCATGAAAACGCATATTAGGATCAGCATTAGCCATAGCTATCACAGCGGCAAAGATTGCAGTACTCAGAGATAATCTTTGTAATATCATCCCGATACTCCTATTGATATTCAGCAAGTAGCGTTGCTGTTGCCTCAAATGCACCTTTTGTTAAGGTACTTCCTGATTTTTTTACAGGCACAGCTAAAATAATCGGCGGTTTATCAGAGGTAATAACAAACCGTTTATTTAAAATAAATGGCTCACTATCTATCGTGAGATGTACGGCTAAATCCGTTATATTGGTTTGTAAAGCAGCCGCATCAAATTGGCTTGCAGAGCCGATAATGGATAAACCTAATGCCCAACCTTTTGCATTTTCTTCACACTGCAACGTGTAATTGACGGTCTTTGTATAATTAATGCCATCGATGCGACTCGTTCCCAGTTGGTGACCAAAATTAACATCAATCATGTCATTGTTTTGGATCACACAAGGAGGGGGAATAAATAGTGTGCCAAATAATCTCAAATTATTTTCGCTGTTAGTGATTGTCGCCTTATTTGCCGTCTCATCAGCCATTAATGAAAATGATGAAAGTAACGTTATGAAAAAGAATATCCTCTGTTTATTAAACATTCCCGTTATCTCCTCACTGATATTC
Organism: Proteus sp. G2675; assembly: GCF_963886535.1. Taxonomy (NCBI): domain Bacteria; kingdom Pseudomonadati; phylum Pseudomonadota; class Gammaproteobacteria; order Enterobacterales; family Morganellaceae; genus Proteus; species Proteus sp. G2675. The sequence continues at coordinate 28,816 of NZ_CAWPCB010000036.1, forward strand.
CATGCGCAATGTCGCTGTGGTAGAAAAGTCTCCTCCCACAAGAAGAGTAGAAAAATCACGCACAGGCACCGCTTCCAATACAGGAAAATCGGGATAAGTAAAATTAATTGCCTGCCCTAACTTAAGTGGTTTATTTTGATACAAAATACGTATACCTAATCCGGTAATATTGGTCATTAATGCATTGGCATCAAAAAAAGTACCATTCCCCTCGACAGAAAGTTTTAGTGTATTAATGGGCATTTGTTCACAACTTGGATGATAATCAACCAGACGTTTGTAATTTAAGCCATCAACTCGTGTACTTAGCACATCACCGAAATTCACTTCTACCGTTTTGCCCTCATTGATCATGCAAGGAGGGTGAGCGATAACGTACCCTTTTATATTGATAGGGATCGGATAAATAGGTGTAATAGGCGAATTTTGTGATAGTCCCGTACTTGACAAAACCGGTGTCACAGCAGTTACATTTGTTGTGATAAAAAAGCTCAATAGTACCAATATTGATACAAGACTATTTTTATTAATCTGCTGTTTCATAAATATACCTATTAATTTCCTTGGTCTGTTTCTATCACCTTACATTCACGACTATCGCAGCTAAATTTCAATCTTGGACGACCACCGTAATCATTGATGTAACTTAATACCGGAGAAGCCCCCAGCGTAGAAACCGTTAAATTGAGTTTTTCCTGCCCTTGAGGCGCTACCATGATAGGGGTAAATCCTTCTAAGCTTTTCCCTTTCAGATCCGTTAGACCATCAACAATAGTGATATAATAGGGTGTGGGATTATGCACAACATAACTCTCCCCCTGCTTTGTTAAGGTAATTTTTTCCTGCCATGGATTACTTAAATCAGTTTGGGTGGCATAAATAGATTTTGGTCGATAGAACAATTTTATCCGCGTTTGTAGTGCAATTTGTAATACGTTGGGTTTATCACTACGTGGAGGGATCTCACGTAAATTAAAATAAAAAACACTCTCTCTATCTTGAGGTAGTTGTGCAATATCAGGTAATGATTGCACTTTCACTTGGCTCTTATTCCCAGGTTCAATACGCTGAATAGGAGGTAATACAATAAGAGGTGTTTCTATTTTTTCTCCTTGCTCATTCTCTAGCCAACCTTGAGCTAAATAAGGTAATTCTTTGTTTTGATTACTTATACTCAGACTTACTGATTTATCAGCACCATTAAAAATAATACGTGTACGATCTAAAGCGATTGTCGCACCAACTTGCGACGTAAACACCATTCCAGTTAATAAGGTGGTAGTTACCATAAATAAATGTTTAGATGCCATCATCTTTAATTACTCTTCTCTCTATTAATCAATTATTGTTATTACTTAGCGTTATTTACTAAGGAATGAATGTTGAGGTAATGCTTGCGTTTTATCTGTTTCCAGGAATGATGTTGAAATAGTCGGCTGTCTTTGAAAGCAAGTTAAAAGCAGTGATGTGATCAGTTGTGTATCCGCCAATTTAGGAATGGATAATTGGCATTGGTTTTTACCATCCCAATGTACATACAAGACATCGCCTGAATTAATACCGCTTAAATAAACCTTTCCACCGTCGTTAAAAACACCTAATTCTCGACCATTAAGCGTTATTACTGTCGCTGCAAATGGCGGAACGCCTCCTTCAGCCAACTGTACTGTTGCCATCGCTTTGTGTCCGGCAATCACATCAAATTGACGATAGCCAATAGCGCCTTCAGTCAAAGTTAATTGATGAATAGAACGTAGTGCTTCAACATTGTCTGGTAGCTGCTTAAGATCGATAGAAGCACTGCCTCGATAATAGTGATTAATATCGGGGATCACCGCCTTGCCAAAAATATTGGTATGAGATATGGCACTAAGACTTTTTACCGGGACATCAGAAACACCTTGAGTATCAATTAACAAACGGGTTGCCCCCGGCATATTGCTACGGTGAAAATCCCCGCCTTTGGTGGTTAATGTTGCCCCACCTTGGAAAGATAAAGATGCCGAAGTATAGTCGCCGTTAATATGACTGGCTGAAGCCGTTACTAAAGCAACATCACCATAATGTGTAAAGAAACCATCCGCCGATGGTTTACCTCGACTACTAACTCCTGCACTTAGACGATAATTATTGTTATCATCAATGCGATCGAAATAGCTGACATTATGTGAGTTACCTTCTTTATTTATGACCGAGTTATAACTTATCGTTGCTCTATCACGCCAAGGCAAATTAATGTTGAAATACACGCCGTTGTCATGATTGCCATTAAAACGATTACGATAAGCGGATAAGCTAATGTTAATGTTTTTAAACTTCCCGATAGCGAGATACTTTGATAAAGAGAAGTTGTAATAGTCGTTATTCGGTCTATCCCAATACCTTTGATGGTTATAATTTATATAGGTACTAAGTCCCCATTGAGGAAATTGTTTACTCAGTGTAAGGGTATAAAGCTCTTTATTATTTTCTTGTGCGCCATAGCGATAACGCCTATCTAAATATTGATCCATACTCATAAAATGACGATCAGAGAATCGATAGCCTGCAAAAGTGATTTGCCCATCAATAGATTCAAAACGCTTTGAATAGCTAATTCGATATGAACTGCCATGATAGTGTTTATTCTCATTAGCGAAGGTTGCCCATGAATGAGTCGTATCAAAAGAGATAGCACCTAACATCATTAGATCTCGTCCAAAACCTAGCGAGGCCGAGTTATAATCCTTAGAAACTAAAGTGCCACCAAAAAGAGACCAACCATTATTCACTCCCCAAGAAAACTCTCCCATTGCAAAAATAGGCCCTTCAGTTTTATGATCTAATCGAGAAGGCTTACCCGCAGATACTTTATATTGAAGGCGTCCCGGTCTTGTAAGATAAGGAATATTGGCTGTATCAATTTGGTATTCTTGTATTGTTCCGTCCTGCTCTTCAATACGAACATCCAAGCGTCCACTTACCGCATCATGCAGATCTTGAATACGAAATGGCCCAGGCGCGATTTGTGTCTCATAGATAATCCGTCCTTGTTGACTCACAGTGACTTTTGCATTCGTTTTTGCAACTCCCGTGATCTCTGGAGCATAACCTCGTAAATTAGGGGGCAACATTTGCTCATCCGTAAGTAAACTTATTCCCGTAAAACGGAAATTATCTAATAGGTTTGAACGTAAGTAAGTCTCCCCCATGACTAAACGGGCGCCCCATTTCGTTATCGCTCGATAAAGATAGAATTGATCCCAATTCCAGTGATTTTCTGTGCTATGCAATACACCTGTAGTGTGCTCATAACTTGCTTGCCAATCTGCCCGAAAACGCCAAACACCTAAATTTGCCCCCGCCGTACCATTTGCGGTGATCTGCTGTTTCTGCTTGCCATCACTAGGCGCTCTGACATTGGCATTAACGTTATAATCAAACAATAATCCAGCAATACCTTCGTCCCAAAAAGAAGGCGATTCCCAATTCGGTGATGAATACTCTAGATAAGCTTGAGGAAGAGTAATAAAAAAAACCCCACTACCTAAATCTGTCCTCAGGCTCATACCTGGTAACGATGCCTCATTAAGGCAATTACCCTTATCTTTCCAAGTTAACTTTTTTAACCATTCTGGTCTGAGTGCAAACTGCTTAACTAATATGGGTGAGATACAAGGTTCGCTTGCCTTGGGATCATCTTTGGGCACAATATAGTCAACACGATAAGTTCCACTTAATTCATTGTTATTAATATTAATAATTAACTCATACTTGCCAGGAGTAATATATCCCGCTCGGGAAAAGCTTGATAAATCAATATTTCCTCGATCTTTTAAGTCAAGAATATCTGAGTTAAATTCAATATCTTTGCTAACAGCAAATGACTCGCTGGCAATACTTGCCATCCCTATAATCACGAAATAGATCAGTGTAGTAGCAGAACGACCTCTGCACTGCTTACTTTTATGTTTAACATTTAAATCAATCGTCTTGAATAATTTAGCCATAAGTAAACCTAACTAATCCATTTAGTGATATTCGAGCCCAAAACAGTCAATTATCGGTAATGCCCCTACGGATGAAATATCACTATGTTTAATAATCCTTTTGTATTTATAAAAAGAGCGCGTTTTACTATTATTCACCATCGATATCTAGCGCGATGACAAAAGTGTCCTAACGATAAGAAAGCTCATCAGTTAACAAAGCCTTGTATATCCTTATACAAAGCTTTATTTGACGACTATTATTGATAAGATAAAGCAAAAGTGGCTATTGCTGTAAAATCACCAGGAATAGCAGCTTTTGAGGAAGAACCTTGTAAATAAGCGGCAAAATTTAAGTCATTGTTACCGTCATTCAATGTTTGGGCGGCACTTGCTTGACCTAATTTGATTTGTTCACCACCTGCATTGGTGATAACAACAGCTGCATTTTTGGCGATCCCTTCAATACCTAAAGCCCCCTCTAAAACATCAGGAGCTTCAGCACCGGTAAAGGTTGTTTTGACTGTTTTATATGTCTCAGTAGAACACTGTAATAATTTGATTTTAAACATTTTTGACGCACTACGGCCACCGTCCTTCAGTGCGCTAGATGACACTTGACCTAATGGAATACGTTGAGCACCTGAATCAGGATCGATAGAACAAGGAGCATCAATAATTGAACCATAGAATTCAACAGTACCATGCCCCTGATCTGCCGCTAATGCAGAGCCCGCAATGATAGATAAGCCTAACCCTAAAACTAAATGCAGTTTTTTTAATTTCATTTTGTTTTCCTAAAATATAAAAGTTAAATAAAGTATAAAAGCAACAACATTCAATTAAGAAAAATAATCCCATACAGGCGATACACTTCTCTTTTATGAATAAGATACGCAATGAATTTGGTATATCTTGATATATTGTAAAAATTAATCTCTATAATTAACCATCAATACATAAAATAAATAATAATTAACAACCGAAATTAGATAACGCTCATATCAAGTTGGGTTTATTATTCTCTGCCACTTTATTTAAGTCAAACCTGATAAATTTAATTAAATATATATTTATTAATACACTGATATTAATTGGATTTTTTTTCATCTTACGCAAATTATAATTACCCCCAAAATAAGTAATTAGATAAAAAAACCAAAAATAGCATCATAAAAAGAATATTTATAGAATTTTAAATACAAAATACTTAGATATAAAGTGTAAAAAATTGAAGGAAACATATTTTTATAAATAGAAATAAATTTTATTATTTTAATATTATAACAAAAAAACAAATAACCATAAATTTACATATAAGCACAAAAAAGATACAATATTATAACTTTTATTATTCAATAACGATGATTTTTCAGAATAAAAAACCAATAAATTATTTTTAATGGATTTTAAAACTAAAAGGTTATTTTGAAATATTGCGGTTAAATTTAACAGTATGAAAAAAAAGAAATTAATTAGAAAATTGAAAGCATTAACTTACTAAGAAATAGACATAATAAAATTAAATAATGCTGTAACCAAATAATAAAAAAGAACTATATAGAAATTAAACCTTCATAATGGAATATTTTCTGATTAGACAGAATTAATATCATTACATTGTATTAACAAAACAACTTTTTAAGATAAAAATTAAAAACTAAAATTGTAAAAAAAACACAAAAAGTATTTCAATTTGTAAGATATGTTTATTTTTTATTTACTCAAAAAATCATAATTTAAATTTTACTTTTTTTATTTTTTCAATAAGAACTTTAAACTTTATTAAAAAAAATAAACAAATTAAGAATATGCCCCATTCATTCTGTTTGTATAAAAACAGATACATTTAAATCGTTAATCAGAGAAATTTAATTTTAGTAAATAAAGTATATTATCTTTTATTCACACTATTATTCATATCAACTTTAATGAGAAGATTATCTTAATCACAGTTGCAGAATTTTATTTAGTTTAGATACCATTACGATTAAGATGAATGTTAAAAATTCACCATGGAGATCAGGATTTCATTATGGAACTTACCTTTTTAGGCACTAATGCAGGCGTACCTTCTAAAGATCGCAACGTCACCAGTATGGTGCTTGATTTACAAAATAAACAAAAAAGTCTGTGGATGTTCGATTGTGGAGAGGCGACCCAGCATCAGATCTTACATAGCCATGTAAAGCTATCACGCATTAATAAGATTTTTATTACCCATTTACATGGTGATCATATTTTTGGTTTACCCGGACTACTCTGTAGCCGTTCAATGGGGGGCACAGAAAACCCGTTAACCATTTATGGGCCTACAGGCATTAAGGCATTTATAGAAACAGCCCTTACATTAAGCCAATCTTATCTCACTTACCCTTTAGATATTATTGAAATAGAACAAGATGGTTTTCTTTTTGAAGAAGAAGGTATACGTGTAAGTTGTGGCGCATTATCACATCCTGTCCCCTGCTTTGGTTATCGTCTAGAAGAAGACAATAAACCAGGTAAACTCAATGCTGACAAGCTAGAGGCAGAGAATATCCCTAGAGGCCCTTGGTATAAATTATTAAAACAAGGGAAAACCGTTACACTACCTGATGGACGGATCATAGATGGAAAAGATTATCTAAGCACAGAGATCAAAGGCCGTTGTATTGTGATTTTTGGCGATACACAACCAACGCCTAATGCAGTTAAACTCGCTGAGAATGCCGATGTTATTGTCCATGAAGCAACCTTTAAACATGACATGGCTGATAAAGCCAATAGTCGTGGACATTCAAGTACCATACAGGCAGCTGAGTTAGCCAAAAAGGCGAATGCTAAGCGACTAATCATTACCCATATCAGTAGTCGCTATTCACCTAAAGAAACCCCCGAACTATTAGCGGAATGTCATACTATATTTGACAATACACAAATCGCCAGTGATTTTGAGACATTCAAACTTTAACTAATACCAAATCAAAATAGAGCAACGATAGCGACTCTTGAGATAGTATTAATCGTTGCTTTTATTCTTTCACAGGATATTGCTACTCAGCAGTCGGAATGAAATCGTGTTTGATCTTACCGTCTTGCAAAATGAAATTGACTTTACCATCCCAAAATTCGGCTAAAAAAACATCTTCTGGGTTATCTATATGTTGTTTTTTCATCTCTTCGTTTAACCAATTTTCATCTCGTTCTATCTGCTCAAGTTCAGAAGTTCGGATAACACCATCTTTCATAATAATGATAGAGGGCATTTTAGCACCATCACACACCACCGTTATTTGTCCATCAGGTTCAATTTGAGCATAATTAACTTCTTGAAAAGAATGAATTCCTTGGGCATGTAACCTAGAAGTGATATTAAGAATATCAATCTTATTTTTCTTCTCAGTAATGTTTTCCATAATAAATCTTCCCTTTTTAATAATCGGGATCGGATTACCTATCGCTACTGCTCGGAAAAAATTAAATTTTTTACTGATATAATTGAGAAAAGAAATAAAAAATACACCTATCAAAAAGACAATAACATATTGGTAAAGCGGGATTGCATCTGTGTAAATAACCCCTCCCATAATCCCCCCTAAAACAAAATTACCAATAAAATCAATGGGAGTTAGTTGAGAGAGTTGTGTCTTCCCTGAAATATTCATATGAGCCAAAATTATTGTAAAACCAATAATAAACTTGATAACCACAAGCAGATAATATTCCATTTCTTAAGCACCTTTGCAAAACGATTCACACTGTAATTATAAAGCATAAAACATACCATTGAGAGAAATCTGACAGATATTAACCTTACAAATCTAATATATTTGACTAGTGGTAATCACTTAATATACTTAACCTTGTTGATTTTCAGACTCTCACTATACTTATTTTATTGGGAGTTAAGATAATATATAAAATATCAACTCAATAACCTCTCGCTTTTAATACTAGTTATGCGAGATATCATCGATATGTTTTGGATACATTCTCTGGAGAGAAACATGAACAAAAAATTACTGGCATCTTTAATTCTAGCAGGTCTTGTTACCATTACAGCAGGTTGTGATGATTCATCGAAAAAAGTGGATGAAGGTATTGATAAAGCAAAAGAGACAGCAACCCAAGTAAATGAAACGGCTCAAGACAAAGCAAAAGAATTAACAGATCAAGCTAAAGAAAAAGCCGCTGATTTAAAAGAGAGTGCATCAGCGACAGCTGACGAATTAAAACAAGATGCGGCCAAGCTAAAAGAGCAAGCTGAAGATAAAGCTGCAGAGCTTAAAGCACAAGCCGATCAAAAAACCGATGCATTAAAAGAGAGCATTGCACAAAAAACAGATGAACTAAAAGATTCTGCAAGTGCAAAAGCAGATGAAATCAAACAAAGTTTAAATAATGAAAGTGACAAACTGGCTGGTAAAGCAGAAGAAGTGAAACAAAACGCTAATACCACTGCAGATAACTTAAAACAAAATGCTAGCGACAAAGCAGCGCAACTAAAAGAAGATGCGGCTAAAACCAGTGATGATGTAAAACAGCAAGCGCAAGATACTAAAGATAAAGCGCTTGATAAAGCCGATGAGCTAAACGATCAAGCAAAGCAAAAAATTGATTCTCTAAAGGCTGATAATAAATAATTTCATTTCAGAAATTTTGATGTTGAAAAAGCCAGTAATATTTTACTGGCTTTTTTTGTGCAAAAAACAAACAGGAGTTGATCGATTAAGCAAAAAATGTAACCATACTATCCTTTTTTCAACAGGAGAAACCTATTAAAGCGTCAAGGCGCTGACTAAAAACATATGATAATGAATTGATTTAATTGTAATTTTCTTCACCTTACGGAAAAATATAATTTATTTCCGTTCTTTTATAAAGCTTCAAGATCATCTGATGTTTTATTCAAATTTTCTTACAAACTTTTCTTTCCTAGCGATACCACTAACATGCTAGATTGCAATACCGAAAAGTTTTTTCTAAGAAAAATAACAAAAATAGGTTAACTATGAGCCAACAAAATGAAATCACACCAAAAAAAATTAGGATGAAAATTAATCCTCCCGTATTTTACACCTCCGCAATACTTATTATGCTCGTCGTAGGGTTTTCAGCGCTGTTTCCTGAACTCGCTAATGACAAGCTAGGGCACCTTCAGGAAAACCTTTTCACCAACGCGAGCTGGTTTTATATTTTAGCCGTAGCATTGGTTTTGCTGAGTGTGACTTATTTAGGGCTATCGCGCTTTGGCGAAATAAAATTAGGCCCTGATCATGCTCGTCCACATTTTAGCTATTTTGCTTGGTTCGCGATGCTGTTTTCAGCAGGTATGGGTATTGGGCTGATGTTCTTTGGTGTCGCAGAACCCGTTATGCACTATTTAATGCCACCCACAGGGGATGCGCAGACGATTGAAGCCGCCAAAGAAGCTATGCGTTTGACTTTCTTCCACTGGGGATTACATGCTTGGGCTATTTACGCCATCGTGGCATTAATTCTGGCGTTTTTTAGCTACCGCCATGGCTTGCCATTAACGTTACGTTCCGCCCTTTATCCTATCATTGGCGACCGTATTTATGGCCCTATTGGGCATGCGGTAGATATTTTTGCTGTGATGGGCACCGTATTTGGTGTCGCAACTTCACTGGGTTTTGGTGTTCTACAAGTTAATGCCGGTTTAAACCATCTATTCGATATTCCAATTAATCCAACCGTGCAAGTGGTTTTAATTGTTGTTATCACCGGGCTTGCTACTATTTCAGTTGTCTCTGGATTAGAAAAAGGTATCCGTTTTTTATCCGAGCTTAACCTTGGTTTAGCCGTTATTCTTCTTTTATTAGTCATTATTCTTGGCCCTACTGTATTGATTTTAAAATCGTTTGTTGAAAATACAGGGGGCTATTTATCAGAAATAGTGAGTAAAACGTTTAATCTTTATGCCTACGAGCCAAAATCAAGTGATTGGTTAGGTGGATGGACACTGCTTTATTGGGGCTGGTGGTTATCGTGGTCGCCTTTTGTCGGTATGTTTATTGCACGGATCTCCCGTGGTCGTACTATTCGTGAGTTTGTTGTCGGCGTACTCTTTGTTCCAGCTGGCTTTACCTTACTTTGGATGACTGTCTTTGGTAATACCGCTATCTATTTAATTAAAGATAAAGGTGCTGAAGTTCTTGCGAATATAGTACAACAAGATGTGTCATTAGCACTGTTTGAATTCTTAAATTATTTTCCATTCTCATCAGTGCTTTCCTTTGTCGCAATGCTGATGGTCATTGTCTTTTTTGTCACCTCAGCAGACTCCGGTGCAATGGTGGTTGATACCCTAGCGTCAGGAGGAGATTCAGAAACCCCTGTATGGCAACGTATCTTCTGGGCTGCATTAATGGGTATTTCAGCCATTACCTTGTTATTGGCAGGAGGTTTATCAGCATTACAAACTGTCACCATTGCCAGTGCGTTACCATTTGCCATCGTGCTATTGGCATCAATTTATGGATTAATTAAGGCATTGCGAGTGGATGTTTATAAGCGAGATAGCCAACAGATGACGACTATCGCCCCACCGGCTAGCCGTAATCCTATTCCTTGGCAACGTCGATTAAGAAATATTGCTTATTTTCCTAAACGTTCACATGTAAAACGTTTTATGGAAGAAGTCGTTAATCCTTCCATGGAAATGGTGTCGGCTGAATTAAGCAAACAAGGTATTCAATGCTATATCCATGACGAAGAAGAAGATCGCATCGGCTTTGAAGTGGACTTAGGTGAGGATATGAACTTCTTTTATGAAGTACGATTACGATTCTATACTCAACCCGCTTTCGCGCTAGCCGGCTTAACAGATGAAGAAAAAGATGAAGAGCATAAATACTATCGCGCTGAAATTCATCTCAAAGAAGGTGGGCAAGATTACGATGTCATGGGCTGGACAAAAGAACAAATTATTCATGACATTCTCGATCAGTATGAAAAACATATTCACTTCTTACACGTATTAGGTAAAAGGTAATTTCACCTATTACATAAAAACAAAAGAGATGATGGTATAACATCATCTCTTTTTTCTTGGTGCACACATGTTATTTTTCAGTTGAATGACTATTTTCTGGATTTAACGCTATCAGTTCTTTCAGTAAGATAGACAAATGTTGCAGTTTTTCTGTAGAAAACTTTTGTTCGAGTAATTGATACCCTTCTTCTATCTTAGGCTGGATTTTATCATATAAATTTTGCCCATTGGTTGATAGAGAAACGAATAATTTACGTTGATCACTCACTGGTTTTAATCGACAAATTAGCTCATCTCTTTCCATTCTAATCAAAATACCTGTCAAACTTGGACGCAGGATACAGGTTTTTTGTGCTAATTCGTGAAAATCGATAGAGCGCTTATCAGCAAGAACTCGGATGATCCGCCACTGCTGCTCTGTCAGATTATGCTCTTTAAGAACGGGGCGAAAAAATCCCATCGCAGATTCCCGTGCTTGCAATAGCGCGATTGTTAATGACTCATGCATAATCAGAAGCTCTTTATTGATAGATAAATTGATGAAAAATCACTCAATCTAGCCGGTGAAAATTATAACTCGTTATAGTTATAAATGAATAATATTCTAAGAATAGACTTTTTATTACAATTAATCATATTAACAAATAAATAAACTTGACTCAATTTCTAACATTTTAGGCTATTTTAGCAATTGATGACCTTAGTACTTTTCTCAGACAAAACCGCGTAATATCCCCAAAAAATAACAGGATAATATGTGTCATTTCGTGTTATTTATCAGCAAACTAGGCTAAATCACTTGATTTACCTATCGCTTTTCTTGACTTATTAGGAATAATAACAACCAGCGATAAGGTTGTCTCACGACTTTTTGAGATAAAGTTAACAGGTTGTAACAAAGAAAGATTGATCTCTTGGCTAATGCGAGGTAGCGTTACGGCTTTAAATTCACACAGCAAAGAAATCAGCAAGATCATTACAACTTTGTGAAGCGGCACTAGTTAGATAAATTCTGATTTTCTAACTAATGGTTATTTTAAGTGAAGACGCCCACAGATGAGAAGTCTGGCAGTAGGAGTAAAAAATGTCTGATGAAAAACAGGCTAACCCACTTTTTCGGGATGCAATGGCAAGCTTAGGTGCTGCCGTTAATATTGTCGCAACTAATGGTGATGCAGGATGCTGTGGTTTAACAGCAACAGCTGTATGTTCAGTTACCGATACTCCACCGACAGTGATGATTTGCATCAATAGTAAAAGCCAAATGAATAGTACGTTTCAAGAAAATGGCAAATTAAGTATCAATATTTTAAATCATGAACAAGAAGAGATGGCTTGCCATTTTGCCGGTATGACAGGTCTGGCAATGGCTGATCGCTTTACCCAACCAGGATGGCAATATGGCGCATTACAGCAACCGATATTAACCAATGCACTCGCTAGCCTAGAAGGTGATATTTACGATGTACGCCAAGTAGGTACTCACTTTGTTTATATGGCAGAGATAAAAAATATTGCGGTTCGAGAAGATGGCGATGGCTTAATTTATTTTAAGCGTCGCTTCCATCCTGTTAAACATAAATTAGTCCCAACCACCGCTTAATTAGCTAATATTAAAAACAAAAACGCACTTTATTATTTTGAAGAGGGTATCAATTTAAATCCTTCATTATTAATAAAGGCGTTTTTATTACCTTTGTTAAATTTTAAATAATTACCCGCACTTCATGCATATTTATTTCACTTTATCCTAAAATAGAGCTATCAGCGTTTTATTAAACTATTTTTAACATCTGTTTGTTATAAAAGAAATTATTAAAATTATAAGAAAACTTTTTCTTTAGAAAATCAATTAGTCACGATATAAATAACCCTTCCACTCTATTTTTATGCTTATATTTTATCAGCTTTATTAAGCTTAAAATATAAACAAAACAGGCTCTTTTTGGTGATTATTTATACCAAAGATCAATTAAATCGCTTTAATTGAAAATAAATTAATGACTATTTTTTTCAATCTGGTATTAATCTTACTAACAGTGTGATCAACCTTTGAGAAGTCATTCTATCAATATATTAGTCTACCGGACTTACTGATCACCATCTTAAATTTGCAAACATCACTCTAAATACAACAGATAATGTTATCAGGGTGTAACATTCATCGTGAATTTGAGTAAATAGCATCGTTGTTGAAAATAAATAATAATTAGGGGCATTAAAGATATGGATAAACCCGCTAAAGTCGGTTTATTACAACAGCCTAAACCATTCTTTATGATTTTCTTTGTGGAATTATGGGAACGTTTTGGTTACTACGGCGTACAAGGTATTCTTGCCGTTTATTTTGTTAGTAAACTCGGATTCTCTCAAGAACAAGCTTTTATTACTTTTGGTGCATTCTCCGCATTAGTTTATGGGCTTATTTCTATTGGTGGTTATGTTGGTGACCATCTATTAGGCACCAAACGAACCATTGTTTTAGGGGCTATCGTATTGGCTATCGGTTATTTTATGACCGGCATGTCAATTATGTATCCTAATTTAATCTTTTATGCTTTAGCCACTATCGCAGTAGGTAACGGTTTATTTAAAGCAAACCCAGCAAGCCTATTAGCTAAATGCTATAAACCTAAAGATCCCCGTCTTGATGGTGCATTTACACTATTTTATATGTCGATTAATGTTGGTTCATTAATCTCCTTATCTATTGCCCCCGTTCTTGCCGATCGCTATGGCTATGCGCTGACTTATAATATTTGTGGTATCGGCTTAATAATGGCCATATTGGTCTATTTTTTCTGCCGTAAAATGGTCGTGAATATTGGTTCTGAACCAGATCACCTGCCAATGAATTTCAACAAACTGCTATTAGTTATTGCAGGCTCTGTCGCTATGGTCTTTATTTGTGCATGGTTGTTGCACAATGTGATGATTACTAACATCGTTTTAATCAGCTTGTCTATTGTTGTGGTTATCATTTATTTTCGTGAAGCCTTTAAACAAAAAGACAGAGTGGCACGTAATAAAATGTATGTTGCATTTGTTCTGATGTTAGAAGCTGTTATTTTCTATATTCTCTACGCTCAGATGCCAACCTCACTTAACTTCTTTGCTATCCATAATGTTCACCATACCCTGTTAGGCTTTGATATTAACCCGGTGAGTTTCCAAGCATTAAATCCATTTTGGATCATTATTGCCAGCCCTATCTTAGCAATGGCTTATAGCCATTTTGGCGCGAAAGGCAAAGATTTATCCATGCCGGCAAAATTTACCACAGGTATGCTTTTATGCTCATTAGGCTTCCTAACCGCTGCCGCTTCAGGTATGTGGTTTGCTGATGCTCAAGGCTTAACATCACCTTGGTTTGTTGTACTGATTTATCTCTTCCAAAGTCTAGGGGAATTGATGATCAGTGCATTAGGCTTAGCGATGATTGCCGCTTTCGTACCGCAATATATGATGGGCTTTATTTTAGGTATGTGGTTCTTAACACAAGCGACGGCTTACCTGTTAGGAGGCCATGTAGCAACCTTTACCGCCCCACCTGAAGGTATTACCGATCCACTACAAACACTGCCTATTTATACTGATGTGTTTGGCAAAATCGGTATCGTTACCTTAGTGGTTGGCTTGATTATGTGGGCAACAGTACCTTTACTAAACCGCATGATGAAAGAAGAGAGTAAAATGATTAAGTAAATGAGCAAACACCTTTGCTTATCACAGACAAAGCGCCTAGAAAGGCGCTTTTTTTATCTCTTATAAAAACGCTTAGCGATTAAATCTTCTACAACCTTAATCTTTTATTATTTATGATTAGTGATCTTCTCTTTTTTTCTTTTTTCTGGTTTTAATCTATCTTATAAATAGTACCTTTAATTGAAACTGACAATATTTAGCATTGTCTAATAATCAATATTCATAATTAAAAACCAATGATTGGTAATAGGAGCAGATATTAATGAATGATAAAAATAAGCTAGCAGCCGCATTATTAGCTATTTTTCTTGGTGGGCTAGGAATACATAAATTCTATCTTCGTAAAGTAGGAATGGGGATTTTATATCTCATTTTTTGCTGGACGGGGATACCCGCTATTATCGGTTTTATTGAAGGAATTTATTATCTGTGTATTTCAGACCAAACCTTTAATGACAAATATAACCGAAACTAAATAGCCCAATACCATCGTATCTAGTGCTAACAACCAACAAAAAAACCCGCATACTAAGCGGGTTTTTTAGGTGTATTACAATAAAATTGTATTACAGAACATCAATCGCATTTAGCTCTTTAAATGCTTGCTCTAAACGAACAACCATTGATGTTTGACCATGACGTAACCAGTTACGTGGATCATAGTATTTCTTGTTAGGTTTATCAGCGCCTTCTGGATTACCTAATTGGCTTTGTAAATAGCCTTCGTTCTTTTTGTAGAACTGTAAGATACCGTCCCAAGTTGCCCATTGAGTATCAGTATCGATATTCATTTTCACAACACCGTAGCTTACAGCTTCTTTGATTTCTTCTGCAGATGAACCAGAACCACCGTGGAAAACAAAGTTTAAGCTATTGTGTGGCAGATTGTATTTCTCTGACACATAGTCTTGTGAGTTACGAAGAATTTTTGGTGTTAATTGAACGTTACCTGGTTTATAAACGCCGTGAACATTACCAAATGATGCAGCGATAGTGAAACGTGGGCTGATAGCATTTAGTTTTTCATAAGCGTAAGCAACGTCTTCAGGTTGGGTATATAGCGCAGAGCTATCCATACCTGTGTTATCAACGCCATCTTCTTCACCACCAGTACAGCCTAATTCGATTTCTAAAGTCATATCGATTTTAGCCATACGCGCTAAATATTTAGAACAGATTTCAATATTTTCTTCTAATGACTCTTCTGATAAGTCAATCATATGAGAAGAGAATAGTGGTTTACCTGTTTTCGCATAGTGTTTTTCACCTGCATCTAACAGACCATCAATCCAAGGTAACAGTTTTTTCGCACAGTGGTCAGTGTGTAAAATAACAGGAACACCATAGTATTCTGCCATTTGGTGTACATGGTGAGCACCAGAAATAGCACCTAGGATAGCCGCTTGTTGTGGCGCTTCAGCTTTAAGACCTTTACCTGCGATAAATGCAGCACCACCATTAGAGAATTGAACAATAACAGGAGAACGCACTTTCGCAGCTGCTTCTAATACAGCATTAATTGAGTCTGTACCTACGCAGTTAACTGCAGGCAGAGCAAAATTATTTTCTTTTGCTACTGCAAATACTTTTTGTACATCATCACCAGTGATGACACCCGGTTTTACGAAATCAAAAACTTTAGACATGTAATAAGATCCTATATTTGGAACAGGCAGAGTTTTACACTCTACCTGTATGAGCGTGACTTAATTACTGTTTAGCGCGTTCTTCCAGCATAGCAACCGCAGGAAGTTTTTTACCTTCTACGAATTCTAAGAAAGCACCACCACCGGTTGAAATGTAAGAGATTTTATCTGCGATATCAAATAAATCGATAGCCGCTAATGTATCACCACCGCCAGCGATAGAGAAAGCATCACTATCAGCAATCGCTTTAGCAATCACTTCAGTACCTTTACGGAAGTTAGGGAATTCAAAGACACCCACAGGGCCATTCCACAGAATGGTTTTGGCGTTTTTCAGGATTTCAGCTAAACGTTCAGCCGTCACATCACCGATATCTAATACTTGTTCATCATCTTTGATGTCATTTGCTGATTTCAGTACAGCTGGCGCTGTTTCTGAAAATTCTGTCGCAACACGGACATCTGTTGGTACTGGAATATCGCATTTTTCCATTAATTTTTTCGCATCGTCAACAAGGTCTGCTTCATATAATGAACGACCTACAGAATGACCTTCTGCTGCGATAAAGGTGTTAGCAATACCACCACCAACGATTAATTGGTCAGCAATTTTTGATAATGAATCTAAAACTGTTAATTTAGTAGATACTTTAGAGCCACCAACGATAGCCACCATTGGACGCTCTGGTTTATCTAATGCTTTGCCTAATGCTTCAAGCTCTGCTGATAACAGAGGACCCGCGCAAGCGATATCCGCAAACTTAGCAACACCGTGTGTTGACGCTTGAGCACGGTGAGCCGTACCGAATGCATCCATGACAAAGACATCACATAATGCAGCATATTGTTTAGACAGCGTTTCGTCGTCTTTCTTTTCGCCTTTATTAAAACGAACGTTTTCAAGTACAACTAATTCACCTGCATTAACATCAACACCGTTTAAATAGTCTTTTGCTAGGCTAACGGGTGCAGATAATTTCTCTTTCAGATAGTCAACAACTGGTTTTAAAGAGAACTCTTCGTTGTACTCACCTTCAGTAGGACGGCCTAAGTGTGAAGTTACCATAACTTTAGCGCCTTGTTTTAAAGCCGCTTCAATAGTCGGTAATGAAGCACGAATACGTGCATCTGAAGTTACTTTTCCATCTTTCACTGGAACGTTCAGGTCAGCACGAATTAGTACTCGTTTACCGGCCAGGTCTAAATCGGTCATCTTAATTACAGACATGATGAATCCTCTCATTGATTCTCTAAAATTTAGTAATCTTCTGTTCAGTACCGCGCATTATCACATAATGTGCTATTGCTGAGTACCGTCATTAATACATGATTATTTAAAACCAGTTGCAGCCATAGCTAACGTCGTATCAAGCATTCGGTTAGCAAAGCCCCATTCATTATCACACCAGACTAACGTTTTAATCAGATGCTGCCCACTGACTCTTGTTTGTGTACCATCAACAATGGCACTATGAGGGTCGTGGTTAAAATCTGTTGAGACTAATGGCAATTCTGTGTAATCCACTATACCACGAAATGCGCCAGTTGCTGATTTTTGAATTAACTTATTGACATCTAACACATTTACAGCATTTTTTACCGTGACACTTAAATCAATTGCTGTCACATTAATTGTAGGAACTCGTACAGAAATTGCCTCGAAATGATCTTTAAATTTCGGGAAAATCCGTGTAATACCGGCAGCTAATTTGGTATCAACCGGAATAATCGATTGTCCTGCGGCTCGTGTACGACGTAAATCTTTATGATATGCATCAATAACAGGTTGATCATTCATCGCAGCATGGATTGTCGTCACTGTACCTGACTCTATACCAAAAGCATCATCCATCATTTTAATAATCGGGATAATACAATTTGTGGTACAAGAGGCATTAGAGACGATGCGGTGCTGTTTTTTCAGTTCATGTTGATTAACACCGAATACCACCGTAGCATCAAGATCTATCGTTCCCGGATGAGAAAAGAGCACTTTCTTTGCCCCTTGAGCAATATGCGCCTCACCATCGGCACGAGATCCATAAACGCCACTACAATCAAGTACCACATCAATACCTAACTCACCCCAAGGTAAGTCTGCAATATCGGCATGATGGAAAAGACGGATTGCATCATCACCCACTTGCAATAAGTCATTATTAACACGAATATCCCAAGCAAAGCGACCATGGCTTGAGTCATATTTAAGCAAATGAGCAATACCTGTCGCATCAGCCAATTCATTTATTGCAACAACGCTTATTTCAGCCCGCTTTCCAGATTCATAAAGCGCTCTTAACACATTACGCCCTATTCGACCAAAACCGTTAATAGCAACTCTAATTGTCATGTAACTTCCTTGATAACTCGTAATTACGCAACCGCCTAGAATAATCGAGCAATTGACTAATCAACAACGATAAATCAAGTAAAACTAAAAAATGTGCGGTCACCGACATTTTTAGCACAACTGAAACGGTTCAGCTTATTGGTATTCAGATTACGAGAAATGAGAGAAAATCGCAATAGCAAAAAAAGGGGGAAGCATAAAAAAAGAGCACATCTGAGAAATTATTCCCAAAAATGTGCTCTTGTTAACATTTATTGATTATTTAAGTAGAGTTTTTGCCTGTGTAACCACATTTTCAACAGTAAAACCAAACTCAGCAAACAGTTCGTTTGCAGGAGCAGATTCACCGAAGCTATGCATACCGACAATCACACCATCAAGACCAACATATTTAAACCAGTAATCCGCGATACCCGCTTCAATAGCAACACGAGCTTTAACCGCTGCAGGTAATACTGCTTCACGATAATCAGCATCTTGTTTATCAAATGCATCTGTTGCTGGCATTGAAACCACACGGACTTTACGGCCTTCTGCTGTTAATTGATCGTAAGCATTAACAGCTAATTCAACTTCAGAACCCGTAGCAATAAAGATAAGTTCAGGTGTACCGTCACAATCTTTCAGGATATAACCACCCTTCTCGATATTAGCCAGTTGCTCTGGAGTACGTGGCTGTTGAGCAAGGTTTTGACGAGAGAAGATGAGCGCAGTTGGACCATCTTTACGCTCAACAGCGTATTTCCATGCTACTGCTGACTCAACTTGGTCACATGGGCGCCATGTACTCATATTTGGTGTTACACGCAGACTTGCCATTTGCTCAACAGGTTGGTGAGTAGGACCATCTTCACCTAAACCGATAGAGTCATGGGTATAAACAAAGATACTGCGGATTTTCATCAGTGCAGCCATACGTACCGCATTACGTGCATATTCCATAAACATCAGGAAGGTAGCGCCGTAAGGAACAAAACCACCGTGTAATGCAATACCATTCATAATGGCAGACATACCGAATTCGCGAACACCATAATGGATGTAGTTACCGGCTTTATCTTCATTTAATGCTTTAGAGCCAGACCACATAGTTAAGTTACTTGGTGCAAGGTCAGCAGAGCCACCCATAAACTCAGGTAAAACTTTACCAAACGCTTCTAATGTATTTTGTGATGCTTTACGGCTAGCAATACTCGCTGGGTTATGTTGCAACTGCTCAATAAAGGCTGTTGACTCTTTTTCCCAATTTGCAGGTAATTCGCCAGACATACGACGTTTAAATTCAGCTGCTAATTCAGGGAATTGTGCTGCATACTCAGCAAATTTAGCGTCCCACGCAGCTTCTTTTGCTTTACCAGCTTCTTTAGCATCCCACTCTTTGTAGATCTCTTGTGGAATTTCAAAAGGACCATACTCCCAGCCCAGAGCTTTACGAGTTTCTGCAATTTCTGCATCACCTAATGGTGAACCGTGAGAATCGGCAGTGCCTGCTTTATGAGGAGAACCAAAACCAATGGTGGTTTTGCAAATTAACAGTGAAGGCTTATCAGTAATTTGTTGTGCGGTTTCAATCGCAGCTTTAATACTCGCTGCATCATGACCATCAATACCACTAATAACATGCCAGCCATACGCTTCGAAACGTTCAGCAGTATTATCAGTAAACCAACCATGTACTTTACCATCAATAGAAATGCCATTGTCATCGTAAAATGCAATCAGTTTACCTAACTGTAAAGTACCTGCTAAAGAGCATACTTCGTGAGAGATACCTTCCATCATACAACCATCACCCATAAAGGCGTAGGTGTAGTGATCTACGATATCGTGACCAGGACGGTTAAATTGAGCCGCTAATGTGCGTTCTGCGATCGCAAAACCTACTGCGTTAGCAATCCCTTGACCTAAAGGACCCGTGGTAGTTTCAACACCTGGGGTATAACCATATTCTGGGTGACCCGGTGTTTTAGAATGCAGCTGACGGAAATTTTTTAGATCATCTAAAGAAACTTGATAACCAGACAGATGTAATAAGCTATAAATCAGCATTGAAGCATGGCCGTTAGATAAAACAAAACGGTCACGATCTGCCCAGTGAGGATTAGTTGGATTATGATTTAAAAAATCACGCCATAATACTTCTGCAATATCAGCCATGCCCATAGGTGCACCAGGGTGCCCTGATTTGGCTTTTTGCACTGCATCCATGCTTAAAAAACGGATCGCATTTGCAAGGGTTTTACGAGTGGTCATTTTCTACTCCAAGTCGGATAAAAAGCATCTAGATAGCTGATTCTCTCAATGCGGGCAAAAAACCGCAATATAAAAAATCCACAAAGGTGGCTATCGTAATCAGTGAAAATCAATAATTCTTTGATTTAAACAGCATTTATTACGATAAACGCGGGAAATAACATTACACCACCACATTGTTGCGCAACAAAAATGAAAAATGACTTTTATTTGCGCAATTAAGAAGTATCTTATTAAACCTTAGCTTGATATGACTAATCAAGCTAAAATTACGTTGCTGTTTTATCCATCAAATCAAATAAATACTAAGCTATTTAATTTTCCCGCTGTTAATGGTCACCTACCAACACCTAACTTGAAAACATTCAGATGATTACTGGCTATTTTTTCAACTAACTGTTCAAGCGGAAAATTAACGGCCGGAAGGCTTGGAGAAAATAGATGTCGAGTAGTTTTATAAGGGAAAATATTACCTTGCTTTAATATCTGCTCCCTTATTCTTAATGGGCTAAACGCTCGTCCATTCTGCCAATCATACACAGTTATGCGTGTATCAGTGTAATCAAGCAACACACAAGGAATATAAGTGAGAGCAAGATGATGAGCGACTTGATACCTATGATTACCGTCCATAATAATTCCGGTCTCTTTTTCAATGGGTATAGGTGTTGTCCATCTTTGGCAACGGACTATTTCCTTAGTTAAAGCTTCAACATGAGCCATGTTGACTTCTTCTGAAGGACGGAGCAAGGCAATGGGATATAACACGACATCATACTCCATATTTACCTCCCCTCTTTTTCCAAATCAATCATATATCCCGGCTGATATGAGATGGGTAGAAATTCTTGATGTAAACGACGGAATGTGTCATCAGGATCAAGATCAGCAAATAATTGGGGATGTATCCACTTAGCTAGCTGCTGGATAGCAATAACATCATAGGGACTATTATAAAACTGATGCCAAATAGCAAAAAATGCGCCACGACGGCGAGCGTTACTATCAACATAAGCAGGGCGAGTCGTAAACCATGCGAGTCGGTGTTTTGATTGTTGAATATTAATCCCCGGCCCAAGTGGGATCCACTTTCCACCCGGCACAAATGCCTGAAAATTGCCGCTGGTAATAATCACAATATCGGGATTTGCAACAACCACTTTTTCTGGATTTAGCGTAAAAAAGGTTCCCGGAGCAAGATTGTCGGCAATATTATCCCCCCCCGCTATTTTAACAAAACGGCCAAAACTCCCTTTACCAAAGGTCATACAGCACTCTTCTGAATAACCCCCAAGACGCTCTAAAAATACTTTTGGCAATGCCCCCTGTAATTGTTCAACTCGAGATGTCACTCGTTGTAACTCTTTATCACGGAATGTTAAATAAGCTTCTGCGCGATCTGGTTGGCCAAATAATTTACCAAATAACGTCACTGTTGGAGGAATGTGTGCAATAGGATCATAGCGAAAGTCGACATAAACAATGGGAATACCCGCTCGGGCTAGTGCAGCTTCGTGTCCAGCATCAACAATAGTATTGCGTGCGTCCATATTCATGATGATGACATCAGGTTGCAGATTAATCGCCTGCTCTATATCAAACGTTCCTTGTTCGCTGCCACCAAAGGTAGGGATTTTTGCCAACTGTGGAAATTGTTGTCGGTACTGTTGCCATGTGGCCGGATCGGACTGTATTAAATCTTTTCGCCAAGCGACTATCCTTTGTGCTGGATTTTCTTTATCAAACATAGCCACTAAATAAAGCTGTCGTCCTTCCCCCAAAATGACGCGCTGTACCGGTAATTTGACATTCACGGTTCTGCCAAGTAGGTCAGTAACAGGTGTTACAACTTGCTGTGAGTAAGCCATTGATGAATACAACAATACAATAGAAAATATAAATCGTAATATCATGATTAATAACCTATTTTTGGTTAGTGTTTTTTGAAGAGTAACTCATTTTCAGCGTAATAATTAAAGTAATGCAATACATCACCGCCACACACAAAAACAACGTGGTCAACCCAGGCCAAACAAGTATTCCGCCCCCCAGTGCAATGCCAACCATAGAGGCAAACTGGCTAATACTTTGCACCAGTCCCAAAATATAACCCTGTTTACTTTCAGCGGTTGAGCGAGATATTAATGCGGTTAATACTGGCGTTGTTGCCCCAAGAAGAATGCCCCACAAAAAATAAAGTCCGATAAACCAGCTTATTTCTCTTACTGCTGCTAGCAGTAAGGTCACAATAAAACATCCCGCAATGATCCCCACCATTCGATAGAGTGCATGAGATATGTTGTGTGCTTCAAACCATCTTGCCCAGAGGGAGGCTGAGACAATCACACCTGTAGCCTGCAATCCGTAAGCGACCCCTGTTAACCAGTTAGGGGCATTAAATACGCTACTGACATAAAGAGAAAAAGGGGTTTGTGTGATCATGCGGCTCATTAATAACAAACCCAGTACGGTAAGTAAGCCAACAATGACGCTGTGGTTAATTGATGATATCGCTTTTGCTTTATTTGTTGAGGAAGTGACGCAATTGGATGAAGCGTGGCGCGGTAAATCATTCGGTAATATGAAAAAAACCAGTAGTGCACATAACGTACAAATGATAAATGCCCCGAAGTTTATCCAAAAGAAACTCAGTAAATCGAGGATGGCCCCACCAGCAATGGCACCAGCTAACGATCCTGCATTGGTAGATACTTGTAACCATGCCAAAAGCCGAGTACGTTGTGCTATGGGGATCATGGCAATACCATAAGCTTGAGCAGGTGCAATATACCCCGCACAAGTTCCCTGTAAAAAGCGTAGTAGCAGTATTACCCAGACATCATTGGCAAAAGCGAGCCCCAATTGCGTTAATGCAAGCCCCATCAGTGCACGGATCATCATCACTTTATTGCCAGTTTTATCGCCTATTCGTCCCCAAAAGGTACTGGTTAGCATAACGCCCAACATAGGTGCGATATACACGCCGGTTCCCACGATACTCAGTAGCTCTGTCGACGCCATGCTTTCGAGATGAAGCGGCCAAAAAGGGCCACTCATTTCCATGGCTCCCATTGAGAGTAGCTGTACGATAAATAAAAACTGGACAATAAAAATGACACTGCCGGTAACACGCATACTATTTCACCCTTATTATTGGCCAATCCATTGGGATCTGAGGGTGAGGCAGATTTCCTCCCATATAACCACAACACCAATCATATATTTCTCTTATATAGGGTGTTGGTACTCGAAGACGTTCCCCAAGAGCAACAAGAAGCGCTAGTCCATAGGCAATGTCTTCCTGAAAAACTCGATGTTGTTTGTCAAAAATATAACCATGGGATTGGGTTGTAGAAATAAGAGGTAAAGGAATACCCTGATAGGCCTTATTCGTTCGTAACACACTGAGTAATGTTCGCGGATCAGCAATTGAGTCCGCATATGCGGCTACTATTTCCTGCTGTAATGGTTGCACGGAACTGAGATTAATCCCCAATACAATTTCTGCTTTATTACATAACGCTTGATTCTCCCTATCACAGCGGGCAAGAAAATAGGCCCCCAACTCAGGGCAATCGTCCCACCAACATGGAATGCTCTCAAAAGGCCTATTGTGCCACTGTCCCCATGGACCGATAAGGCCATAGATAACAGAGCTGTGCATAATAGGATTTCCTGGCGTTAGGGTAATTTCTAGATAATCGGTCAGTAGCGTAATAGGTGAGTCATAAAGTTGTTTGAGGTAATTGAGAAGAAGATTGGCATATTGCGGTTTTTCTCTTCCATGCACAGCTACATAGAGTTGTGATTTTCCGCCCCCCATTCTGACACTTTTTCCCGGTTGCAGATCAAATGCAATATGGGGAACATCTTTCATTCCCCATATAACAATATTGGGTGCATCGCCTAACGTTTTTTCAGCCAGCCAGTCAAAGCCAGCAAAACCGGGAATGGCGCCCACAAAGATGTTTTTATGTTTCGGCAGTATTGGCGCCATACGTTGAAGTAAACTTTCACGTACATGACTTGGTGTCGTAATAATGATGATATCTGCCTTAGAGCACGCCTCATCAATGGCTTCTGTCATCCTAACCGAACCGGTTTTAATAACTTGACCATCAGGCATCACCGCCTGAAGTTGATGATCATTTTCTTTATATGCTGTCACAGTTTCTGAGCGACTGCTGTAAAGAGTGACGTCAATCGCAGGATTTAAGCTAAATAAAATTGCCGCAAGATGCCCTGTACGACCGGCTCCACATAGTGTTACTCTCAATTTCTCATTTGGGATCATCTGCTATCCCCCAAACAAGTTGGCAAAGAAAACCAATTATCAAGTTGTTCCCAGACTGACTCCGATATTAGATTTCGCTCTTTAAGCCATGTGTCATTAAAAATCGTCTGCAGATATTTTTCACCACCATCGGCCATAGCAAGTGCAACATTTCCGCAAATTGTACTGTTATTAATCAACTCCAGCGCTTTATATACCACTCCCCCTGTAGAGCCACCAACCAGTAAACCAAAACGACGAGCAAGGTAACGAGCCGTTTCAAAAGCACATACATCAGAGACTTGTTCGCCATAATCAATACAACTGTAATCCAACACTAACCCCACTGTATCGCCTTGTGGGGTGCCTGTACCTGATTGATAGTATGGTTTACCGGGTTTTCCGAATACGATGGAGCCTTCCGGCTCTACGGCAATGGTTACAAGTTCTGGATTATGAACCCTTAATCCATGGGCTATCCCTGTCATAGAGCCCCCCGTACCTACACATCCAACCCACGCATCAATTTTGCCTATCTGACTAATAAGTTCACGTACCAGATCTGCATATCCTCCCGCATTGGCTGCATTATCTGATTGATTCATAAAGATAGCGCCGGGAATTTCATTGGCGATTTCAGCCGCCATACGTTGGCGTTCCACAACAGCAACTTCATTTTCACCATAGTCGCCTTTAACGTAGCGGATCTCAGCACCCAAAGCGCGCATGATAGCAATTTTATCTTGGGCAGCATGGTGATCGACCACCGCGATAAATCGAAGCCCAAATTCGATAGCAGCGATTGCCAACCCAATGCCAGTATTTCCTGATGACGACTCCACAATTGTACTACCAGGCTTGATCTTTCCAGATTTCAGTGCCGCAACAACCATATTTCTCGCCATGCGATCTTTCATACTGCCTCCGGGATTATTTTTCTCCACTTTGATATAAAGACGCGTATCCGATTGCAGCAGCGGTAATTGAATGATAGGAGTATTACCAATTAAATCAGTTACTTTGCTAAAAACCATATTAAAAGTCCTTAATTATCAATGGTAAATATAGGTTTTTGATGTGAGTTTATGACCGCAGTTAATCTTGTGGGCAACGGATGCCGATGAAATTGATTTTCCAGTAAATCCATTTGGTAACCTGCGGTATTAGCAAATATCAGTAAATCACCTGGCTTTGGTAGGTGTGCAAAAGCGATCAAACGATTGGTGATAACATCGTCGTCCAAACAGCTATGGCCCGCAATCCAAGCATTTCCAGCAGAAGAAAGTGGCTGATGGTTATTTTGATAAATATGGAGAGGATCACTTAAGAATTCAGAATTAAACCACGTTTCACATGCGCTAAAACTAGTTCCTTCGACAAAAATAACATGTCCGACATGATCATATGGACGAACTCGACAGACACGAAATACACTGATCGCACTTTGATTAACCAAGCTCCTTCCGGGTTCAAGGCAAAGTGTTAATCCTTCCTCAATTAATGCATCACAAACTCTTTTACCTGTGGGATCGACTCCGGTTAGAAACTCAGTGAGCCAGCCTTGGGCATTTATCTCTCCACCATATGGATAGAAAGAATCAGGAATTCGTCGAGTACGATAGTCTTTATGTGTTTGCGTAGAGAGCCATTTCTTATAACAATGACTGTCTACATACTGAACAGGTAACCCTCCCCCAATATCGATAATATAAGGGGAGTAACCCAAAGCACGTGCGTAGCTAATCAAGGGTAAGGTATCAAAAAAAGCCTTGATCCTAGATACCGAAGAGTAACCACTAAGATGGAAATGGAATCCATCAACCTTTACTTGGTCACTATAATTAAGTTTCTCAAGTGCTGTCATGATCTCAGCGGATGACATACCAAAACGACTGATATGATTAGACTCAGGACGAAAACGCAGCAATATACTTATACGTCCTGATGGACTTATCCACCTTGTAGCAAGGTGGATAAGCTCGTCCATTTCCTCAATAGAATCAATAACAATCCGTGCCCCTTGCACTATTAACGCCTGTAAAAACGCCGTTGTTTTTGCAGGGCCTGTGGCACACAACTCTGTACCTTTACATCCCGCACAAATAGCATCATTGAGTTCATATAGGCTAGATACATCCGCCCCAGTTCCCGCAGCAACAGCGGCTTGTAATAATGACTGTGATTTATTGACTTTAACCCCATAATACAAATTGGTTTGTATACCAAATGTTTTGGCGACTTCGACCATGGCATTAACGTTCTGCTCCACGGTATGAGGCCAGACAATATTAAGGGGTGAACCATATATCTGTGTTAAATGAACAAGGGTATCAGGGGATGTCTCCAACCAACGGATAATAACCGGATCGATATAAGGGGGTAATACTTGAGTTATAGCGATCTGCCAAGATTCATTTGCTCGGTAATAAGTATTTAACAACGAAGACATATGGAACCCTCTTAGAAATCAACACTTACCGAGGCAAGGAAAGTACGTGGTGCTCCCTGTGCAATAGTGGTATATGACGCGACACCAGACCAGTAATGGTGATTAAATAGATTCTGTACATCAAAACGGAAAGTGGTAGGCGCACCATACACACGTGTTTTATAGGAGGCTCCCATATCTACCGTTGTCCAAGAATTGATAGACTGTGTATTTGCCTGATTGACATATTGCTTTGCGCTATAATTGACATAACTGTTTAATGACAATCCATGCAAAATAGGAAGGTCATATTCCACTCCCACATTTGCTTGTAGAGGAGAAACGCCAACGGGTTTGTTACCACGGATATCAGATTTAGGCGATTTGATAAGTTTGGCATCAATAAGAGAAAGATTGCCTGAGATTTGTAAATTATCCAGCACCTGCGCTGAAAGGTTAACTTCAACGCCACGATTTCGCTGCTCACTATTAGCATTAAATATATTATCAGTGCTGTCGATAGCACCACTAGGCTTGGTTATCTGGAAAACAGCCAAACTGCTTTGTATTCCCGCGTTATCATACTTAACCCCAACTTCGTACTGTCGCGAGCGATAAGGACGCATCACTTGGCCGGCATTTTTTGCAAAACTCGGGGCTATATCGCCTTTGCTTAACCCTTCAATATAGTTGGCATAGAGCGAAACAGACTCTAAAGGATGGTAAACCAGCCCCAACATTGGCGTCACCGCTGATTCATCATAACTGGCCGAACGCTGTCCATTAGCCATAAAGTTATCGGCTTGCACTCTTTGCAAACGTATCCCGGGGATAATATCCACACTGCCATTCAATATGGTCATGATGTCCGAAACGGCAAAGCTAGTTAATTGACTAGAAGATACTTTGGGAACGCTTGCTGGAGACGATGGTAGGGTAACATCGACTTCTGATGGTGAATAAATATTAGAAATCACCTTTTGTTTTCCTACATTACCCGCAACAGCAAGACGGTCATGATAATAGCTGGCCTGTAATGTCATCTGATGATCAATAGCGCCCGTTGAAAAATAACTTCTGACACCGGTTTCAAAAATATAACGATGTACATTAAAGCGATAATTAGTGATTGCCGATTCAACATCTCCATTGTCGTTAATAATCTTTGGGGTTTGCTCAGAGATACGTGAAACGATTGAACGACCACCACCGGCATTCATGAAGAGTGTTAGATTATCGTTAAGCTCGTATGAACTGTGCAGTAATACGCCCTGATCGCGGGTGTTCCACCACATCCCTTTTTGGGCAATATTGCGTCGACCATTAGGGGCCTTAGGAACATCGATACCCGCTAAGACAATAAAAGGACGATTAGGTGATTTGACATATTGATATTGATCGAATAAATCAACTGAAACGGTGAATCCATCTTTTCCATAGTCAAGAGCGAGTGCACCTAATGCCGTTTTTTTATGAGTATTATCAAGCGCCAGATCTCCACCACTACCACCACCATTAAATCGGACGCCCCACATTTCACCGTCTGGGGTTACCCACAATTTACCTACATCTATATAGGCACCAAGTTGATTATCAGATCCCCAAGTGGTAGTAATCTGTTTAGTTCCCTGACGAGTAGGTCTTTTCGTCACCGCGTTAACAACACCGCCAACCCCGCCATTGGGGGAGATACCATAAAGCCCCGCCCCAGGCCCTTTTAGTAATTCTATTCGCTCTAAATATTGAGGTAATAACTGATAATTTGGCGCTACACCATAAACACCATTGAGGGCAACTTCACCAATATTGCCTTCCCCGATAGGGAATCCTCGGATCATAAAGGAATCAAGAATACCACCTGACGGAGATGTCACTTGAACGGATGGATCATCTTTTATTACATCGCCAAGTGTTTTAGCCTGTCGTTGCTCAATATATTTCGAGGTATATCCCTTAATACTAAATGGAATATCTTGGATATCTTTATTTCCCAATAAACCTATGTTGGCTTGTTGTGATAACCTACCTTTAGTTTGGGGGTTAACGCGCTCTGCGTTAACAATAATTCTCTCTTCCGCGCTGACGAAATCAGGAATTAAACTTGCTGCAATAGTCAATGCTAAAAAATGTTTGTTTGTGATCATTATTATTCTCTCAGATCTTAGAGTTATCTACTTGTTCACCAGCTAACGGATTGTTAAGTCCATGCTGAAGACGGTAATCAGTATATTGCTGTAAATGCATGCTCATTAATGAGCGGGTATACCAAGGGTGGTGGAGAAAATGTTCACGCTCTTTGTGCCAAAAATCCGCCTCTACTCTGGGTTGAAGTGCTTTAAACACAAGTTCAAGCTCTTCGCCGATCACAGTCCATATGCGGGTATCAGGGATGTCATAAAGTTGAGTTAAACAAAGCGCAATTTCATGTAAATGGCTGACAAGACAAGCATCTACAACGAAGGTTCTGACAGGTTCAATATCATCTTCAAACACCGTGGGTAAAATGCCGGGCCAGATATAAGGTTGAAGCTCATATCCTTGCTGACGCAGTGCTGGAGCCCAACTGCGTCCATCACCAAAATCACGAATAAGCATGGTGACCGCACGACCGGAATCATCAAATAAAACTTGCGTATTTTGTTGGTGTGCCTCAAGGGCAATGCCATAAATTAAATACATCGCTAAAACGGGTTTCAGTATGACTTTGGTATAATTACGAAACCATGTTTCAGGTAAGTCGCCTGATAATGCGATCAGCTCGCTAATAAGGGGTTGGGGTTTATGTGGGAGCTCAGTAAATAATGATGCAACTGTGATAGCGATTAAATTATCGTTTCTTTCCCATGCTTGCGTATCACGAAATACAACCGAGAGAAACTTACCTTCAGCGTCATCCATACGCACGTTATGACGAAAATGCCACGCCACTTCTTCTCGGAAAAAGTCCAGCTTGCCATCAAAATCCTTATCCACCCGCAAAATATCCTCAATAATCGTACTAATACGTGGCCCCATATGAATAGATTTGGCTTGAAGGCTGCGCATTTCGCTAGTCATCCAGATAGCAACAGGTAATTTGATAAAAGGTGATTTAGATGCGGTAGGAAGCATGGTTCTAAACGACATGGATGCCGCGGTCTCAAGTTGAGGGCCTAATGGTAGAAGAATGCCTTCATCTATTTCTTTTGAGAAATGCTCAATGATCCAGTGTTCAAGATGCCAAGGATGCAGAGGAATAGGTAACCATTTTTGTGGGTTTTGATGTTGACTTGTAAGCCACTCACACCATTTATTCCAAACGGTTGGAAAAGCCGATGAAAACCATTGATGGATATCCTGAATATGGGGCATCTTCTCACAATAAACCATATCGGTTTGTATGGCTGCGATGCGCAGATTAACTCGTGCACCAAATTCAGCTGATAGTGCGACAATATCATCATCGCTTAAACCGGGTCTAGACTTCCAAGTTGGGTAATAAGAATGACCTTCAAGAGCGCCCCACTGATCGAGAAAAGTTGCACCATCACGCCGACTGTAATGACGTGTTATCCATTCAATAAAACAAGATGTTCCCTCTTGTGCCATCTCATTAGAAATCGTATCCCGCCACTTTGACCGATGTGCTCTAGCTAATCGATCATTATGGATACTGTTTGCTACATCTTTATTGAATTTTGTCATTCCCTCCGTTGTAGGGGTGAAACTAAGTTCGTTTTTCAGTATCCCCATAAGTTCTTCATGGGATTGCACCATTCGGTGGTGGCCATCCATTGATTTAAGGATAATATCACCGCGATTAATAACGGTATTTGCAGGAAAAACGGTCGTTTGATTAAATTGAAGGATATGTATCCCATCAGAAAGCGGGTACTTAACGTTATTTTCATCATTGAAAACTTGCAGTTTATTATCATCCAATAATTTTTCTGCAAAAAGACAGCGAATGATACGAGCAAGGGCATTACGTGTTGAAAAATCTGTTTGTATAGCAGTTTGTTGCCCTGCAATACTCTTTTTCTCTACCGTCTCCATCATTTTTCTCCCAAAGAATAAGGCTTAAACAATTAATTTAAATTTATCTATCTTGGGGGGTTACTTAACCTTTTTTTACTTTTTCGAGCGTCTTGAAAAAGGTTGATGAGTAAGCTACCATCAGAAAATGATGATGTAAATAATAATCAATCTCATTCTCATAATTATTCGTTTTTATGGAAGATACATTATATTTATTACTAAGGTAGGTAAATATGAACGAAGAGATTAGCTATCTGTTTGTCCCTGCTAATAAAAAAGTTATGATTTCCAAAGCGTTAACTTATGGTGCAAATGCGATCATTCTTGATCTTGAAGATGCAGTTCATCCTGATGAAAAACCGCTCGGACGTGACAATATTCAAAATTGGCTAACGACAATAAATAACACCATCGTTAACACCAGTATATATATCAGAATAAATCATCCTAAAGAGAAAGAATTTAAAAACGATGTTGATCTATTAAATTCATTAAATGAAACGCTAATGACAGGAGTAATGATCCCAAAACTGGAAGATGCGGAAATACTTTCCTATATAAAATCAAAACTTCATCTGGCTATATCAAAGCGACCCTTTATAGGCATTATAGAAACAGCGCGTGGAGTGCACCATTGTGAAGAGATTGCCAATAGTGGTGTAACGAGATTAGCATTCGGCTCATTAGATTACTCACTAGATATTGATTGCCAACAAACAGCAGAAGCGTTGCTATACGCAAGAAGCCGAATCGTTATCGCTTCACGCATTGCCAACCTTATCTCCCCTATTGACTGTGTCACCCCTGAATTTTGCACACCTAATACATTATTAATGGACGCCAACCATGCTCGCGCTCTTGGATTTGGCGCTAAACTCTGTATTCATCCGGATCAAATAGATACTGTTAATAAGGCATTTAAACCTACTGAGGAAAAAATTAAATGGGCGCAAGAAGTGGTTAAGCAATCAACAGCCAGTTATGCTTTTCAGATTAATGGGGAGATGATTGATTTACCTTTAATAAAACAAGCCACCCGTATTATCAATGGTAAATATAAACCAAATTGAATCTATCAAAGACCACCCAAATAAGTATAGTCATCATATCAAATACAATTATTTGAGTGGTTTAAAAATGCTATATATCATTTATCCTCCCATCAATTAATACCTGGGGATGGCCTCTAGAGCATCGTTCAATACGGGCGCTAACGCGATAAACATCGGCGAGTATTTCTGGTGTGATCACCTCAGTTGGTAAACCATTGGCAACTAACTCCCCATTTTTAAGCATTAATACATGCTCTCCATGGCGTAATGCAATATTAATATCGTGAACAACAACCACAGTAATCATATTACGTTTCTTGGTTTCTCTCGCGATTAATTCCATCACATGAAACTGATAATTAAGATCGAGTGCGCTAAGTGGTTCATCTAGCAATAATAAACTTGGTCGTCGAATTAGTGATTGAGCAAGCCCCACCAATTGTTTTTGCCCACCGGATAATTCGTCAAGATATCGCATAGCTAAATGTGAAATTCCCAGTTGTTCTAATAGATCTATAACTTCACCATTCGCTGAATGAGAACGATGTTCACCTAAAGCTCGTCTTGCAACCAGAATTGACTCCAAGACACTCAAATGAACACCCGCAGGTAGAGTTTGTGGCAAATAAACTACCTGCTCTGCTCGTTTAGAAAAAGAGAGGGAGAGTAATTCATCATCACCAAGAAAAAGCTTTCCTTGTGCGCTATTAAGGCCAGCAAGCGCCCTTAACAACGTCGATTTACCACTGCCATTAGGCCCCAAAAGAACCGTAATTTTCCCTCGTGGAAGCAGTGAGACCGTTAATTCTTTAATTATTTCTCGCTTCGCATATCCCGTAGAAAGCTTTTCAATACGCAACCCAGCATTCAATCCCGTATTCATTATATTCTCCCGCGATGACGCAAAATGATACTAACAAAGAAAGGGATACCCACAAGAGAAGTCACAATTCCCACCGGAATAATCACACCAGATAAAAGGTTTTTGGAGACTAAAGAAGCTATCGATAATACCAATGCACCAATAAGGGCACTTGCGGGCAAATAAAAACGATGATCTTCGCCAACCGTCATCCGAGCAATATGAGGTGCGACTAATCCAATAAAACCTATTGGGCCAACAAATGCCACCGCCAAGGCAGAAATGATGCTAATACGAAGTAATGTTGTTAGGCGTAAGCGTCTGACGTTGATCCCAAAGCTCATCGCACGATCTTCCCCTAGACGAAGTGCCGTCAGTTTCCAAGCATTCATCAATGACAAGGGGAAGATAATCACTAATACAACCAATAAAATGTATAACTTATCCCACGATGCCCGATTAAGGCTACCCATTGTCCAGAACACTAATCCCTGAAGCGTATCTTCGTTAGCGATAAATTGCATAATGGAAACAGCAGCATTAAAAGTAAACACTAACGCTATGCCAAAGAGAATAATTCCAGAGGTAGAAACTCGCATCCAACGTGAGATAAAGTCCAGTAACAACGTTGCCAGTAATGCGAAAATAAACGCATTAACTGAAATAAACCACTGAGCAGGAACCCCCGGAATACCAATCCCTAAAACAATCGCTAAAGCAGCACCAAAAGCAGCGGCAGAAGAGACGCCAAGCGTAAAGGGACTTGCCAGCGGGTTATTGAGTATAGTTTGCATTTCAGCACCCGCTAACCCGAGTGACATTCCAACGACAACCGCCATAAGGGAGTAAGGTAGCCTGATATCCCACACAATAACCCGAGTGCCAGCATCGGCAGTTTCTGGCGATATTAGTGTATTCCACAGTTCAGTCAGCGATAATCCTGAAGGCCCTAAAGTAAAATCAAGGATCAAAACGCTACATAACACGCCCCCTAATATCATTAAGTAAAAGAAACGACGAAGTATCTGTCGCTGATATTCCTTCACTACCCTTGCTTTTGTTGTTTTACTTGAGTGTTGTTTAGACGCTCTATTTTCGCTCATTGAATGTTAGCCTGTTAGTTACCCCACGCTAGGTATAAGCGATATTATAGCAAGCTAATGCGAATTAAAACTATAACGATAATAGTTACTATTCTCAATAGCAAGATGTAATAGGTAAAATAAAGCTACCAGTTGATATGAATTGCTCTTATTTAATAGCAAATAAAACTTAAACATTTCAACAGATACTTTATTCATCACTAAAGCTCAATTACCCATGATGATCCTATAGCTAATGACTAGCCCAAAAAACAACTAAAATGAGTAATGTGTCACATACCATTGCATCATATGAATTAATATTTCAATTATAATATAATAACTAGAGTTATAATTTCTTTGCGTATCTTTATATGCTATAAAAAACTATTTTAAAATCATAAAGTAAAATATTAAAAGGCAAAAAAATATTGATATAAACGATCGATAAAACACACAATGATAGTTAAAAGCTATCAAAAAAGACAAAACAGATCGTTTTAAACTATTTCCACTGCTGGCTAATTTACCCTACCCTTTCCTTCCAACAACCCAGATGCTTACCCTAATAATTTAGGTATACCCTTTATTTTATTTCAAAAAAAACAGGTGAAAGGTGTTAATGAAATATAATACAGTAAACATAAATGTTCGTGTTGGTTCATTTATTCGAAGACATAGGACACTACTAGGTATCTCAGGGAAAAGCCTAGGAAAAAAATTAAATCTTTCCCAACAACATATTTCTCGATTAGAACGAGGACAAACAAATTTTACAATCGAAATTATTTTATATTTATTAAATGAATTGGATAAGACAATATTTGATTTAGTTGCTGAGGTATTTTATGAAGATCCCGGTGAAATTTTAACTGAATACCAGCGTCAACAACAATTCAATACTGAATTAACACTAATAAACTAGACTGCATTTAACATCAATCTATTTTACTGGAATTAATTTAAGTCTTAATATGATTTAAATTTACTATTTATATTATTTTGAATTATTATTTAATTACATAAAGATTGGATTATATATGCTTAAACGTCTTAACTTTATTTTAATTTATTCTGTATTATCATTAATAAGTATAACAACATCAGTCTATGCTTCACCTTCTATTGGCATTGGTAGTATGTATGATGTTTTTACACCAGAAACCCAAAGCCTCACCAAGCGCGTATATAACACAGGAACATCTACTGCGTTTGTTCGTGTTGAGATATTGGAAATTGATGCTGATCCAAAAATGAATCAGCGTGAATCAGCACAAAAAGAAATTAAAGAAGGTTCATTAACGCAAGAACGGCTGATTGTCTCCCCATTGAGATTAATTATTCCACCATCAAGTTTTCAGTCAGTCCGCATACTATGGCCAGGGGATAGAGAAAAAGAACGTTATTTTAGAATTCGTTTTACTCCCGTTCTTCCTGAAGAAAATGATGGTTTTGGAATGAGCAAAGATGAAATAACACAATACAAAAAAAACGCATTGGATGTGGGAGTTAATGTGTTAACTGGCTACGGCAGTGTGGTTGTGATGCAAGCTAAAAATCCCTTATTTAATACCGTTATTGATGACACAAATAAACAAATTTCAATAAAAAATAAAGGAAACGCCACCATTATATTGGATAATATCCGTTATTGTGAAAATATAAAGTCACACTGTGAGAATAAAGCGCGAGAAATTATCTTACCAGGAAGAGAATTTGTTCTACAAAAAAAAATAAATAATAAAATTGACTTTGTATTAATCGAAGGTGATAAATCTAACACGTTTAATTATTAATATTAATCTAAACAACTAATTTAAATTTCAGTAATCGCAAATAAATAGAGTTTATTTGTTTTAATTTTTATCAATCATAATATATGAGGTATTTCTAAATGTTAAAAAGATCATTATCCATTATATTTCTATCTTGTGGCGCCTTAGGTTCAATGGTAGCTCACGCAGCAGATGAACAACGCTATGCTATCGATTTAACGGCAACTATTCCTACAGAATCTTTTCAGGTTATCCCTGTTGAGAGTGGTTGGATAAACCAAACACAAGAAATGGCTTTCGATTTAGGCACCCGTAAATTACAAGATTTCACCAAGCAATTTCAATATAAAAACACCTCTGGGGGTATTCAAGCAACTTTAACAAATACTGACTCAAAGGGTACCGCAATCTTATCAAATGGTAATGATACCATTCCATTAGCCGTCATTTTTAACGGCGTAACACTCAGTAAAACGCCTAGCACTGTAGTTAATGCTGATGATGCCAAAACAGGCGGTCGTACCAACCTTCGTATTACACAACAAACTGATACCCCTCTAACAGTAACAGGCTCTTTTACAGGCCAAGTAGCCATGGTTTTTGAGCCTGTAGTTGAGACTCCAGTTGAGCCTGAAAGCTAATAAATTATTCAACTAAGGGGGCTCTTTAGAGCCTTCCTTCTTGTTACCTAGGCTAACCACATTTCGTTCTGATAAGAATATTTTTGTGCTTATTAAGCATCGGAACGCTTTTGTTACATAAGTATACAGTGATTTAGTGAGTATATGTGATATGAAAGTATTATTTGCATTAATGTTAATACCAGAAATCGCCTTAGGATCAAGTGTATTCCTGGCAAATAATACAATAAAAATACCGAGTGAATTTAAGCAATATTTTTATAACTCAGAAATTGTTTCTCAAGTGTATCTTAATGATTCTCCCCTTTTTGAAGCTGTCTTTTCACTTCATGAAAATGGACAAATTAATCTCTTGAGAATTTTAGATGAAGAACCTGATATTAAACCGCAAGTTAAAAATGAATGGGCTGAGATTTTACAAAAAGGCATCTCATTAGGTGCTTGTGATGCTTCCTGCCCCGCAGGACTCGTCTCTGCTGAATATCGACTAGATAATTCTTCATTAAAATTATTTACTTCGCACTATGAAACTGAACAAGTAAAAAGTGATTATATCTATTTGCCTAGCGCTTTGCCAAATGGTGTCATTATGCACAATAATTTGTCAGCCGTTTCAGTGCATTCAGCAAAGACCTGGAATTTTAGTTCATCCGTAATTTCATCTCTTTTCGGCTGGACGCAAAATATATCACTACAGTCCTATGGCTCTAGTCAGGCCAACCAATCACAAGAAACCAATATTTATGCGCTATACACCCAAAAAGAATTAGCCGGTAGCTTTATCCGCTTGGGCATTTTTTCTCCAGATACGGATAAAGGAAATGTCGAAACCAACGGATTTAATACAGGCTCTGTCGCCGGAGTGATGTGGGGAACATCAAATGCATTATTGATAAATAACGAAAGTGTCAGTGCCTCCCCTATTTATATCACGGCCGCCAATCAAGGGATCGCAGAAGTATGGCTAGATAATCGGCTCATCTATTCACAACAACTGCAACCTGGCATGCAAGCCATTGACACACGGCGTTTACCTAGTGGTATTTATAACATAACAATTAATACCCTTGAAAATGGTAAAGTTGTGGATACTCAAACGGCTCAAGTATACAAACCGCTAGGGTGGCAAAACCCTAATCAAAAATGGCGTTTGAATTTATGGGGAGGACAAAAAAAGGATTTAGTTCTTAGTAGTAAGAATACAACTGAAAATGATAGCGCATTTATTGGTGGCGGAGCCATAGATTACTTATTCACCCCCCGTGTCATTTTAGGAAGTAGCCTCTTGATATCGGCTGATAACTATCAACTCAGTGCAAGATCAAATATAACATTATCTTCTGATGATAGTTTTTTTGCTCAATACACCCTGACTAATGAAGATACCCGAAAAAATTCAGGCGTGGATTTACGCTATTACCGAACACTTTCACCGGGGAATTCAATGAATGTATTTTGGCGTCGAACTTCCAATCAAAATTATCGTTTAACAGAGTCGTCTCAACAAGTAGGAAATACTTGGGGAGCTTCACTATTCACCCAATTACCTTGGTCTAGCTCACTGACATTGAATGGACAATATATGAAAACCCCATCAAGAGAAGGAGTTGAGATTGATACCGCATTGACAACAAAAGCGATTTTGGCTAATCGAGATGTTAATTTTCGGTTAAGTGCGTATGACCGCCCCGGGTTTAATCAAAAAAATCGGGAACAGGGTGTGGCACTAGGCGTCAGCCTGTCAGTAATGCCGAGTGCAAAACATACTTTATCAGTAGATGCAGGTATTAACGATAGCAATAGTTATTCTAGCCTAAATTACCAATGGCAACCCCAAGATGAAGGGGCTGTTCGTTGGTTAGGTGCAGGAATATCACAAAGTAGTGAAAATACACTCATTAGCGGTAACGGCGCCTTGGAAAGTCGAACACTTAGTGGTGATGCATATGTCCAGCATTACGTGCAAGACAAAAGCACAACAACGGGGATCAACATAAGTCAAACACTGGTGTTGGGTGAAGGAAATTTTGCGGTGAGTAGTGGCGAACGCAGTTTAGGGATGGAATCGGCATTTATCGTTGACTTAGAGTCAGATGATCCCGATATGCAAATTGTCGCCTCAGACAGTATCAAAGAAACAAAATTATTTCAGGGACGAAATATCATTCCTACTGATATCTGGAAAAATGAGCCTATTCATTTTTACAGCATGGGTACAAATAACGGCAAAGTTTTTCCTGAGTATGAATCGATAAATATGAACCGGGGTAGTGTGAAATATTTAAAATTAAAAGCCGTCAAAACAACAGTGCTGGTGGCAATGCTACAAGATAACTTTGGTCAAATATTAAAGCATCGTCAGGTTACTAGTGATATCAGCAGTGGGATTATTAATGCAGA
Source organism: Proteus sp. G2675 (assembly GCF_963886535.1). Taxonomy (NCBI): domain Bacteria; kingdom Pseudomonadati; phylum Pseudomonadota; class Gammaproteobacteria; order Enterobacterales; family Morganellaceae; genus Proteus; species Proteus sp. G2675. Next base: position 68,265 of record NZ_CAWPCB010000036.1, read on the forward strand.
AGGCGTTTTGACATTAGATTCAGGTATTAATAACCAAAAATTAACGGTCTTAGGCAATAGTCAATCACCGGCGTTATCGTGTCAATTACCTGATGTCCTATCACCAGGAAAAGACGTACAGTTTTTCCCAGTTATTCATTGTTCACCAATAGGAGATATGTAATGCGCTATTATCATTACATTCTTGGCACTGTTATGCTCGCAATGAGTGCGGTTGTTAATAGTGCAACGATTAATTTAACCGCAAAATTCACCCCCGCAATAAATAACAGTAATAGTGATGGTATTTTTACAAATACAACCCCCAGAAGCGGATATTGTTCTCGATGGCCAAAATATTGCGATGCTAATGATGTCAGTGTTTATTTGCCGTTAACAACAACAATTTCATATCCTATTGTTGCTAAAAATAAACCTCGTGAAGGTGCTTACTTTAATTTTCCTAAAACCCCTAGAATACTTACAGTAAGAAATCAGAATACTGGTGAAACATTTGACGTTATATTTAGGGTTACTAGTTATTCTTCACAACTTACAACAAATAGCAGTTCATCTAGTTGGGATGAAGGCAAAGATTTTAGCGCACCTCGGGGAGGGGGCTGTACTTTTTATACTCCTTCATGGGGAGGAGGGTCAGGCTCAGGAAGCTGGATCCAATTTATTTGGAAAACATCAAACAACACTTCACCCTGTTATAAAATAAGTACCATAAACAGAACCGAACCTCACCGATTTTATGACATGAGCATGGGTTATTCATTAGTGGCTAAAGATAACTTATTAACCGTAGGATCAGGAACCTATAAAGGGAAATTATCATTTACTGTAGGACCAGGAGGCGACTTTGATTTTGGCGATAATTACCAAGCCAGTGACAGCGTTGTTGATATCAATCTTATTCTTTCTGTTAATCATGATTTAATCGTCACTACAACGCCTGAAAGTCGTGCGTTATCATTGCAACCTTGTAGCGCAGGTAAAATTTGTACCGAAGAGCAAGGAAAGCAAAACTGGGAACGTTGGATGATAACGAAAATTACACCTCAGCTTACTGCTCGAAGTGATTTTTTACTGTCTTCAACAGGTGCATTTACGACTTATATACAATGCCAATATGTTCACGGTGAAAATTGTGCCATAAAAAGTGACAATAATGGTCAACTGGTTCCAGTAAAAGCGTATTTGAGCTTACCAAATAATATTATTAATCAGAAAACCAATAGCACGGTTACACGTGCGCTAATGCCAATCCATAAGGATATAGTAAATAATACGTTTTTAACAAAAGATATTGGAAGTAATCGTAAGGGGAATATTGATTTTCTGGTAGCGCAACATGATGTCGATAAAATGCTTTTAACAAGACCTGATACTTACCGTGGAACGGTTACTATTATTTTTGACCCCCAAATATATTAGGATGACCATAAAAATGGTGAGATTATCAATACGAAATATCCAAATCTAAGTAAGCCAATAATGGTATTCCATCATAACCTAAAAAAAAACGCCATGCTAATCAATAGCATGGCGTCATATTCTGGCGGAACGGACGGGACTCGAACCCGCGACCCCCTGCGTGACAGGCAGGTATTCTAACCAACTGAACTACCGCTCCACGTATCCTTTCGGACGAGATGAATATTACGAATCTCTTACCTTGTCGTCAACTATTTTTCTAACAAAAAGATGCGTTTGGATAGTTTTTAATCTCAACACTCTATTTATATCACTTTACCTTTATGCAGTTTCATCATTCGAAGCAGGAGCTGGACGCCATAAACAGTGGCCTCCTTTTTTCACCACTAAATCTAACCGAGCTTCGTGCGCAACTAACTCTTCTGCAGAGGCTTTTATTACTCTTAATCCACGCACTGGTCGTACAATACGTTGTATATCATCCCCTTTTTGCTCTTCGCTCGGTTCACCTTCCATTGAAAAAGCTAATGCGGTTTGCCCACCGGTCATAGCTAAGTAAACATCAGCGAGGATCTCGGCATCTAATAATGCGCCGTGCAGTGTTCGTTTGGAGTTATCAATTAAATATCTGTCACATAACGCATCTAGATTATTGCGTTTGCCAGGAAATAACTCCCTTGCCATAGCAAGGCTATCGGTTATTTGGCAAAAAGTTTCTGTGAGAGGAATATCACGGTTAAGCTTCTGAAACTCATAATCCATAAAGCCGATATCAAACGAGGCGTTATGGATAATTAATTCTGCACCACGAATATACGCTAAAAACTCATCTGCTATTTCTGCAAATGAAGGACAATCCTCTAAAAATTCGTCACTGATCCCGTGAACTTCAAAAGCTTCAGGATCAACCAATCTTTCTGGTTTTATATAAACATGGAAATTTCGCCCAGTTAAGCGACGATTGATAACCTCAACGGCACCAATTTCAATGATATTATGGCCTTCATAGTGAACGCCCAGTTTGTTCATACCGGTTGTTTCGGTATCTAGTACAATTTGTCGTGTGATTGGAGTGCTCATAATCCGTTTTTATGTCAGACTTAGGGTTAATTTTTCGTATTACTTAAAAAGGATAAGTCGCCTTTATGCACAAGCAGGTAGAAATATTCACCGATGGTTCATGTTTAGGCAACCCAGGTCCTGGTGGTTATGGTGCAATTTTACGCTACCAACAGCATGAAAAAACCCTTAGTGAAGGTTTTTTTATGACCACCAATAACCGCATGGAACTCCTTGCTGCTATCGTAGCATTAGAAGCGTTAAAATTCCCTTGTAAAATTACACTGACTACGGATAGCCAGTATGTCAGACAGGGAATTACCAAGTGGATACATAGTTGGAAAAAACGCCAATGGCGTAAAGCAGATAAAAGCCCTGTGCTGAATGTTGATTTATGGAAGCGTCTTGATAAAGCCATTGAGCGTCATGAAATTGAATGGCATTGGGTTAAAGGTCATGCAGGCCATGACGAAAATGAACGTTGTGATGAACTGGCCAAAGCGGCCGCGCAATCTCCCACAAAAGAAGATACTGGCTATCTAGAAAGTCAACAAGATAAAACCTGAGAGTAATAACGGCAGATAGTGATATTAATCAGGTCGATTACGTGTAGCGCCTAAAACTCTGCCTTTTACACTCATACGCGGTAATGCAAACTTCATCGCGGTGGGTGTTAAAGGAAGCGTTCTTTTACGTGCTAATATTAAATTTAAACATCCCCCGACATGATAGCGCTTACCATCACGTTTTACGGGACGGGAAAATGGCATAATCTGGAAGTTCTGTTGTGTTATCACTTCATAATTAAGCACACTTAGCCAATCAACTTGGCGACGAAGTGAAAACATCCGACAATAATAGGGCTGTTTATGCCGTAAAATAGGCGTACATTTTCCTATACCTAATAGGCTGATAGGATTAAAACTTGATAGGATGATCCAACCGTCATCCACTAATACACGATCGGCTTCTCTTAATAACCAATGAGGATCTGCACTGTAATCTAAAACATGAGCCATAAGACAGACATCAACCGATTTATTTTCAAATGGCAGATAATTGAGAGACGCCATAACATCTGTGTTTGTCGTCGTTGTAGTCACGTTAACTTGATGTGAGACCATACTGGATTTAGTATCGAGTTCAGCACTAAGTTGACCTAATTTAAGCATATGAAAACCGTATATTTTCGGCCACCAATTTTGTAATCGCAATTCAATTGCCATACGGTAATATTCTCCCCAAGGAATATTACGCCAAGAGCTTGGCATACAAATTGGTTTTCCCGAACGCGCTGCTTTCATCGTTTAACCCTTTTATATTTATAAGTAAGGTAACTTTATGGAGCTTATCAGAATTCCCGCTTTATCCGATAACTACATTTGGCTATTAAGTAATGAAAATAGTGAATGTGTGATTGTCGATCCTTCCCAAGCCAAACCGGTTATAGACATCATCTCACAACGTTCATTAACACCTGTCGCTATTTTGTTAACTCATCACCACGAAGATCATGTCGGTGGTGTTGCTGGGTTGGTTAGTAAATATCCTAACATTGAGGTTTTTGGTCCACAAGAAACACAAACTAAAGGCGCTAATAAAATTATTCATGATCAAGAACACATTATTGTTGATTCTTTTTCTTTTTTAGTCATCGGAACACCAGGCCATACATTAGGTCATGTCGCCTACTATAGCGAACCTTATTTATTTTGCGGTGACACGCTATTTTCCGGCGGTTGCGGACGTTTATTTGAAGGTAGTGCACAACAAATGTTTAGCTCATTACAAAAGTTAATGGCATTACCTGATAACACCTTAATTTGTTGTGCCCATGAGTATACATTAGCTAACTTGACCTTTGCGCACCATATTATGCCAAAAAATCCTGATATTACCGATTATTTAAACAAAGTTACTGAAATGCGCCATCATTTGCAACCAACAGTGCCGATAACACTGAAAAATGAAAAGAATATTAATCTTTTTCTAAAATCTGACGATATTGATTTACAAAGAATTTTAGGTATAACTTCTAATACTTATGCTCCAATAAAGACATTTACAAAATTAAGAGAATTAAAAGACAACTTTTAGTTCCTATCGGTTGTTTTATTTGGGAACACTAGTATTATTTAGGGCAAAAAACACACAGGACTAATTTTCGAACATGAAGACAAAAGTGATTTTGTTCTCTATATTGCTATTGGCGGGTTGCCAGCAATCTAAGAGCATAAAACCCGATTTGTCTGCGATAACACCCACATCTTTAGGGACTTCAACTTCTTACCAACCACAATATGATATAAAAACCAATTTGTGGGGTTATGTAGTAAGTGAATTAAAAATGGATATCCCTGACAATGAAAGGATTTCGCAGCAAGAAACTTATTTTTTAAATAATCCAAAACATATACAAACCGTTGCATTACGTGCAGAGCCTTATATGTATTGGATTATTGAGGAAATAGAAAAACGTAATCTACCGATGGAGCTTGCACTGGTTCCGGTGGTGGAAAGTGCGTTTAATCCTCATGTCACCTCTTCAGCTAAAGCGGCGGGCTTATGGCAATTTGTCCCTGTCACAGCTAATTATTATGGTCTAGCACAAAATCAATGGTATGACGGTCGCCGTGATGTTGTCGCTTCTACTAATGCAGCCTTAGATTTGCTTGAGCGCCTTTACATTATGTTTGATAGCAACTGGCCTTTAGCATTAGCCGCTTACAATGCGGGCGAAGGTCGTGTTATGCAAGCGATAAAAGCTAATGAGAGCAAAAACCTACCTACCGATTACTGGTCACTTTCATTACCCAAAGAGACCATGAATTATGTGCCTAAAATTCTCGCCTTAAGTAAAGTTATCCGTGACAATGAAGCCGATATCACCTTCCCGAAAAGTAACTATCGCGATAAATCATTAGCCGCAATTGATATTGGCGAACAGATAACATTAAGCAAAGTCGCTGAACTTAGCCAATTACCTATTACAACCGTAAAAGACTATAACCCTGGCTATAAGCGCGGGATCACCGCACCAAATGGCCCTCATGTTATTTTACTTCCTCGTAATAAACTTGCGCAGTTCCAAAATGCGTTTGCTGACGAAGCGATTTTAAAGACCATCCGTTTAGCGGTCGCTAAAGCCAATCAGTCGATTAAACAAGAAGGCATTTATAAAGTCCGCTCCGGTGATTCTTTTTATGCCATTGCTCGACGTTATAATATGAGTGTAAAAGAGCTACAACGACTCAATGGATTAAGTGCAAAGAGTACCTTATTAGTTGGGCAAACATTAAAAATTCATAATGCAGGTAGTGTGAACAATCGTCCAACAAGCAAACCAACCGGCGCTTCACCAAGTTACTATAAAGTTCGTCAAGGTGACTCTTATTACAGTATTGCTCGTCGTCACAATATTAATCTTAAGCAATTAATGAGCTGGAATGCTGATATCAAGATGTTAAAACCGGGAACGCAATTAACGCTTTACTTAAAAAAATAGTTTTTAGCGCCTTGATAAACAGTTAACGATCATTTTTTCAGTATATCCAGATCCTCAGTGGTTAATGTCTTTGGATAAGGTGTTACTTAGGACTGTGGTGTCTCGGTTGTGAAAAGATGCTTTCATTATCCGAGTGGTTAGGCGGGTGACGAAATAAAGCCCGAAATTTCGGGCTTGGTCAGTTCGGGGAAATGCCCATAGCGAGTTGCAGATCGCTAAGCGTTATCATCAGCATCATCGGGTCGAGCGGCGAAGGCAAGAAGCCAATATGCTCATAGAACCGTTTTGCATCGTCAGTAAGGGCGTGAACCACCACCCCTCTAATGCCCACCAGCCCTGATGCCTGAATAACGCGATGACAGGCATCCTTAACAAGTCCTCTTCCGATCCCAAGACCTTTAGCCCTTGTATCAACCGCCAGCCTGCCAAGTAGAATGACGGGTATGTCGGTGGGCATATTACGGCGGAATCGACCAACGGCTTGATTGGTGCTTATGACCCCTGTGGACAAGGCATAATACCCCATTACCTGGTTATCCGAAGTGGTCACAAAAGTGCGCGACGCACCAGAGTTTTGATTACTCATTGCCCGGTTTTTTAGCCAGAGATCTAAAGCCTCTTCTCCGGAGGAAAAACCCTCCAGCAGATGGACTGATTTGAGTGGTTCAGGTGCTGTTAGCTTCAATGTCATTTCTCCCAAGGGGATTTAGACATCATTGTTTTTCGTAGTGCCTCATTGCTCTCAGGCGCTGAATCAAGCTGGCTAATAAATTCCTGGTAAACTTCGGGACTGACGTTAATGACTCGCAGATCTGCCAGCGTTTCTTCAGCTGCACGTCGAGCAGCTTCCAGAACAAACTCGGTACGGTTTTTCCCCACTGCATTAGCGGCACGGTCGATCAGAATTTTATCTTCCGGCTTTATTCTCAGGTTCAGTGATGAACGTGTTACGCTCACATCATTTTGAGTTGGCATATTAACCTCCCAATTGATTACTTTTATTGCTAAGCATACAGGAGTGTAATGTCATTGTCATTACAATTGGAGTAGGCACTTTTGCTGGTTTACAAAAGCCCCCTGTTACGGTTTTTTTGTGTAGCTGACCCGTCCTAAATTAAGGTGGGCACTTTTTCATGATCTGCTTTAATCAAACAGGACACCTTAATATGGAATATAATCTAATATACTGCCAACGGTGATCTACCGCCCATTGAGTATGAACAAAATTCCTTAAAAAAAGTATCCTGATCTTGTTGCGCAGAACAGTCCATAATGGCATCAACTTTACGAACAAAGTGGTCTTCAGGCACCAATTCATCAAGTGTGACAATTTCGAACTGATATTGTTGGGAGAAGGTTCTTTTAACATATCGGTTAGCTCATTATTTGTACTAACCTTAGTAGTTCAAAGTCCTAACTAAAAAGCTAGGACTTTGTCGGCAATCTGCTTTTATTTATTAATTAGTAATTGTAACTATAACCAGAAGAACCAAGCAAAGAGAGAGATAACTAAGATACACACAAGGTTAAGTACCCCACCTACACGTACCATCTCTGTCTGTTTAATATATCCGGAGCCAAATACAATAGCATTGGGTGGCGTTGCCACTGGTAACATAAAGGCACATGATGCACCGATACCAATAATCATCGTTAACGCCATAACAGGCATACCTAAAGCTTGTGCCACCGTTGCAAAGATAGGAACAAGTAACGCAGCGCTGGCGGTATTACTGGTGAATTCAGTTAAAACAATAATAAAGGTTGTTACAGCAAGAATAATGACAAACCAATGGCTGTTACCAAAAGTATCTTTCATAAAATCAGCCATAACCAAACTTGCACCAGAAGATTGTAAAATTGCGCTCAGTGTTAAACCGCCACCAAACAGCATTAATACGCCCCACTCTGTATTTTCCTGAATTTGGCTCCAACTTGCTACACCCGTCACCCCGATAACAATAGCGGCACTGACTGCAATGACGGTATCTAAATCTTTCACACCACCGAAAGCACTACTGATAAAGGAGCTAAAGATCCAGCAAAATACCGTTACTAAGAAGATAATCATGGTAATAACACGTTTGTTATTCCACTCTAACACTTCTAATTTCAGATCAAACTTATGTTTTAGGTTAGGACGTAGCATCAAATACATCACAATAAACATGATAGGCAATAGCACTAACATGATTGGAATACCGTACTTCATCCAAGTAATAAAATCTAAATTTAGTTGAGCTGCAGCAATTGCATTTGGCGGGCTACCCACCAACGTACCTAAACCACCGATACTGGCACTATAAGCAACACCTAATAGTACGAAGACGAAAGTATTACGTTCTGAACGAATATCTAAGTTAGATAAAATCCCTAACACTAACGGTAACATCATTGCCGCAGTTGCCGTGTTACTGATCCACATTGAGAGTAATGCCGTTACCCCAAAAAGTAACAAGACAGCAATAGAGAGCTTACCCTTAGCAATCATTAGCAAGCGGTTAGCGATTAAGCGATCTAATCCTTGAATATGAAGCGCTGTTGCTAATGCAAATCCTCCGAAGAATAAGAAAATAATCGGATTAGCAAAAGATTTTAGCGATTCATTGGTGTTCATTAACCCGAGCACTACCGCAAGGATTGGAATAAACAACGCTGTAATAGTTACGTGAATAGCTTCTGTCAGCCATAACACACCCACAAACACCATTAACGCTAAACCTGCATTAGCTTTTGGATCGTAGGGTAAAAATTCTAGCAATAACAGCAGTAGTACAACGTCGATTGCTAAAATAATTAACCCTCGTTTGTTTATCGGGCTTGATTTCGCCGATGGGGCTAAATTGGACGCATCCATGATAATACTCCACATTAGCTGACGTGAACATTAAGTTCACTAAGCCATAATTGTTAACGAAATAGGTTATATGTGAAATATAAAAACATTTCACTCCATTGAAAATGTGCAAAAGTTATAATTGGGATCTGATCCACGAGAATTAACCGATTTATTAATAAAAGAGTAAAAATTGAACACTATTTTCTCTTACGCATCACACTTTTTATTCCATTGTTCTAGTGTAAATATCCTACTTTCCCTATCTAGCGCCAAAAAAAATGGGTGAACAACACATTCACCCATTTAAAATTAATAAATCTTTCTAATCGAAATTATGATTATGCTTGGCCTTTAACTTCTTTCAGACCATTGAAAGGTGCTTTGCTACCTAATGCTTCTTCGATACGGATCAGCTGGTTATATTTAGCAACACGGTCAGAACGGCTCATAGAACCTGTTTTGATTTGACCTGCTGCAGTACCTACTGCTAAATCAGCGATAGTTGCATCTTCTGTTTCACCTGAGCGGTGAGAGATGATAGCTGTATAACCTGCATCTTTCGCCATTTTGATAGCAGCTAACGTTTCTGTCAGTGAACCGATTTGGTTGAATTTGATCAGGATAGAGTTAGCAATACCTTTATCGATACCTTCTTTTAGGATCTTAGTATTAGTTACAAACAGGTCGTCACCAACCAGTTGGATTTTGTCACCAAGTACTTTAGTTTGGTATGCGAAACCATCCCAGTCAGATTCGTTTAAGCCATCTTCGATAGAAACGATTGGATACTGTTTAGTCAGCTCTTCTAAGTAATGAGTGAATTCTTGTGAAGTGAAAGTTTTACCTTCGCCTTTCAGTTCGTAGTTACCAGTCTCATTGTTATAGAATTCAGATGCAGCACAGTCCATAGCCAGAGTAACATCTTTACCTAAAACGTAACCCGCAGCTTCTACTGCTTCTTTGATAGCCGCTAATGCAGCCGCATTGGATTCTAAGTTTGGCGCATAACCACCTTCATCACCTACCGCGGTGTTCATGCCTTTTGCTTTCAGCACTTTTGCTAAGTGATGGAAGATTTCAGAACCCATACGAACCGCTTCTTTCAGAGTAGGAGCGCCAACAGGTTGGATCATAAACTCTTGGATATCAACGTTGTTATCAGCATGCTCACCACCATTGATGATATTCATCATTGGTAAAGGCATTGAGTATTGACCGTGAGTACCGTTCAGATCAGAAATATGCTCATACAAAGGCATACCTTTCGCTGCAGCAGCTGCTTTTGCGTTTGCTAAAGAAACAGCTAGGATTGCGTTTGCACCAAAGTTTGATTTGTTTTCAGTACCATCTAAATCGATCATGATTTTATCGATATTAGCTTGGTCTTTAGCATCTTGACCCAAAAGAGCTTTAGCGATTGGTCCATTAACAGCTTCAACCGCTTTCAGAACACCTTTACCTAAGAAACGTGACTTATCGCCATCACGTAATTCTAAAGCTTCACGAGAACCTGTTGATGCGCCTGATGGAGCCGCCGCCATACCAACAAAACCACCTTCTAAGTGAACTTCAGCTTCAACTGTTGGGTTGCCACGAGAATCGATAATTTCACGACCAAGTACTTTAACGATTTTGGACATACGGTTTTCCTCTGTACAAGTTAAATTTCCGAGAAGAGAGATACGCGCTCTCTTCTCACATATCCTATTTTAGCAAGCCTTTTTGGTAGTCAAAGGCTGCTTTCACAAAGCCAGCAAATAACGGATGGCCGTCACGTGGCGTTGAGGTAAACTCAGGGTGGAATTGACAAGCAACAAACCAAGGATGATTTGGATTTTCAATAATTTCCACCAGCTTGTTATCAACTGAACGACCTGCAATACGTAAACCCGCATCTTCGATACGTTTTAACAGTAGATTATTCACTTCATAACGATGACGATGACGCTCTGTAATGGTATTTTTACCATACAGAGTACGCACTAAACTATCGCCACTTAAATGACAAGGTTGTGCACCAAGGCGCATTGTTCCACCTAAGTCACTATTTTCTGTACGCACTTCAAGATTGCCATTCTCATCACGCCATTCAGTAATAAGCGCAATAACTGGGTATTTACAATCAGGTGCAAACTCTGTGGAGTTAGCATCTTCCATATTGGCAACATTGCGTGCAAATTCAATCATAGCCACCTGCATACCTAAACAGATGCCTAAATAAGGGATTTTATTTTCACGTGCATATCGAGCAGCCATAATTTTGCCCTCAACACCACGTTCACCAAAACCACCTGGAACTAAGATTGCGTCTAACCCTTTTAGGATTTCTACACCACGAGTTTCCACATCTTGAGAATCAATTAATTTGATATTTACCGCAACACGGCTTTTGAAACCACCATGTTTTAATGCTTCAATCACTGATTTATAGGCATCTGGTAATTCAACATATTTACCAACCATACCAATGGTAACTTCGCCTTCAGGGTTGGCTTCTTCGTAGATAACCTGTTCCCATTCAGACAGATTTGCCACTGGGCAATCTAAGCTGAATCGTTTACAGATATAATCATCTAATCCTTGCGATTTCAAGAGTGCAGGGATTTTATAAATGGAATCGACATCTTTTAATGAGATAACCGCTTTCTCGGGAACATTACAAAACAGTGCAATTTTGGCGCGTTCATTAGCTGGAATAACGCGATCTGAGCGACAAATTAATGCATCTGGTTGAATACCAATCGAGAGTAACTCTTTTACAGAGTGTTGCGTTGGTTTGGTTTTTACTTCACCCGAAGCCGCTAAATAAGGCACTAATGTTAAGTGCAGATAGAAAGTATGCTCACGCCCTACTTCTGCCGCCATTTGACGGATAGCTTCTAAGAAAGGAAGTGATTCGATATCACCGACAGTACCACCAACTTCAACTAACACGACATCATGACCTTCACCGCCACGGATGATGCGTTCTTTGATTTCATTAGTGATATGAGGAATAACTTGGATAGTAGCACCAAGATAGTCACCACGACGCTCTTTGCGTAGCACTTCTGAGTATACACGGCCGGTCGTAAAGTTATTACGACGCGTCATTTTCGTGCGAATAAAGCGCTCGTAATGGCCTAAGTCAAGATCAGTTTCAGCTCCATCGTCAGTGACGAAGACTTCTCCGTGTTGAATTGGGCTCATCGTACCTGGATCGACGTTAATATACGGATCTAACTTCATCATGGTGACATTGAGTCCACGGGCTTCTAGTATAGCCGCTAAAGAGGCTGCGGCAATGCCTTTACCCAGAGAGGATACGACCCCGCCGGTCACAAAAATATAATTCGTTTTCATGCTGAACCTGAAAGTTTAGGTGTATTTGGATGATGGATATAACTGGACGGGAACACAGTATACCCGAACCTTATTTTCGCTACAAACATTCTTAGTTGTATAAAGTTCTTTTTCATCACATTACTTATCCGTTTAAACACGAAAAAACAGTAAAAATTCAATCAACTAAACCCGTGAAAATATTTCTCAAGCATTTTAGCTTAATCCTTTCAGCTAAGATATCACTTTTAGAGAATAGATGCTTTATTTTTTTCACGATATAAAGTGTAGCAGGTTTCGTGACATATCTTTTGCTTATGATCATGCTTTTAATTTTTTGAGGTTAATCACACTTTTTAGCAAATCAAATGCAACAACGATATTTAAAGCCACCTAAAATAAAAAAAGCGAAATTACCTTTTATAATTTCGCCTTTTATAATTTTTTATAAAAAGTGAGCAAAAACAATGAGATTTCATCTATTATTTTTCGCACTTAATGTCACAAAAACAAATAATGATGAGTCATTCTTCACTCAATTTCTTTTTCCTTCGCTTTTTGCCAACCGATCTCCATCTCTTCTAATGAAGCATTTTCTATGTTTATACCCTGCTCTGTGAGCATTTTTTCAACAAACCTAAACCGTTGCTCAAATTTACGACAAGCTCGATTAAGTGCCTGCTCTGGCTTCTGTTTTAAATGGCGCGATAAATTAACCACAGAAAAAAGCAAATCCCCCAACTCATCCTCAATACGTTGATCATCTCTAGGGGCTTTTTTCACTTCTGCCATCACTTCATCTATTTCTTCATACACTTTATCTAATACAGGAGAAAGCTCGTGCCAATCAAAGCCAACGGAGGCACAGCGCTTTTGCATTTTCTCTGCTTTCATCAGTGCCGGTAAAGTAGCAGGAATATCATCAAGTAATGAATATTGTGCTTTCGCTTCACGCTCTTGAGCCTTGATTTTTTCCCAACGATGTTTTTCAGTCGCTAAATTATTTTCATTTTCTGTAGCAAAAATATGTGGATGACGACGTTCTAATTTATTTCTGATAGCTTCACAGACATCATTAAAATCAAATAATTGCTGCTCTTGCGCCATTCTGGCATAAAAAACGACTTGATAGAGTAAGTCCCCTAACTCCTCTTTAAGTGCGGTAAAATCTTTACGAGCAATGGCATCCAGTACTTCATAGGTTTCTTCTAATGTATAGGGGGCGATGGTGTCAAAGGTTTGTACCCTATCCCACTCACAGCCTGTTTGAGGATCACGTAATTGCGCCATAATGGCTAATAAACGTAAAATTTCACGGTTTTCTGACATTATCTGGCCTTGTATCCTTGTATATAGAAGTGATCGTTATGTCGAGTTAACAAAATTTCGTAAAAAAATGCCAAGACACATTGTGCTTGGCATTTTATCCGTTAAGGCGACCAATGTCTTAATGAGAAAAGCGTTTGGCTTCTATGACATCAGGTAATTGATTGAGTTTCGCTAAAATACGCCCTAATACTTGAAGATTATAAATCTCAATATTCATATCGATGGTCGCTATTTGTTGCTTCACATCACTGCGGCTACTAACTCCCAGCACATTCACTTTTTCATTAGCTAAAATAGTGGTGATATCGCGTAATAAACCACTACGATCATTAGCCACAACCCGCACCACTAATGAATAACCACTTGAGTAATTCTCACCCCACACCGCATCGACAATACGCTCTGGTGCGTGAGAAAGTAACTCAGCTAATTGATCACAATCTGCACGGTGAATTGAAATACCACGTCCTTTGGTAATAAATCCAACGATATTATCGCCTGGAATAGGTTGGCAACAACGTGCGATATGATGCATTAAGTTCCCGACACCCTCGACCACAATACTGCCACCACCTGACGTGGTTGTTTTTGGTGTAGCCGTTTTATTTTCTAATGAGCGTAACGCCTCTTTGTCTTCATCTTCCGCTGTGGCTTTATTCAGCTTACTTTGTAAGAAATTGACTAATTGATTGATACGGATATCACCAACGCCTATGCCTGCCAGCACTTCATCAAGACTATGGACGTTATAACGAGCAATCAGCAGTTTTTCTGCTTCTTTCATATTAATATCAAGCGGCGCTAATTCATTATCTAAGATTTGGCGGCCTGCAATAATATTTTTATCGCGATCTTGTTTACGGAACCAATTGTGGATCTTCGCTCTTCCACGACTGGTTGTCACATAACCAAGATTAGGGTTTAGCCAGTCTCGGCTTGGATTAGGGTGTTTTTGAGTAATAATTTCAATTTGATCGCCCATTTGTAGCTGATAGCTAAATGGAACGATGCGCCCGCCGATTTTAGCACCAATACAGCGATGACCAACATCACTATGAATATGATAAGCAAAATCTAATGGTGTCGAGCCTGCAGGTAAATCAATCACATCCCCTTTTGGCGTAAAGACATAGACGCGATCATCAAATACTTGACTACGTACTTCATCTAGCATTTCACCAGAATCAGCCATCTCTTCTTGCCATGCAATTAATTTACGTAACCACGCAATACGATTTTCATAACTTCCCGTCCCGCCTTTGGTTGTTGCACCAGTAGCACCTTCTTTATATTTCCAATGCGCTGCAACACCTAATTCAGCATCTTCATGCATCTGACGAGTACGTATTTGGATCTCAACGGTTTTACCTTCAGGGCCAAGTACTACCGTATGAATAGATTGGTAACCATTTGGTTTTGGATTGGCAACATAATCATCAAATTCATCGGGTAAATGACGAAAATGAGTATGTACAATACCTAAAGCGGCATAACAATCTTGTAGGCGTTCGACAACAATACGTACCGCACGAACATCAAATAGCTCATCAAAGGCGAGATTTTTTTTCTTCATTTTTCGCCAAATACTATAGATGTGCTTGGGACGTCCGTAGATATCGACTTCAATATTCTCTTGCTGCATATAACCACGCACCGTACTGACGAAATTATCAATATACTGTTCGCGATCAATACGGCGTTCATGCAGTAAATTTGCAATTTGCTTATATTCATCAGGATGAAGATAACGGAAACAGAAATCTTCAAGCTCCCATTTTAATTGTCCAATCCCCAATCGATTGGCTAATGGTGCATAGATATTAAAACACTCTTTTGCCGCTAAGACCCGTTCATCCTCAGTGGCATCTTTCACTTCACGTAAATGGGCAATCCGCTCTGCGAGTTTGATAACTACACAACGAAAATCTTCCACCATAGACAATAACATGCGGCGTACATTATCGACTTGTACTGAGCTAGTTTCGTTGGTATGTGTCGCTTTAAGCTGGCGAATAGCATCCATCTCCATTACGCCACGCACTAAATTCCATATCGCCTCACCAAAATGTTCAGTGATAACTTCCTGGTTAATAAGATCTTCTTCAGCAAGTGGGAAGAGAAGTGCTGCCCTCATGCTATCTTTATCCATACTGAGTGTCGAAAGAAGTTCAACCATCTCAACACCGCGCCATAGCAACAGTTGCGCATCTTCACGGCCCAGAACAGTACGATGACAGTATTCCCAGGTTTGCATGATTTCACTCCCCGCATTCGCATGAGTTAAATTCAAGCTATTAACCCATTTATCAACGGCAAACTCCCCTGCAGGTGTTAAGTGAGCACTTCTAACTGCAACCATATTCTCTCCCTACTCGATATAAATCTTATCTGCGACTTATTGAGTGGCTATCTGTTTATTTGCGAATAAACAATGCCATTGATTCCAGATGCCCTGTTTGTGGAAACATATCCAACATTCTTAACTGGGTTAGCTGATATCCGGAATCTAATAATATCTTACTATCTCTGGCTAACGTGGTCGGATTACAGGAAACATACACAATTTTTTCTGCGGATAACGTCACAATATGTGACATCACTTGTGCAGCTCCCGCTCTTGCGGGATCTAGCAGAACTTTATTAAATCCTTCCTGTGCCCAAGGCATAGCAGAAAAATCGGCGGATAAATCAGCATGCCAAAACTGAACATTATCTAATTGATTAAGTTCAGCATTTTTTTTCGCCATCGCCACCAGTGCAGGAACACCTTCGACCCCAACGACTTTATCAACACGCTTTGCCATAGGTAATGTGAAGTTACCCATGCCACAAAACAAGTCTAGTACGCGATCGTTTGGCGATAAATCGAGCCATGCTATCGCTTGAGCAACCATCTTATGATTTATTTCATCATTAACTTGAATAAAATCCGTTGGTGCAAAGTGTAATTTTAGACCCTCTATCTGATAGAAGGGTTCCTTCTCAATCGTTGTTAATTGTGCGATCTCACCATTATCACCCGCCAGATATATCATCACTTGAGCGTGATGAGAAAAATCATCTAACAATTGCTTATCACCCTCAGATAGCGGTGATAAATGACGCAAAATCACTAATGGCCCATTATCTGCTAACACTAATTCCACATGACCTAAATCACGCACGACAGAGAGTTGCTTTAAACACTGCCACAGTGGCAATAACAGTACATTAAGTTGTGGTTTTAATACTGGGCATTGGGTGACCATCACTAAGTCATTAGAGAGTGCTTGGCGAAATCCCATTACCAAACCCTTTTTAGGGTGATAACGTAACCCTAATCTTGCTCGGCGCCGATAGCCATACTCCGCACCGGCAATAACAGGCTGTGCTGAAATGACCACATTAGTTTCACGTTTAATAAGATGTGATAAAACCTCAGCTTTAGTGGTGCGTTGCCAATCAATAGGCACATGTTGTTGCTGGCACCCACCACAATGTTGATAGTACTGACAGGGTGGTGTCACTCTTTCTGGGTTTGTGGTTAATCGTGTAATCACTTCTCCCTTGGCAAACTGGCGTTTTTCTTCGGTCAAACGAATGCGTGCAGTTTCTTGTGGAAGTAATCCTTTAACAAAAATGGTTTTGCCCTCAGCATGAGCAATACCTTGACCGTTAGCATCCAATGCATTAGCGGTTACCGCCAAGTTTTTTACCTGTTTTTTAGCAGGACGTTTTTTAGGGGAATAAAACTGCACCATAGTATTAAATTTTATAAATCTATTGCGGATTAACTCTAAAACAGCCTAGTTTGACATTTTCACTCCGCAAACAGAATTAAGTGTTTACTAGACCATTTAGAATAAGATATGAGGAGAGTATACCATCGAACAAGTTATTTACTTAACTGATATAAGCAATATTTTTATGAAATCGAAAAATATTTTTATGCTAACAAGTAGAAGTACTCTTTTATATAGATTTAATATTATTCTATAACTAAAAACTATTATATATAACGTTTACATTGAATATATTTACAATTAATAACAAATATTTTCTGTTATTTTAATAACGCGTAACTATCTCTAAGAAAAATCTAAAAATTATCATTAATCAATATGATAGATATTTCAATCGATTACACATTAATCACATACCATTAATTTTCTATATTCTTCATATGCATAATGGTCGGTCATACCACTGATATAATCTTGTATCAATCTTGTACGATAATAAAACTCTAAGGTTTTTCCCTCTTCACTATTAATATCGTAAATTTTTTCTAATGCTTCATTATAAGCAAGCTTATGTTTAATCGAAAGCTTATGATATAAACGCGTCTCAATAACATAATGAGGATGTTCATTATATTTATGTAGTCTTAGAAAATCATCGGTCGATAATAAAAGCAATGGCTTATAAATATCCAATAACCCACTGATCACTCGATAGCCCTTCATTTCAAGCTCTTCAACTTCGGGGTGACTAAATACCCACTTTTGCGCCACTCGTTTTAACGTTGCCAATAAACGATGTTCAGCACTCTTTCCTTCAAGTAAAGCGTGGTTAAAGCTGCCCTCATAAACTTGAGGTAAGTTCTTGATAAAGCGATAGGCGGTGTAAGGCACTAGTTTTCCGGTAATATAGACGCGCAAATACATAAAAAATTGATCTTGCATGCTACGCTTAGCTTCATTTTGATCAACTTTCTTAAAAGCTCGATTAACAGTGATATCAAACAGATCACCTTCTGTTACCGCACCACTTTCACTCCATGCATTTTTTAATAACTGTACTAATCGATTGATATCAAAAATACCTTTTTCTACCGCATCATCTAAATCAGCAATACAATAAGAAATATCATCTGCCGCTTCCATAATATAAGTCAGTGGAAAACGACAAAAATCTTTCATTGCAAGTTTCTCTTGTACTTCCTTAACAAATTCAGCTTCAGACCAGTAATAACCTGGTTTTTTCATTAAATAGCTAAATTCTTTCGGCGTAGCACCTTGCCAATAAGCTGGGCGTGTATATTTTAAAACACAGCCAATTTGCGCATAGGTTAAATTGAGTTTTAACAAGTGATGCGCCATGCGAATTGCCTGAGCATTGCCTTCGAAATGGCATAAGTCTTGACGCAAAGTCTGTTTTAATTCATTTAAGTGTCGGTCTGCTGAATAGCGAATAGGTAAAAAAGGACAATTATCAAATTCTATGGAAGCATCAGGTGCTAACACCTTACGAAACCAATGTTTAATTGCAGCTTCACCAAAATGACCAAAAGGAGGATTGCCAATATCGTGCATTAAACACGCCATTTCAATTAAACTTTCAACGCTATCAATCCGTTCATTTAAGCCATATTCTTCTAATTTATTATGCTTTTTTAGTTCGCCGATTATTTGCTTAGCGATATAACGGCCTATTTGTTGTACTTCCAGCGAATGGGTTAATCGACTTCGTACCGCCGAATTTTGCTCTAATGGAAATACCTGTGTTTTTTGTTGTAACCGACGGATCGCCGCTGAATTAATAATACGCCCACGATCGCTTTCAAATTGGCGCGAGATCTGCATTTCATCATCAATATCGATATCACTGCTGTTATATTTGCGTTGATAATTTAACTTCAGTTTAAAATCGATCATTTCTATCCTCTTTCTGGTATCGATGAAACGAATTCGCTGCGTTATATCGTGTTTTTGCGATAAATGATAAACTCTTGGTTAACGCTATATATTATTAACCTACAAGGGAGTATGACACAATGAGAGTTGGCGTAATAGGTGCAATGGAACAAGAAGTCAAACTTCTGCGTGAACAAATTGAAAACTGCGAAATAGTCTCTCGTGGTGGTTGTGAAATTTATACTGGCAAAATCAATGGTGTAGATGTTGCATTACTAAAATCAGGTATTGGTAAAGTGGCTGCCGCCATCGGTACCACACTATTACTTGAACATTTTCGCCCTGATGTTGTGATCAACACCGGCTCTGCAGGTGGGTTAGATGCAAAATTAAATGTTGGCGATATTGTCGTATCAACAGAAGTACGTTATCACGATGCCGACGTTACTGCTTTCGGTTATGAACCAGGACAAATGGCACAATGCCCACCGGCATTTATTGCCGATCCCAAACTGGTCAATATTGCTCAAGAGTGTATTGGATCACTAAAATTAAATGCCGTGCGTGGATTAATCTGTAGTGGCGATGCTTTTATTAATGGTGCCGAGCCATTAGCACGTATTCGTCGTACTTTTCCAGAAGTCGTCGCTGTTGAGATGGAATCAACCGCTATTGGACATGTTTGCCATCAATTTGATACACCTTTTGTTGTTGTTCGTGCCATTTCAGATGTGGCAGATAAAGAATCGCATTTAAGTTTTGATGAGTTTTTATCTGTTGCCGCACAACAATCAAGCTTAATGGTCACTACTATGCTTGATAAATTAAAAACAGAGACTCAGTTTTAATTTATTTAATCGATAAGCCGCTTAACAAACCCGTCTCTCTTTTAGCTCAACAGGTAAGATAAAAATAGACGGGTATATTTGACTATAAAGACGAGAAAAATGCGTTTCTTAAACACTTTTGCACTGCTGCTAAGCCTGATATTGACACCTTGTTATGTTATCGCAGCCACTCCCGCACAACGTGTTATTACTTTATCCCCGTCTGCCACGGAAATGGCTTATGCCGCAGGTATGGGAGAGAATATGGTTGCGGCGAGCGCTTATTCTGATTATCCACAAGCAGCAAAAGATCTCGTACAAGTTGCCGACTGGCAAGGCATTAATGTAGAACGCATTTTGCTATTAAAACCTGATTTAATTATTGCATGGCCAAGCGGTAATCCTCAACGACCGCTCGATCAGTTAAAATCATTGGGTATCCCTATTATTTACTCTGATCCACACAGTATCGAAGAAATCATTGACGATCTTACCCGACTTTCTTCTTATAGCACTCATCCTGAAGTCGCTTTAGCAAGTGCACAAAAATTACGTCAGCAATATCAAGAATTACAGCAAAAGTACGCCTCAACGACGCCTCATCAAGCGAAGAAAAAAGTCTTTATTCAATTTGGTATGCAACCCCTATTTACGACATCAAAACATTCATTACAAAATGAGATTACCGAACTTTGTGGCGGAGAAAATATTTTTGCGAATAGTGCAGTTCCTTGGCCACAAGTCAGCCGCGAGCAAGTGATCAGTAAAAAACCTGATTTGATTTTATTTAGTGGTAAACCAAACCAAATTGCCGCAATACAACAATTTTGGCAACCTCAACTAGATATTCCTATTATCGCTATTGATGAAGATAGTTTTAGCAGACCAGCACCACGTATTATTTATGCGGCTCAACAGATTTGTGAGGCTATCGCAATCCCCTCATTTTAAAGTCAATTAACTATTTAAATGAAGATTGAAGAGGTTAACAGACAATAGTCGTAGGCAAGCTGCAACACAACCAATAACGTGCAGTGAGCGGAGCATATATAAAGATGTGGGGATTGCTAACGCCGTGGCACGGCAGCATTGCCACGACGTCAAATAATATAAAAATCAGATACTAAACGATGAACCACAACCACAAGTGCTTTTCGCATTAGGATTGGTGACGATAAAACGTGAGCCCTCAAGGCCTTCAGTATAATCAACACAGCCACCCACTAAATACTGCAAGCTCATTGGATCAATAACTAAGGCAACGCCTTGTTTTTCTATGGTCATATCACCTTCATTCATAGCATCATCAAAGGTAAAACCATACTGGAATCCGCTACAGCCACCACCGGTGATATAAACACGTAGACGCAGATTTGGGTTTTCTTCATCCGCAATTAGATCTTTTACTTTATTTGCAGCCGCATCTGTAAATTGTAACGGCAGAGCCATATCATCACTCATTGTTCACTCCAGACTGGATAATCCAGTAAAAAACAGCCAGCAAAAATTGATGCTTCTTGCTGATATAATGTGATGATTATCTAATACCTGCTCTTAACCTTCAAGTTTGTTGTGGACAAAATGCACTTTTTGATACACAACTTTTCTTTATTAATGAGTACCAACTCGAACAATAACAATGATAAATCAAAATGTTGTTGTCGTGTATTTGGCTTCATCTGCACTGTGCTTTAGAATAGGCGTTAATCTTACGCTCACCCATCATTAGGAGTCTGACATGAGCAAGTCTGAAACGCTTTATAATCTCGCACAACAAGTGATACCTGGTGGCGTCAATTCACCGGTTAGAGCATTTAACGGTGTTGGTGGCACACCGCTTTTTATTGAACGTGCTAATGGTGCGTATATTTATGATGCCGATGGACGTGCTTATCTTGACTATGTCGGTTCATGGGGACCGATGGTATTAGGCCACAATCACCCCGCTATTCGCCACGCTGTAACTGATGCGGTGCAAAAAGGCCTAAGCTTTGGTGCTCCTACGGCTGCTGAAGTGGAAATGGCAAATTTAGTCACTGAGTTAGTGCCTTCGATGGATATGGTTCGTATGGTGAACTCAGGTACAGAAGCCACCATGAGTGCCATTCGCCTTGCTCGTGGCTACACGGGTCGTGACAAAATCATTAAATTTGAAGGCTGTTACCATGGACATGCAGACTGCTTATTAGTCAAAGCAGGATCTGGTGCATTGACGATGGGACAACCAAACTCTCCTGGTGTTCCTGCTGATTTTGTTAAACACACTTTAACTTGTACTTACAACGATTTAAATTCAGTACGTCAAGCATTTGAAAATTACCCGGAAGAAATCGCCTGTATTATTGTTGAACCCGTTGCCGGTAATATGAACTGTGTTCCACCTAAAGCCGATTTTCTACCGGGATTACGTGCATTATGTGATGAATTTGGTGCATTACTGATTATTGATGAAGTAATGACAGGTTTTCGTGTCGCATTAGGCGGCGCACAAGCTTATTACGATGTTGATCCTGACTTGACCTGTTTAGGTAAAATTATAGGTGGTGGCATGCCTGTAGGCGCCTTCGGCGGACATAAAGAAGTGATGTCTCAATTAGCCCCTATCGGTCCTGTCTACCAAGCGGGAACATTATCGGGTAACCCCATTGCGATGGCAGCGGGTCTAGCTTGTTTGCAAGAAGTTTCACAACCGGGAGTTCACCAAACACTGGATGAACTTACTACTATGTTAGCGGATGGATTACTTGAGAAAGCACAACAAGCAGGTATTCCTATGGTTGTGAACCATGTAGGCGGTATGTTTGGTTTATTCTTTACCGATGCCAAAGAAGTGACTTGCTATCAAGACGTAATGAACTGCGATGTCGAACGCTTTAAACAGTTCTTCCACTTAATGTTAGAAAAACGTATTTACCTCGCTCCGTCGGCTTTTGAAGCAGGCTTTATGTCTATTGCTCATAGCAAAGAAGATATTCAACGTACTATCGATGCGGCTGAATACGCCTTTAGCAAAATGAAAGCGTAATCTTTCATTACTTAAATAGCATTTATTGCTGGTATTGCTGGCAAAAAAATATCCTCCGCAATTGCAGGAGGATATTTTTTATCTCAATAGTATTGCGAATAATTACTCAGAAAACAGATCGCGTAACCATTTAGGCGCCGCACTATCGTCGCCGTCGCTCTCTTGTGGTAACGGTGTACAGAGGCTATCAGGATCTGCTGTCCACACAGGTAATATACGCACGCCGCCACCATAACAAACAAAGTTACCTTCAGCATTAATCGACATCTGTGCTATATCTTCTGGTACAGGTGGATTTAATGTTAATGGTGTTTGATTTTCTAAATAATGACGATAAAGGATCAATGCCCCTGTCGATCCTGTTAAGTTAGTTGGGCCATTATTATCACGTCCCATCCATGCAATAGTGACTTCTTTACCATCAATACCCGCAAACCAGCTATCACGTAAGTCGTTGGTGGTTCCGGTTTTACCTGCAAGGTTATATTGACCAAATTTAGGTTTTAATGCTCGTGCTGCTGTACCTGAATTAACCACCTGTTGCATACCAAACAGTGTCATATATGCTGCTTGTGGAGAAACCGTTGTTTCTGCTTGCGGGTAACTTTGATAAAGCACCGTACCATCTTGGTTGATAACAGAGCGCAATGCCGATAATTTAGCGCGATTACCTAAACTTCCGATTGTTTGGAAAGTTTGCGCCACTTCCATTGGGGTTAAGTTTAGTGCGCCAAGTAACATCGCTGGTACTTTTTCTAAATTTTCTGCTGGGGCACCTAGTTTGATCCACGTTTTGATCACTTGGTCTAACCCGACTTCTAAACCAAGATTAACCGTTGGTACATTACGTGATGTAGCAAGAGCATCCACCAACATTAATCGCCCTTTATAACCACGATCGTAGTTACGTGGTTGCCATGGTTTTCCTCCCGGAATAGGCACTGAAATAGGTTCATCCGCCAACCAGGTATTTAAACGAAAACGCTCAGGCTCACTTAATGCGGTTAAATAAGTTGCCGGTTTTGCTAATGAGCCAATTGAACGACGAGCGGACATGGCACGATTAAAACCGGCATATTGTGGTTGTGAACCGCCCACTAACGCCCTAACCTCACCACTGAGGCGATCTACAACAACCATTGCGCCTTCGAGATCGTTGATTTTGCGTGTTTTACGTAAATCAGCAACTCCCGCTTCTACCGCTTTTTCCGCTGCATCTTGTGAAACAGGATCAAGCGTTGTAAAAATTTTAGTCCCCGATAAATCTTTAACCTGATCACCTAATTTAGTTTGTAGCTCTTGACGAACTAACTGCATAAATGCCGGTTGTGGCGTTAGCGCTTCGCTACGAGGTTTTACTCCTAAAGGACGTGCGCTTAATACATCATAAAGCTCTTGATCGATAATTTGTTGGGTCTGTAATAATTTTAGTACCACATTACGGCGCTCTAATGCAGCCTTAGGATTGCGCCATGGATTGTATGCAGAAGCCCCTTTCACCATTCCAACCAATAATGCTTGTTGATCAAGACTTAGTTCATCAACAGGTCGACCAAAATAGTAAAGGCTAGCCAATGGAAAACCACGAATTTGCTCATCACCACTTTGCCCTAAGAACACCTCATTAAGATACAGCTCTAAAATACGATCTTTGCTATAGCTCGCATCCATAATAATCGCCATATAGGCTTCATTAAGCTTTCTTTTTAGCGTTCTTTCATTGGTTAGGAATAAGTTCTTTACTAATTGCTGCGTTAAAGTACTTCCCCCTTGTACCGCTCTACCTGCGGTAAAGTTTGCTAACACCGCACGACCAATAGAATAAATACTGATGCCATCATGCTCATAAAAACGGCGATCTTCCGTAGCAATTAATGTATCGACTAATAGTTGAGGAAATTTATCTCTTGCTAAGAATAGACGCTGTTCACCATTAGCCGATTGCATCATAGTGATAAGCTTAGGATCGAGGCGGAAGAAACCAAATTGACGCTGATTATTCATATTGGTGATACTCACCAATGAGTTTTGTTCAAAGGTCAATTTCGCTAAAATTTGCTCTTCGCGACCATCTGGAAAATCAAACGGTCGACGTAACATCTCTATAGTGCCATTTTTAACGACAAATTCCCCAGGACGGGTGATTTTATTGACATGGCGATACTGCATACCTTCCAGTAAACTTACCATCTCTTTTTGGCTATAGTTCATGCCAGGTTCTAAATTGACAGTACGTCCATAAACGGCAGCAGGCAATTCCCATACATTACCGTCAAGGCGCTCTTTAATTTGGGAATATAAATAAACACCATAGATGCCGACTAAAACCGCAACCACAATGGCGATTTTAACAAATAACCAAAACCAAGAACGCCTTCTATTGGTTTTCTTTACTGGTTTTTTCTTTCTACTCATGAACAGTTTCTCTCATTAAAACCTCTTCACCACACCCTTAGGGTAAAGAAGCCTAACATTGTCGCTATTTTTCCAAGCTATCCCACAGGAAAGCTCTCAAATTGTTATTCAGCACGTATATATACGCGCTAACTCCATTTTTTTACACGTCGAGTGGGGGCCGTTGTTGCGGGTGAATCTGGCCACAAATGTTTGGGATATCGCCCCTTCATCTCTTTTTGTACTTGTGTATAGCTTCCGGCCCAAAAAGTAGCGAGATCTTGTGTTTTTTGGATAGGTCGCATAGCCGGAGAAAGTAACTCCATCACTACAGGTAATTGCCCTTTTGCCACAATAGGACTTTGTTTTTCACCATAAACCTCTTGGATCCTGATAGCAATAATCGGCGGATTATCTAAATCATATTTAATCATCACTTTAGTGCCCGTTGGAGCAATATAGTGTGTTGGGAACAGCTCTTGCAATAATTGTTGCTCATGCCAAGTTAACTGATTTTTAATTATCCCATTAATATCCATTTGTAGCAGTGCCTTAAGTGATTGGGTATCGCCTAATTCAGGTTGTAACCACAATTCTAATGAGTCTAATAAAACGGCTTCATTCAATACAGGTAAATTGGCCTCAGGGCACCACTTTTGCGCTAAAGCAAGGCGAATAAACAGTTGCTTGCTCTCTTCACTTAAGGGTAGAGCACTTAATCCTTGTTTACGTAACCAATTTAATAATGCCGTTTGCATTTGCGCTTTATTAGGTTTATCTAATGGCATTTGGCTAACGGTTAACTGACCTAATTGGCGCTGTTGCCACGCAAGAAGTGTACCGCGCTTTTCATCCCATTCAACGGTGGTATTATCTTGTATCAATTCCGGAAAGATAGAGGATACTTCATTAATATCAATAGGTAAGGCTAATAAAATTCGCACATCCGCATAATGTGCATTTTGCAACAACAATGGTGCTAAAATCCACGGCGATTGGCTCATTGGTTGAGTATTATCCATCATTGCGCCTTGTCCATTAGCGAGGCGAAATCGACCTTGATTATCACGGTTTTTGGCTATTCTATCTGCAAATCCGACACTCAATAGTGATGCTAATAATTCTGGGCGACATTGCCCTTTGCATTGCTGTAATAGCTGTTTTTCACGCTGTGACCATTGATGATTTTTCTGTTGGATCAGCCATTCAAGATTAATCTCTCTGTCTCTTGGTGGCTGTTCTAAAATGGCACACAACCTTGCTGCGGTAGCAAGATGATGCTCACTTTTTTCACTAGCATAATCTAATATTGCCGCCAATCGGGGATCGATGCCCCACTGTGCCATACGTACTCCCCGCGAGGTTAATCCCCCTTGATTATCAATGGCACCTAATCGTTGCAATAATGTTTTAGCTGCGTTTATTGCTGCTGGTGTAGGCGTATCTAACCAAGAGAGTTGGTTTATATCACGACATCCCCATTGCAATATTGAAAGCCATAACGAAGAGAGATCACTAGATAAAATTTCAGGTACTTGGTGAGTTGCCCCGCGCTCAGCTTGCTCCTGACTGATTAAGTGCCAACAAATTCCGGCTTCAAGACGTCCTGCCCGCCCCGCTCTTTGCGTTTGTGAAGCTTGACTTATTCGTTGGCGCAATAAGCTTGTTACACCACTTTTTAAGTCAAACTGGGCACGTTTTTCAATGGTACTGTCGAGCACCAAGCGAATACCTTCGATTGTTAAACTGGTTTCTGCAATATTTGTTGCTAATACAACTTTGCGATATCCCTTTTCTACAGGCTCTATGGCCTGTTGCTGTTGTGCTAATGAAAGTGCCCCATAAAGTGGAAAAATTAAGGTGTGTTTATCCACTTTGTCAGCTAATAATTGCGCGACTCTAATAATTTCTGCACTACCGGGCAAAAAAACAAGTAAAGAGCCCGTCTCTTGTGTAAGCAAACGTCGCGCCATCGTGGCAACTTCTTGTTCAAAAGGCAGGTGTGATTGAATAGGATAATAGTGCCGTGAAACAGGATAACTACGCCCTTCAGAGCTAATCATCGGCGCATCCGGCAATAGTGAAGTTAATTTTTGATTATCTAATGTTGCAGACATCACCAAAAGGCGTAAATCATCACGTAATCCTGATTGCACATCTAATAGCAGTGCTAATGCTAAATCTGCTTGCAAACTCCGCTCATGAAATTCATCAAGTATCACTAAACTTACACCTGTCAGTTCAGGATCTTGCTGTAACATACGTGTCAACACCCCTTCGGTGATCACTTCAAGGCGCGTCTGCTGACTCACTTTACTTTCAGCACGCATGCGATACCCCACCGTTTTACCCACCTCTTCATTGAGTTGACTTGCTAAACGATAAGCGATGCTTTTTGCCGCAATACGCCTTGGCTCTAATAAAATAATTTTGCCATCAAATATATTTTGTTGAAACAAATACAGTGGCAGTGCGGTTGATTTTCCCGCCCCTGTGGGGGCGTGAAGTAAGACTTGGGGACATTGTTTTAATGCAGTAACAACAGATCCTGCTACCTCAAAAATTGGCAATAGATGCACACAAGCTCCATAACTGATTAACTTTCTCTGTGGCTCATTGTAGCATTAGCCCTTTATTAAAGGACGTATTTTCACCGGGGTGATTATGAAATTTGAACAACCACTACAATCTGCCACTTTATTAAAACGATACAAACGTTTTTTAGCAGACGTAGTGACGGCAAATGGTGAAGAATTCACGCTCCATTGTGCTAATACAGGTGCGATGACGGGATGCGCAACTCCAGGTGATACGGTTTGGTATTCCACGTCATCGAATGTCAAAAGAAAATATCCTCATAGTTGGGAATTAACCCAAACTCAATCAGGTGATTGGATCTGTATTAATACCTTAAGAGCTAATACGATCATTGCCGATGCGATAGAAGCTGGCGATATTCCAGAATTATCTGACTATGATGAGATAAGACGCGAAGTGAAGTATGGTAGTGAGAATAGCCGTATTGATATTTTACTTAAGTCAAATCATAAAGTTGACTGCTATATTGAAGTGAAATCGGTCACTTTATTAGATGCTGGAATGGGCTATTTTCCTGACGCTAAAACAGAGCGAGGTCAAAAGCACCTTCGAGAGTTGACCGCTATCGCAAAATCGGGCTTAAGGGCTATCTTATTTTACGCTGTCCCCCATACTGGCATTACACAAGTGTCTGTTGCTAAAGAGATTGACCCTAAGTATGACTTATTGCTAAAACAAGCATGTGATGCTGGGGTTGAAATTTTATGTTATCGCATCAATATTAGTGAGTACGATTTAACAATTGGAAAGCAATTACCTTTTATTTCAAAAGGTTAATACATTTTCATGGTGTTGGTTAAGTATTTTTTAACTAAAATGGCCTTTTTACTTGCGTGCCTTCACATCATGAGAAAACTTATTAAAGGAATAATTGCTATCCGCGCGGGCATCTGCTATTTATAGCGCCCTATTTTTTTCCCTTCCTATTTAAGGTGGGGGATTATTCAGAAAATGCGTATGTAGGAGAAGCATTATGCAAGAAGGGCAAAAGCGTAAAACATCGTCCATGAGCATTCTCGCTATTGCTGGCGTTGAGCCATATCAGGAAAAACCGGGCGAAGAGTACATGAACGAAGCCCAATTAGCGCATTTTAAGCTAATACTTGAATCTTGGCGCAATCAGCTCAGGGATGAAGTCAACCGTACCGTCACTCATATGCAAGATGAGGCGGCCAACTTCCCCGATCCTGTTGACCGTGCTGCACAAGAAGAAGAATTCAGTCTTGAGCTGCGTAACCGTGATCGTGAACGTAAACTCATTAAGAAAATTGAGAAAACACTGAAGAAAGTTGAAGATGATGACTTCGGCTTTTGTGAGTCTTGCGGTGTTGAAATCGGCATCCGCCGTTTAGAAGCTCGTCCAACAGCCGATCTCTGTATCGACTGTAAAACATTAGCTGAAATCCGTGAAAAACAGATGGCTGGCTAATTAATGAGTATAGCCTCAGTACTTAGGTGCTGAGGCTTTAATCTAAACGTTAATACCCAAGATGACAATGTGTATTAGGCATTTAGTGCCATTATTAATAAACCAACTTTGTTTTGGTGGTTTGGTTACAGCATTGGCTCGTTATCTTCAAGCTGACACAAATTATGAGCGTTGGCGCTTTCACATCAATAATATCATCCTCCAATTAATACTTCTTGATACAATAACTCAGACTATTCGCACTGTGATGACGATGTTTATTCACATAAAAGAGAAGTTATTTGCGTATAATTCTATCACTATAGCTGATGGCCATAAGCAAGGAACAATATTGATGGAGCACATTTTCTTACCTCGTCAACCGTTGCTGTCAGGCAAGATTATTCGTTAACATTATGATGAAGATGCACAATAACCCACACAAAGCATTCTCAAAAAATGTTCAGTAGGCTATGATTAGCCGCTTAATTTTTTAATTATTAGATTTAATTATTCGAGGTGTCATATTTTTAACCGAGTAGCGCATTTCTGCCGTAATTTGCTAGGACGACAAACAACATCGTCAGATACAGAATCGGTAGCGAGTGAAAGGCCTGTCACTGCATCTGACCGACCTAAAAAAGAAACACAAACGACTGTGCGTCGGCGTCCTGCCCTATCCGCAGACCGTCCCCGTAAGAACAAAAGTAATAACGAAAAGGCGAACGGGAGTGATTTGCCAATGACTGTGATCCCAAGAGATCAACACCCGATTTCGCGTAAAGACATCAGTGATAACGCACTAAAAGTTCTTTATCGTCTGAATAATTCAGGCTTTCAGGCTTATTTAGTGGGTGGTGGTGTACGCGATCTATTATTAGGGAAAAAACCAAAAGACTTTGATATTGCTACCAATGCAACGCCAGAAGAAGTCCGTCGATTATTTCGTAATAGCCGCTTAGTAGGTCGACGCTTTCGTCTAGCGCATATTATGTTTGGCCCCGAAGTGATTGAAGTCGCTACTTTCCGTGGCTCTCATGAAGATCATGAAACATCCGATCGCAATCAGTCACAACAAGCACAAAGCGGTATGTTGCTGCGCGACAATATCTTCGGATCGATTGAAGAAGATGCCATTCGTCGGGATTTTACCTTAAATAGTCTCTATTACGGCGTCGATGATTTTGCTGTACGTGATTATGTGGGGGGCTTGGCTGATCTTAAATCAGGTACTATTCGTTTAATTGGCTCTCCTGAAACTCGCTATCGTGAAGATCCGGTTCGGATGCTAAGAGCTATCCGCTTTGCCAGTAAACTGGATATGCGTATCGCACCGGAAACTGCAGAGCCAATTAGCCAATTAGCACCACTATTACGTAATATTCCTTCAGCACGCCTATTTGAAGAATCGCTGAAATTATTACAAACAGGACATGGTTATAAAACCTATCGGTTAATGCGCCATTTCCAACTCTTAGAGCCTCTTTTTCCATTAGTTGCCTCAAGGATCACTGAGCAACAAGATACCCCAATGGAAAGAATGATCGAACAGGTGCTAAAGAATACCGATTATCGTATTAGTAAAGAAATGCGCGTAAATCCGGCATTCTTATTTGCAGCAATGCTATGGTATCCCTTAGTGGAGCATGCCGAAAAACTGGCTCAAGAAAGTGGACTGTCTTATTACGATGCTTTCTCAATGGCGATGAATGATATTTTAGATGAGCAATGTCGTACTATTGCGATCCCTAAACGTATCACCACCACGATGCGTGATATTTGGCAATTACAGCAGCGTTTACCTAAGCGTCAAGGGCGCCGAGCCAATAAACTGCTTGAGCATCCTAAATTCCGTGCAGCATTTGATCTACTGGAATTACGCGCTAATGTACAAAGAAATCCTGATCTGGAAACATTAGCCGCTTGGTGGGCTGATTTTCAGGTTTCAAACAATACACAACAACGCTCTATGGTCTCTGAATTAGGTCCAGGCCCGGTACGCAAAAGAACACGTCCTCGTAAACGTCCTCGTCACCCTAATGCAAAAAATAATGCACCAAGACAAGAGAACAAACATGAGTAAGCAACAACAGCGTGTGTATATTATTCTGGGCAGTAATTTAAACTCACCAGAACAGCAAGTAAAATCGGCGATAAAAGCGATTAGTGAAATCCCTAATACTACACTGATTGCCCAATCACCTTGGTATCGCACACGCCCTATGGGACCTCAAGATCAACCCGATTATCTCAATATGGCTGTCGCCGTTGATACTACTTTAGCCCCAGAAGAGTTGCTCGACCATACACAAGCAATTGAACTTGCCCATGGTCGTGAAAGAAAAGCAGGTAATCGTTGGGGACCTCGTACCCTTGATTTAGATATCATGTTATTTGGTGATCAAGTTATACAGACCGAACGTTTAACTGTGCCTCATTATGGACTTAAGGTGCGTGAATTTATGCTTTATCCATTGGCGGATTTAGCACCTGAACTTTGTTTCCCTGATGACGGAGAACGATTAGCAGACAGATTAGCGCTCGTACCTAAAAATGGTATGGAAAAGTGGTGATACCACATAATAAGCGTGTTTGATGTTAATGGTTGATGCTGTTGACTGACAGTATCAACCCCGTTCACAACTCTCTTGTACTGTTCCTTTATCGCGTTATCCCTCCCCATAAGTGATAAAATACGCCCTTCCCTCCCGCCTGTTATATCACCATTTCTAATTCTTGGATAAATATCAAAATATTTTTTATTTCTATTTTTTATTATTCAATTCACGACTTTTTCTTCGTTTTTAGTACGTAGATGCTACAATCAGCAGTTAATGTTTTTTATTTATGTCATATTCTCTTTAATAAACAAATAATTAACTGACATAAATAACTCAATTTACACGCAACACACCATGGAGTTTATTATCATGAAGCCGGTTACGCTATCTACGCTCAATCGCTATAAACAAGAAAAGAAAAAGTTTGCCACTATCACGGCTTATGATGCTAGCTTTGCTCGTCTATTTGCCAATGAAGGTATTCCTGCCATGTTAATTGGTGATTCACTCGGTATGACACTACAAGGTCATGACAGCACATTACCTGTCACCGTTGAGCAAATTGCCTATCATACCCGTTGTGTAAGAGCAGGCGCCCCTAACGCTTTCTTAATTGCTGATATGCCTTTTATGTCTTATTCCACTCCAGAGCAAGCCTGTCTTAACGCAGCTATTTTAATGCAAGCGGGAGCGAATATGGTCAAAATTGAAGGAGGAAGCTGGCTTATTCCTACAGTCAAAATGCTCACTGAACGCGCAGTGCCTGTTTGTATTCACCTAGGCTTAACCCCTCAATCTGTTAATGTGTTTGGTGGCTATAAAGTACAAGGTCGAGAAGAAGCTGCTGCAGAGCAACTTAAGCAAGATGCTATGGCGCTTGAAGCCGCAGGAGCACAACTGGCTGTATTAGAATGCGTCCCCGTTTCCGTAGCAAAAACTATTACCGGATCACTCAATATTCCCGTTATCGGCATTGGTGCCGGCAATGTCACTGATGGACAAATTCTTGTGATGCATGATTTATTAGGTCTAACACCTAATGCCCCTAAATTTTCTAAAAATTTCTTACAAGAAGCTGGCTCCTTACCCGAGGCTGTCAGACTGTATGTTCAACAAGTTGAACAAAAACTGTTCCCTCAAGAACAACACTCATTTAACTGATTTATCATTTAAATTCATTAAAATAGTTTAAAGGAGTCACGCTATGCTAATTATTGAAACAACGCTTATCTTACGCCGCGAAATTAAGCGACTAAAACAAGAAGGTAAACGCATTGCATTGGTTCCGACCATGGGCAACCTGCATCAAGGTCACCTAAAACTGATAGAAGAAGCGCGTATTCATGCTGATGTGGTTATCGCCTCTATTTTTGTTAATCCAATGCAATTCGATAGAGAAGCCGATTTAGCAAACTATCCACGAACCCTACAAGAAGATTGTGAGTTACTGCGCGATAAACATGTTGATATTGTCTTTGCCCCATCAGCGAAAGAGATGTACCCAAATGGGATGGAAAACCAAACGATTGTTGAGGTTCCAGTACTTTCTTCTGTGTTAGAAGGCGCTAGTCGCCCAGGACATTTCCGCGGTGTAACAACCGTTGTAAGTAAACTATTCAACCTTGTACAGCCTGATGTCGCGCTATTTGGTGAAAAAGATTATCAACAACTGCAGATCATAAAAAAAATGGTCAGTGATTTATGTTTTGATATCAGTATTATTCCAGTCCCTATTGTGCGTGATAAAACAGGATTGGCATTTAGCTCTCGAAATCGTTTGTTATCAGATAATGAAAAACAACAAGCCCCTGTGCTTTATCAAGCTATGCAACAGATAGCCGAGCAATTAAAATCGGGAAACCTTGATGTTAACCAACTATTACAAACTGCCAAAGCAACCCTTGAACAACAAGGCTTTCGTGCTGATGAATGTTTTATTTGTGATGCACAAACACTAGCACCACTTAGCGAAGAGAGCCGATGTGCCGTTATTTTAATGGCAGCTTGGTTAGGTAACACTCGTTTAATCGATAGCCAACAAGTTAGCTTAGTCTAATGCATAATTAAAAATAGGAAACACAACAATGCTACGCACCATGTTACAAGGCAAACTTCATCGCGTAAAAGTCACCCAAGCTGATCTTCACTATGAAGGCTCTTGCGCGATTGATCAGGATTTTATGGATGCCGCTGGTATTCTTGAAAATGAAGCCATTGATATTTATAACGTTGACAATGGTGAACGTTTCTCTACTTATGCCATTTGCGCAGAAAG
The DNA here is from genome assembly GCF_963886535.1 of Proteus sp. G2675. Taxonomy (NCBI): domain Bacteria; kingdom Pseudomonadati; phylum Pseudomonadota; class Gammaproteobacteria; order Enterobacterales; family Morganellaceae; genus Proteus; species Proteus sp. G2675. The sequence goes on from NZ_CAWPCB010000036.1 coordinate 102,440, forward strand.
AGGGTCTGGTATTATTTCTGTCAATGGCGCAGCCGCTCGCCGTGCTGCTGTAGGTGATCGCTTAATTATTTGCTCTTATGTGCAAATTCCAGATAGCGATGCGCGTAGCCATAAACCCAACATTGCCTATTTTGAAGGCGACAATGAAATGAAACGCATTGCTAAAGCCGTTCCCGTTCAAGTCGCTTAATCTGCCAAACCCCCTTACAAATGGAGGTTCCCTGTTTGTGAGGGGGTAATTCTGCCCTGCTAATTGTCTCGATTCAATACGCTAAAAGCGAGAGACAAAGCGCAAAAGCGTGTTTTTGCTCCCTTTTTTCTCGCATAACTTCCTGTAGCTTGTTATAAAACAGATAAATATTACCTAACAATGCTTAGCCTAATAAAAATATGATAAACGTTGCTCTCATCGATGATCACATTGTTGTGCGTTCTGGGTTTGCACAACTGCTAATGCTAGAGCCGGATATTAATATTGTCGGTGAATACGCAAATGGCCAAGAAGCTTGGCCCTATTTATTAAATGATAATATTGATGTGGCGGTGATGGATCTCTCTATGCCTGGAGAGAGTGGCCTACAATTACAAAGTCGATTAAAACAAAAACGCCCTGATTTTCGGACAATTATTTTAAGTATTTATGATACCCCCGCATTTGTACAAAGCGCTTTAGATTCCGGTGCCCATGGCTATTTAACTAAGCGCTGTGGTCCACAAGAGCTCGTTCAAGCAGTACGTGCTGTGTATCAAGGGGGCTGTTATCTCTGTGCTGATGCCATGAAAGCACTTCGACAGACACCTGAAAAAGAAGATGCTTTACATAGTTTAACCCCTCGCGAAAGAGAGATTTTTAATCTGCTAGTACAAGGTATTAATGTTAAAGCTATCGCCGTACAACTGAATCTCAGTCATAAAACGGTGCATGTTCATCGAGCCAATATACTGGGTAAATTGAACTGTGAAACAACCATTGATTTAGTCCATTTTGCATTAAACAACCAGTTAATCACCGGAACACTCTAACATGCAAAGAGGCGCACGTTTTTTTCTTCAATCTCTCTTTTTATTGTTGACCTACTCTTTACTCTGGTTGTCACTTTGGGTGATCAGTTTTTATCTTAGTCATAATGGTCAACAAGCCGCACTTTTTTTACCTCAAGGCTTACGGCTAGCATTATTTATTTTACTTTGGCGACGTTTTTGGTTGCCGATGTTATTGGCCGAATGGGGGCTTTATTACTGGCTAACTCAACAGCAATTAATTACCCATGTAACTCTTTATCTCTCACCTTTAATCAGCTTATTGGTCGCACTAGAAGTACAACGGATCTGGTGGCGTTACCCACTTTATTGGCAACGGTTAACCTTACTTATCGCCGCGGTCGGATTTAATAGCCTATTACAAGCCTTCCTACTCAGTTTTTTTCTCACGACGTCCACCAGCGCAATATTTTTGACCTCAATAACAGGTGGTATTTTATTAGCTCCCTTTGTTTTTCTACTTTATGAATATTTACGCGAATTACAAAGTCGAGTATTAATCGCCGAAATCACCCCAGAGCCACCATTGCGTACCTCCTTATTAATGTGGGTATTTCTCTTTTGTCTTATTGGATTAAGTGCACAATTCTTTCTTACCCCAGAAATTGAACGCTTATTAGTTATTCTGGTGTTTATTCCTAATGTTTTTATGGCTTATCGTTATGGTTGGCAAGGGGGGGTATTATCCGCGTTGTTAGGTAGTTTAATGATTACCTTTGCTAGACAAGTAAATGGTGCTTTTGCCGATTTGCATGAATTAGAGATGTTTTTAACAACCCAAGCCTTAATTGGTATTGGTTTAGGTATAGCTATTAGTCGCCAGCAACAACTTGCCAATAATTTACGTCATTATCAGCTACGTTTAGAGCAAGAGTTACAAGCACGCCGAGCGTTGATGGAACAACTAGTACATACCGAAGAAGATGTTAAAAAAGCCATTGCTCGTGAATTACATGATGAAATTGGACAAAATATTACAGCTATTCAAATTCAGTCAATGTTAGTAAAAAGAAGTGCAGATAACGATAAAACACGTCAGTCAGGCGAGCAAATTGAGCGATTAGCCCACCAAATACATCAATCTACCCGACAACTGCTACGCCAACTAAGGCCGCCTATTTTAGAAGAGATGTCATTAGAGAAGGCACTACACCATTTAATTGATGAGTTCTCATTTCATGAAAATGGTATTCACTGTCATTTTCATTATGCTCTTGAAACAGAGCCTGAAAGCGACACCATTATTTTTACACTCTACCGACTAGTGCAAGAACTACTCAATAATATCAGCAAACACGCTAATGCCAGTGAGATCCACATTTCGCTTACTCAACATCAAGCACAATTACGACTGGTTGTTCATGATAATGGTATTGGCATTTTGCCTACACAACCTAATAACGGTTTTGGGCTACGAGGTATTGAAGAGCGGATCTGCGCATTGGGGGGAGAATGGGAAGTAATTAGTCAGCTTGGTACTAAAATAATTGTTAACTTACCCACAAATTCAATAGAAAAGCGTGAAAACTAGGAATTAGTCTTAGTCATCTACAACCTTCTCTCATTCTTTTTAACTGCATTTTTCTTACATTGGCAATATCAGAGAGGATGTTATGTTAGGTAAAAATTCGGCATCAATAAATAAGACCTATGATTTTTGGCGTAAAAATTTAATGTTGTCGATGATCATTGGCTATGCCACGTTTTACCTGACTCGTAAAAGCGTCAATTTTGTGATGCCCGTTATGCAAACGGAACTGCATCTAGATAAAAGTGATATTGGCTGGATAGCCAGCCTGTTTTATCTCACTTATGGTCTATCAAAATTTCTCTCTGGTATTTTCCATGACCAATACGGCTACCGTTGGTTTATGGGCGCAGGTCTGGTAATGACAGGGGTGATGAATATTATTTTTGCCTACTGTTTATCCTTTCCTGCCTTGCTTTTAGTCTGGGCACTTAATGGTTTCTTTCAAGGATGGGGTTGGCCCCCTTGTGCAAGGTTACTCACCCATTGGTATTCACGTAATGAACGCGGTTTCTGGTGGGGATTATGGAATATCTCCATCAATCTTGGCGGGATGAGTATTCCCCTTTTAACCGCTTGGTTGGCAACCCATTTTAGTTGGCAAATAGCCTTAGTTATTCCCGGCCTAATAGGTATTGTTATGGGTTTATGGCTTTGTATGCAACTAAAAGGAACACCAGCAGAAGAAGGGTTACCCACAGTAGGTGTATGGCGGCGCGATATTTTTGAATTACGTCAAGAGCAAGTATCGCCTCCAACCCCTATGTTAACCATTTTGAAAGAAGGCATCTTATTTAACCGAATGATCTGGTTACTAGGTTTTTCTTATATTTTAATTTATCTCATCCGTATGGCGATAAATGATTGGGGAAATATTTGGTTATCAGAAACCCATGGCGCTAACTTGTTAAGTGCTAATGCCATTCTTTCTCTTTTTGAGATGGGTGGATTGTTAGGCGCGTTATGTTCAGGCTGGGGCTCGGATTTATTATTCCGTGGCCAACGAGCACCAATGATATTGCTGTTTTCACTCGGGCTTTTTATCGCAGTAACAGCACTTTGGCTAATACCAATTCATCATTATGCATTGCTTGCAGCCTGTTTTTTCAGTATCGGTTTTTTTGTGTTTGGACCACAGATGTTAATCGGACTTGCTGCCACAGAATATTGTCATAAAAACGCAGCAGGTACGGTAACAGGCTACTTGGGATTGTATGCCTATTTAGGGGCTGCAATAGCAGGTTGGCCATTAAGTCAGGTCATGGCGCATTATGGTTGGACTGGGATGTTTGTATTATTAACCAGTGCTGCGGCCTTAATGGGACTACTACTAATGCCATTGCTGATCGCTGATGTCAGTAAACGTGAGCATTTAGTTGGCCCACTTTCATTTTCCGATGACGACACATTTAAAAGGTTCTGAACATGAAACTGAAAACTCTCTCTACACTTGTTGCCGCCGGCTTAGCTCTTTCTACGGTAAGTTTATCCACCAGTGCCGCGGGTCGCTTAGTGGTTTATTGCAGTGCCACAAATGCGATGTGTGAAGCTGAAACTAAAGCTTTTGCTGAAAAATATGATGTTAAAACCACTTTTGTTCGTAATGGCTCCGGCAGTACATTAGCGAAAATAGAAGCAGAAAAACGCAATCCGCAAGCTGATGTTTGGTATGGCGGAACAATGGATCCTCACTCACAAGCGGGTGAAATGGATCTGCTAGAGCCTTATGTATCCGCCAATCTTGATCAGATCATGCCACAATTTCGTGATCCGGCTAAACGCAAAGGAAACTACTCTTCTGCGGTTTATGTCGGTATTCTAGGTTTTGGTGTCAATAAAGATCGTTTAAAAGAGAAAGGTCTACCTATTCCGACCTGTTGGAAAGATTTAGTCAAACCTGAATACAAAGGTGAAATTCAAATCGCTGATCCACAAAGTTCGGGCACTGCATACACTGCATTAGCAACTTTCGATCAATTGTGGGGAACAGAGCAAGCCTTTGATTATCTGAAAAAACTAAATACCAATATCTCTCAATATACTAAATCAGGTATTGCACCAGCGCGTAACGCCGCCCGTGGTGAGGCCGCGATTGGTATCGGCTTCTTACACGACTATTCACTCGAAGTTGAAAACGGGGCACCACTAGAGCTTATCTCACCTTGTGAGGGCACAGGTTACGAAATTGGCGGTGTCAGTATCATCAAAAATGCCCGTAATATGGATAACGCTAAGTTATTTGTAGACTGGACACTCTCTAAAGAAGCACAAGAAATTAGTTGGAAAGAGGGTAAATCTTACCAAATTCTCACCAATACCACGGCTGAGTCTTCCCCGATGGCTTTGAAATTATCAGACTTAAAACTGATTAACTACGACATGGATAAATATGGCGATAGTGATGTTCGTAAGGAGCTGATAAATAAATGGGTTACCGAAGTAAAAATGGGTAAATAGCCTATCAATAGGGCGAGAGATGCTCTCGCTCTTTTTTTTACATAATAATAATGAGCTTTACTGTCGGGGGATTTATGTCTCACACACTCGCTTTGTCTGAAAAAAAGAGGTGGGATCCCATATTTTTATGGATCCTGATTGCATGGATGGCATTTATATTAATGCCTTCATGGAGCCTTGATTATGGTCTATTTGATTCTACCGCAGATGAATTACTTACCTCTTATGGCTGGAGTAACTTAAATATCAGTCTGCTCTGGTTTTTACTTCCCAGCATACTATTAATTCGTCCTTTACATCCTGTAGGGCGAGAAAATCGTATTCGTCACTATTTTGATGCAAGTTTTGCCTTTTTCTGCGCCTTTATCACTATTGTTACCGCAACGATGGAAGGTCGTGGTCTGGGTTATTCGGTTATCGTGCTATTTATTTCATTAGGAATGATAGCCAAGCATGCTTTAACACGCTTAGAGTGGTTAGGGGGTGATAGCTTTGTGATTGGCTCATTAATCACAGTTGTCGCCTTAATCGGTGTTTTTATTATCTTTCCAAGTGTCGCTATCTTTATTCCGATGTTTCAAGATAGTGCTGGCAATTTTGCCCCCTTTGAATTTATTACCATTCTCAGCCAAGCCCATATTGTTCAGGTGATGATCAATTCAATCTTACTGTCTATCGCAGTTGGTATTGGCTGTACTTTTTTTGGTTTGATCCTCGCCATTTATACATCACGTATTGCAGTAAGATCAGCGATTATTGGTCGAGTGTTTTCTATTTTACCTATTGTCACTCCCCCTTTTGTTGTGGGTTTAGGTGTGACCTTGATGATGGGACGTTCAGGTTATATCACTGAATTTTTGGCAACTTATGCAGGTTTAGAAAATACCAACTGGTTATATGGCTTTACGGGAATTTGGCTTGCACAAGTACTTGCCTTTACCCCTATGTCTTTTATGATCTTAGATGGTGCAATTAAAACAATCCATCCGTCATTAGAAGAGGCTTCTTATACCCTTAGAGCTAATCGCTACCAAACATTCTTTCATGTTTTTATGCCGTTACTAAAACCAGCATTAGCCAATGCCTTTTTGATCGTTATAGTGCAATCATTGGCTGATTTTAGTAACCCATTGGTGCTAGGTGGCAACTTTGACGTGATTGCCACTCAAATTTATTTCTATATCACCGGCTCTCAACTTGATTACCAAGCAGCAAGTACCTTAGGTGCTTCACTGTTGGTATTCTCATTATTAGTGTTCTGCATTCAATATATGTGGATTGGCAAACGCTCATATGTCACGGTGTCAGGTAAATCCTATCGTGGTGATGTTCAACCATTACCCACCTCCTTAGTAACCTTTGTCACTAGTGTGCTGGGTATTTGGGTTATCTTTAATATCTTACTCTATGGCAGCATTTTCTACGGCAGTTTTACGGTTAACTGGGGTGTGGATTACACCTTAACCTTTGATAACTTTATTAAATTATTTGGTCAAGGGATGAGCGACGGCGCATGGCCATCATTACTTGATACCTTACTTTATGCGGGTATCGCAGCACCTATTACCGCTATTTTAGGGCTTTTGATCGCCTATATTGTCGTGCGCCAAGATTTTAAAGGTAAAAAGAGTATCGAATTTACGACCATGCTCTGTTTTGCCGTTCCCGGTACTGTTGCGGGTGTCTCTTATATCTTGGCATTTAATGATTCGCCGTTTTATTTAACAGGAACGGCAGCCATTGTGATTATCTCAATGACCATGCGTAACGTGCCCGTGGGAATACGAGCAGGTATTGCAGGATTGGGGCAAATCGATAAATCGCTGGATGAGGCGTCATTAAGTTTAAGAGCAAATTCAATGCGAACTATTTTGTATGTGCTATTGCCTTTATTACGCCCCGCGATTTTATCCGCTTTAATTTATAGTTTTGTCCGCGCAATAACCACCGTCAGTGCGATTGTATTCTTAGTGACTCCTGAAACTCGCGTTGCTACCGCTTATATTTTAAATCGTGTTGAAGATGGTGAATACGGCGTCGCGATTGCCTATGGCTCGATTTTAATCATCGTGATGTTGGCTATTATTTTCTTATTTGACTATTTGATTGGCGAAGCCCGTGTTTCACGCTCTAAAGCCAAAAATGCACAGTAATACGGAGTATAAATCATGACACAATCACATTTCGTTGAACTGAAAAATATTGTTAAGCGTTTTGGTACAAACACGGTAATTGACACTCTCAGTTTATCTATTCCTCAAGGAAAAATGGTTTCGTTATTGGGGCCATCAGGTTGCGGTAAAACGACAGTACTACGCTTAGTAGCTGGATTAGAAAAACCAACAGAAGGTAAAATTTTTATTGATGGTGAAGATGTTACTGATCGCTCAATCCAACAACGTGATATTTGTATGGTGTTTCAGTCTTACGCCCTGTTCCCTCATATGTCCTTAGGTGACAACATTGGTTATGGCTTAAAAATGTTAGGTCGCCCAAAGGCAGAGATCAAACAGCGAGTGGCAGAGGCTCTAGCCTTGGTAGATTTAGCAGGATTTGAAGATCGTTTTGTCGATCAGATTTCAGGCGGTCAGCAACAACGAGTGGCATTAGCTCGTGCTTTGATCTTAAAACCAAAAGTGCTGTTATTTGATGAGCCATTAAGTAATCTGGATGCTAACTTGCGCCGTAGCATGAGGGAGAAAATTCGTGAATTACAACAACAGTTTAATATCACCTCCCTGTATGTTACCCATGACCAAAGTGAAGCTTTTGCCGTTTCCGATATGGTGTTAGTGATGAATAAAGGCAAAATAATGCAATTAGGTTCACCACAAACTTTATATCGCCAACCGGCCTCTGAGTTTATGGCAAGTTTTATGGGAGATGCCAATCTCTTCCCTGCTACTCTAGGGGCTGATTATGTGGATATTTTTAATTATCGCTTACCTCGCCCCGAGAACTTTAACAGCAATAAAACCGAAATTCGAGTGGGTGTCAGACCTGAAGCTATTACCTTATCTCAACAAGGTGAAGCTTGTCAGCAATGTACAATAATCCATGTCGCCTATATGGGACCACAATATGAGGTGACTGTTGCATGGCAAAATCAAACATTGTTATTACAAGTGAATGCAACCCAACTTCAACCTAATGAAGGTGATAGCTATTATCTACAAATCCATCCTTATGGAATGTTTATCTTGGAATAATGGCTTTTATTTTAGTGAGTGAGGCACCCAATGGGTGCCTCTTTTTTTATCGTTATAAACTACAGCATCTTCCCCTGATGTGACATCCTGGTGTAAATACAGAAGTGATATTACAGATAAGCTTATAATCTTATCCTTTTGTTTTATAATGTTATTATTTGTTTTATTGTTATATGGTTGCTATTCCCCTTGCGCAAGATATTTTTGCATTTCATCAGTTGGCACCATACCGCCCCCCGTCGCCCATACTAAATGCGTCGCATTGTGCATTTTTTGACTATCAAGTGATAAACCTTGTAGATAATCTTTAGCTTGAGAAACATGAATAGCCCCTGTCATTCCTGCTAAAGCGGAAGGCTCTAACTGGATCCCTTCTTCTTTGTTTAACAAGCTCAATAAGTTATATAACTCTTGATCATCAATGGTGTAATAGCCATCAATCAAACGCTCCATTGCCCGTCCAACAAAGCCAGAGGCTCTACCTACCGCCAAACCGTCAGCTGCAGTAATATTGTCGATACCCACTTCTTGAACAGAAATACCATCATGTAACTGGGTATACACCCCAAGTAACATACAAGGAGAATGGGTTGGCTCAGCAAATAGACAATGTACTGCATCACCAAATGCCAGTTTTAACCCAAAAGCAACACCACCAGGCCCTCCGCCTACACCACATGGCAGATAGACAAACAGAGGATGTTCACTATCGACCGGAATATTAAGCGTTTCAAATTGATGTTTTAAACGTAATCCAGCGACGGCATAACCCAAGAATAATGTTTTTGAATTTTCATCATCAATAAAGAAACAACGAGGATTTTTTTCTGCCTCTTTACGTCCTTGTTCAACCGCAATACTGTAATCTTGCTCATATTCCACAACATTAACACCATGAGCGCGTAGCTTGTCTTTTTTCCATTGACGAGCATCCGCAGACATATGAACACTAACGCTAAAGCCCAGTTTTGCACTCATAATGCCAATCGACATTCCTAAGTTACCCGTGGAGCCGACGGCAATACTGTATTGGCTAAAAAATTTGCGGAATTCATCAGAAAATAATTTTTCATAATTATCCTCTGTGGTCAGAAGCCCAGCCTCTATGGCTAATTTTTCAGCGTGAGTGAGTACTTCATAAATCCCCCCGCGCGCTTTAATTGAACCAGAAATAGGTAAGTGGCTGTCCTTTTTCAAACGCAATTGTCCCTCAATAAGGGTGTTATAGCGCTTTTCTAGTGCCCCTTTCATTTGAGGGATATCCACAACGGCTGATTCGATGATCCCCTCAGTTGATGCGGTTTCTGGAAAGGCTTTCATTAAATAAGGTGCAAAACGTTGTAATCTTGCCTGTGCATCCATCACATCATTTTGCGTTAAACCTACATAAGGAAGTCCCTGGTCAGTTGAGGTAACATTGGGGTTAAACCAAACCACCTCTTTTAAATCCACTAAATCACGTACTAGTGGATAATCATTTTTTAATTTATTTATATCTATCGTGGTCATCGTCATTCTCTTTTATATGACAAAAGAAAGCATAAAAGTGCCCCCTAATGCCACAAATGAAGCAATAAAGGTCGCGATACTATAAAAACGGAAAGTTTCGCTTAATGTGGCATTACAATACTGTTTTACTAACCAAAATAGGGAGTCTGTGACAATCGTACAGCCAATAGCCCCAGAGCCAATTGCCAATGTAATAATTTCAGGGCTAATATCTGGATACATTGGCATTAATGGTGCAACGATAGCGGTCGCACCCATCATAGCAACCGTTGCTGATCCTACTGCTGCATGCAGAATAATCGCTACTAGCCAAGCTAATAAAATAGGATGCATATCCAAATTAGAGAGGATCACCGCCAATGAATCGCTTAAACCACTCCCTTTTAAAATGCCGTTAAATGCGCCCCCAGCACCAATAATTAACAAAATATTGGCAATAGAGCTAAAACTATCTTCTGTTTTTTTCAATAGGGTACTCATGCCCATATTACGGCGAATACCTAAAATATAGTAAGCAACAAAAGCAGCAATAAACATTGCCGTAATCGGGTTACCAATAAATTGTAATGCAATATAAACCGAAGTGCCTTTTTCCATATTAAGCTCTGCGGCGGTCTTAATCAGCATCAGAACAATAGGTAATAAAACCGTAAATAATGTCGCCCCAAGTGAAGGTAAATCTTTTTCTTGACGAATTTCCATATCAGAAAATGCTTCTGGTACGGTTTTAAAAGGTAAGCGCTCACCCAATACTTTTAAGAAAAGAGGCCCGCCCACTAATGAGGCTAATAATCCAACAGCAAGACCGGCAACGATCACCGTTCCCATATCGGCCCCTAACTCATTAGTGACAAAAAGCGCTGCAGGGTGTGGAGGAACAATACAATGCACGGCCATTAATGCAGTACATAAAGGGATGGCGAGTTTTAATAATGAGGTGTTTGTTTTTTTAGCAATAGAGAATGCTAATGGAATAAGTAGCACTACCCCTACTTCAACAAACAGGGTAATACCACAAATCAGTCCCACCAATACCATAATAACATCCGGTGATAACCAACGGCATTTTTGTAAGGTGATACCGATGCGCTCCGCCGCCCCCGATATTTCCATCATTTTACCGAGAATAGTACCCAAACCAATAATGGCGGCTAAAAATCCCAGCGTTCCCCCAATCCCATTTTCAATTGCACTGACCATTTCTAATGGGTTCATTTTCATTGCCATACCGACAAAAAAACTGGCAAGTAGTAGTGCTAAAAATGGATGAAACTTAAGTTTTATTATAGTAAAAACAATGAGCAAGATACTTATAATCAGAGTACCTAGTACCCATAGTGTCGGTTCCATAGATCAATCCCTAATTTTTATTTATTGTTAAACATATTGAATATTAATCATTCGACACTTACAAATGATGAAAATAGATACTAAGATGAATTCAATTAAGCCAAATAGGTGATCAGATGCACAAATATTTATCATTTAGATTTCATCTTGGCTATCTTTCACCTTAACATTAACTTGATTATTACCTTACGTTACTAATAATAATTAAATGAGAATAAAAAATGTTTGGATCTTCTAACGTGATTTTGAGAAATAAGCGCTTATCCAGTTATCAATTAGCACGACTTCACACTTTTGAAGCAACAGGACGGCATTTATCATTCGCTTTAGCCGCAGAGGAATTGTCCTTGACGCCTAGCGCGATTAGCCATCGTATTAATACACTAGAGAAAGAATTAGGGATAAAGCTATTTAATCGCTTTCATCGGCGTATTGAATTAACCGAAGAAGGTGAACGTATTTATTGGGCATTGAAAAAAACACTTGAAGATATTAATCAAGAGATTTTAGATATCTATAATCAAGAAATATCTGGCGTATTAACGGTGTATTCTCGCCCTTCTATTGCGCAATGTTGGCTTGTACCTCGTATTTCTGATTTTACTCAACGCTATCCTTCTATTGAATTAAACTTACTTACTGGCAATGACGATATTAATTTTCGTGGTTATGGTATCGATCTCGCTATCTATTTCGATGATAAACACCTGAAAAATCTCTATTGTGAAGATTTAATCTCAGAATCAATTATTCCTGTTTGTAGCCCTGAATATGCTGCTCGCCATGAATTAGTAGGTAATATCCATCACCTTGCTAATTGTACTTTGTTACATGATAGACAAGCTTGGAGTAATAACTCTGATTTTGATGAATGGCGCGCTTGGAGTGAATATATGGGATTAGGATTATTTCCAAATAAAAGTAATATTTGTTTTGATCGCTCTGATTTAGCTGTTATTGCTGCCGTTAATCATTCCGGTGTCGCAATGGGGCGTAAACGCTTAATTCAAAAACAACTCGCAAATAATGAATTAATAGTCCCTTTTGATAATTGTGAGTTTTTTTGTGCACAACGCTATTATCTGGTTACCCGCGATGAAAAGAGTAACGCTAAAGTACAGCTTTTTATTCAATGGCTGAAAAAACAGATCTTACATGGGATGTGATCTGACAAAATAACAAAGAGATCGGTTTAATCTAAACCGATCTCTTACTCATTAAAATGATGGTGATGAAATTAATCCGCTAAAAAGTGTTTATCTTCAAGGACAATTAATGGCTCAATATCACTGTCTTTTTTTATCACTAATGTCGGATCAGAGCGTAAGCAACAACCACCATAATGTCCATCTACCGTAAAGGTACAAACCTGAATATATCGGTTAGACACTTTTGGTAAACACCATAACTCTTGATAAATATTTTCTTGATGTTCAAATTGACCACTGGTTTCACCTAATACATTTTCTTGGTGATCAACTAAACCAATATTACTACCACAGCGCCCAGCAATAGGCTTAACTGCATAACCACTCTGCGACAAACGTGGGGTTAAAGTGAACTCAGTATCAAGTAGATAAGGATTATCTGGGAAAAGTTGCCACAAAATAGGTAATATCGCTTTATTACTTGGAATAAGAGTCCAAAGAGGTTCAAAAACCGTGATTTCAGGGCGTAAAAGAACATCAACTAAACGAACTTCTCCCGCCGGATCACCAATACGAATAGGAATAAGTGACTGTTGTTCACTCTCTTCTCTTAGTTGATCTAACGCGGTTTCCCAAGCCCATGTTTTCCATACACATTCAACAATACGTTTATCACCATCAATTAACTGACCACGACTATTCCAATGCAGCTCTTTTAGTCCACGCAGAATTTTGCTGCTATAACCGGCTTTAGTCAGTGCTTGTTGCATAAAGCGAGCATGATAATCTTCTTCATTATCATCATCTTGAAGAATATGTACAAATGGCTTCGCATCACTGTGTTTCCAAGCATCTGATAACGCATCTAATAGACGTTCACCCGGGTTATAACCTGCTTTAATGCCACCCTGTTTAGCCCATTTTTCAATAATTAATCCGGCTTCAGTATGACAAGATGCAGAATCAGCGTTATATTCATACACCTTGATACCACGCTCATCCATACAAAAATCTAACCGTCCAGTGATCATTTGATGACGTCTATTTTGCCATGATAGGCGGATACGGGGCCATAACACTTCAGGGATCGCAAATAAACGCAGTAAATTATCGTCTTTCAGCACTTTTTCCGTTGCATGCAAATACATCAAATGCATTTCATTACTAGCACGTATAAGTTCATGCTCAGCACTTTCTGAAATGGTGAAATATTCATAGCTGTCTTGATTAATCGTATGACCGTGCTGTGCTAGCACATAGGCTTTTTCTAACGGATCGCTTTCATCTAGCCATTTTCCAGCAAATTGCCCCTTGTTGGCTAATTTGGCCTCATGAATAGCTAACAATTCAGGGGCAACTTTAGGTTGAGGTAAACTGTAGGCATTAGGTTCTGTTTGGATCATCCAACCTAGCAAGGTGGTATTATCAAAGGTATCTTCGATAAAATAGCCATTATCACTCACTTTAAGCGGTAACTCTCGTGTCCATTGTTGACCTCGCGGTAACCTAGTGTGGATCACATTTTGTTCTGCAATACGGATTTTATCTTCTAATACTTCGGTAATAACCGCCACATGACCGGTGACTTTAAACTCTCCCCCTTCTTGCCAAATAAGCAACGCTCCTACCGTCGGTGGCTGTTTGCTGCCATTTGCAAAAGCTTGCAAGGGTAAAATATCGTCATCAATCGTTCTCCGTAAGAAACGTAACGAGAAGATCTCATAGGCCATTCCCACATCAGTAAAAACAACCCCGTAATGTAAATAGAGAAAACGGCGTGCAAATTCAACACATTGCCACTTATGCCCCATATACTCATTACCAATATAACTACGGAATGAATCATTGGCGGCATAATCTTCTTTATCTATACTGCTGTAATCTGAAGAGTAAATCGCAACACCACCTGGTGCATAACCGAGTAATGTTCCAAATGGTTCATGACGAATGATCTCTTTTACATTCATAATCTCGACCTTGACGATAATTAGGTAATGACTCTGTAATACTTATAATCACCATGTATTATAAGTAACCATCTTAACGCTATCGTCTATCTGATGTGAATGTAAATTTATCAATTTAGATAAAGTAAAAATAATCGAGTTGATTCGATGACATAAAGCTGATTGCGGATTTGACCTGACAAAAAAACTCAAAAATAGTCTGTTATAAATAATATATAACGCCTATTTTTGAGTGTAATCAGTCAAAGAGGTGTTTATCATTTGTTATTCTCCTTTCTTATTTACTCCTTCTCAATCATAAATGCGAGTCTATATAAGTAGAAAAATTGCGTTTATACAATATATAGCACTCTCTATCAAAAAAATGCCGTTTTTCATTCTGCCAAAGTAATTTTTTTTAACATAGGATAAAAAATTAATTATCAATAATAATTTTGTGACTATAAATAATTTACTCAACTAACCGATAACAAAAAGTATGAATTTGACTCATTCAAGTAGGAGAGCTTGAGCTCGTTAAAATTCAGCTTAAAAAACATTGATATTTAATGAAATATTATCAGTAGTTGATAGGAGGAAAGAGGTCACCAATGTCAAAAGTTTATCCTATTTCTCAAATTATTGGACATAAAATTCGCCAACAGCGCCAACACTTGCGTTTATCCGCTAAAGCAGTGGCTGAAAGAGTCGGCGTTAGCCAACAGCAATTTTCACGCTATGAGAATGGGCTATGTAAAATTGATGTTGATATGCTCTTCCTTATTGCTAAAGAATTAAATGTTACACCAACCGCTTTTCTTCCTTCACCGCTAAATGAAGATCCTATCGCTTCTTCCAGCGCTGTCACCCAATCTAAGCTATTTTGGAGCGCACAGAGTCAAATTTAATGATCTAATATGGAAATCAGTGATTGCTTATCTTTGTCAGATAGTTAATAAGATTTCCATCCATTCTCTTTAACACTATGATTTTACTTAGTATTAAAAAGCAAACTTATTGAGTATATTTATCTGTCATTTCTTAATAACAAAATTTTTTCTTTTAAAAAAGAGTTAGTTAATCTTATTTTTATCCTTTCCCACTTCAAATTAAACGATATTTTTCTTACATAAGTTTCTGCTATTTTTGCTATAAATCATGTTAATCTTAATAAGAATAATAACAATTATCATTCAATACATAAGGATTAAACATGAACTCTCGTTATGTGCGTGCTCTCACGTTGTTATCATTAATTCCCACTTCTGTCTTCGCTCTTGAGTATCCCGTAGGTCAACCAATCATTAAAAATGGCATGGAAATTCAAGGTGTCTATCTACAACCTATCACGATGGACACAGAGGAAGGCCATCATGCAATGAAGCACCTACCTGCTGATAAAGCTGATATCCATTTAGAAGCAGATATTCATGCTGTTGAAGATAATCCGAATGGTTTTGCTGAAGGTGATTGGATCCCTTATCTCACTGTTGAATATACCGTGACTAAATTAGATGCACCGGAGAAAAAACAGCAGGGAACTTTTATGGCCATGGTCGCCAGTGATGGTCCTCATTATGGTGAAAACCTAAAATTAGATGGCAACGGCCAATATAACGTTACCTATAAAATTTACCCGCCTTCTTACAATAAAGATGTCGTTTTTGGTCGTCATATCGACAAAGAGACGGGGGTAGCCGCTTGGTTCGAGCCTTTTGAAGTGTCATGGGATTTTAACTATAGCGGTACTGGTCGTAAAGGCAGTTACTAATTAGCTTAATTATTGATAGCCCTGTGTATAGGGCTATCTCCTCTGTTTTGTTAAGTGAAATTTCAATGATTAAACATCTCTATCAATACACGCTATTACTGCTATTAATGATAGCAAGCTCTACTTTAGCCGCAGAAAAATACACCGTTGAATTAGAAATGAAAGAGGGGGAACTGATCCCTCGAGTTTTAAATGTTCCTGCTAAAACTCCTATACGGATCAAAATTCGCAATACTGGTAGTAGCCCCGTTGAATTTGAAAGCACTCAATTACGTAAAGAAAAAGTATTAGCGCCTGGGGCGAGTTCTGTCGTTGTGATTGCGCCTCTAAAACCTGGACGTTACACCTTCTTTGATGATTTTCATCTGTCTCACCCTCAAGGTGAAATCGTTGCGACTGAAAAGGCTGAATAAATATGGGACAAGTTCTATTTGTTGTTTGGCGAGAAAGTTTTGAAGCTCTGCTGGTGGTAGGGATCATTTATGCATGGATAAAACGCTCTCCTACCCCTAAACAAGGTATGAAATATCTCTGGGGAGGAGTAATAGTAGGAATACTACTCTCTATTCTTTTAGCTCTTAGCATTTATGGGGTATTTAGCTCCTTAGAAGATATCTGGCAATCTCTGTTTATGGTTATGATGGAAATCATTGCCTGCCTATTAATTGTTCAGATGGTCTATTGGATGAACAAACAAGGTAAATCACTAAAAGCCAATATCGAAAACGAATTGACACAAAAAACGCAACAACAAAGTGTCTGGGGGATTTTACTGATCATCGCCATTGCCATTGCGAGAGAAGGCAGCGAAGTGGTTGTTTTCCTATCAAGCCATATTATGGCTCTCACAGCACAAACCACGTTACCTTTCTTGATTGAAGTATTCATTGGCCTATTGATAGCTGGACTAACTCTATGGTTATTTTTGCTAACATCAAAAATGATTTCTTGGCGTAAATTCTTTGTTATTACCGGATTTTTACTGCTTTTCCTCGCCGTTTCCTTGCTATTAAAAGCAGTAGAAGAGATAGCTAATCTACTTATTGAAATGGATATTGAATTACCTGACTTTTTGATTTATCCACTATGGGATCTTAGCCATATTCTGGATGATTCAAGCATTTTTGGTAATTTCTTAGTTTCATTCTTTGCTTATCGCTCGCAACCCATTGGTTTAAGTGTTGTTACTTTTATTGTGTTTTGGTTGGTGGTCGCACTGTTATTTAAACAAGGGGATCGCCATGCCAAATAGCGCCCTATTGAAAGGTGATCATATTGTCATCTTGCTATTGATATCGCTATGCTCTTTTTCTGTTTCTGCAAAAAAAATCATTCAAGGCATTACTCAAGATAGTGAAAATATTGTTGTTGCTAAAGGGGATATTCCCACTCCTGAAAAATTTACAACCAATATTCTTAACTACCGGCAGAAAGCTGTTGATCAGTTGACCTTCGTTGAAACTGCATTAAAAAATGTCATTGTTAACAGTGAAAAAAATCAACTGACTGATGCCCAGCTCGCCTATCAACAAGCGCATTATCACTATGAGGTGATCCGCCCGATTATTGCATTGTTTGGCGCTACTGAACGCCTATTAAATAATCGGGCTGATTTCTTTCTTGAAAGAGAAAACTCGCCCCGTTTTAGTGGATTTCATTTGGTTGAATATCAACTCTTTAAATTAGAGGATATGCAATCGTCAGCCGAGTCAGCCAAGGCACTGTTAAGAGGCATTAGTGATCTAAAAAAACGCTTAGCGATTGAAGATATTCCCATTGCTAAATTAGTGCAATCTGCAGGTGATAGTTTAGAGCTGATTTTAACCGACAAATTAGCCGGTATTGAAAATCAATATGCAAAAAGTGATCTGGGGGATGGGTATGCCAATTTATACGGTTCACGCCTAATCATTGAGTCTCTATCTAACCATATTCCACTTCAGGAATATCAATCACTACGCAAACAGTATGACACTATTAGCAAACTATTTTTAAAATATCAGCGAGATGAAGAATTATTCCAGCCTTTAGATACGCTTTCTGATAGTGAGAAAGCAGTGCTCTTTGCACAAATAACACAATTAGCGGAGCAAGTTGCACAATTACGTAACGTGCTCAATATTGATGTCTATTATTACTATAAAGAAGCATATGGTGAAAAATAAAACTCTGTTTAAATCACTCCTCACAATCCCCGTTAACCACCATAAACGTACAACGTTAAAATGGTTAGGCGGTAGTTTACTGCTTGCCAGTATGGGCGCAAATGCCATCGAAAAAAGCAAGTGTTCACCAACACTTCGTTATCAACGTGCTATTAACTACTTAGGAAAACATCAAGCTGGGGTTATCACGCCAGAACAAAAGCATGCTTCATTTATTGCACTTGATTTAACAGTAACAACCCCTGAGGAAGTAGAAAAAATTTTCCGAACCTTAACACAGCGGATTGCTTTTTTAACACAATCTCGTGAACTTAAAGAAAGTCATAATCCTCACCTTCCCCCCGCAGGATCCGGTATTCTAGGTAGCCAATTATACCCTGATGAATTAACCATCACAGTGGCGTTAGGGGATAGTTTTTTTGATAATCGGTTTGGTTTTCAAGCTCATAAACCCAAACGCCTTGAAGCAATGAAACCCTTTCCCAACGATCGCTTAGATCCTAAATGGTGTGGCGGTGATCTGTTACTTCAGCTTTGTGCCAATAGTCAAGAAAGTATCATTTATGCATTAAGAGATATTTTAAAATATCTTTCTGGGCAAGTGCATGCACGATGGAAAATAGATGGTTTTCTACCTGCTCGTGATATTGATAATCAACAAACGCCAATTAATTTATTTGGTTTTAAAGATGGCACAGGTAATGCCCCTGCCACTGACACTCATTTAATGGATGATTTAGTGTGGATCACCGATAAACAAAATGAACCGCAGTGGTGCTTAGGAGGTAGCTATCAAGCGGTGAGACTTATTCGTTTTGCCTTGGAATTTTGGGATAGAACACCTCTTGAAGATCAGGAGAATAACTTTGGTCGTCATCGTGCAACAGGCGCGCCGATAGGAATGAAGCAAGAAATGGACTCACCTGAATTTGAGCAAGATCCTCATGGCGACAGGATACTCTTTGATTCCCATATGAGACGAGCAGAGCCCAGAACCCCCGAACGTTATAGTGCCAAACTGCGTCGTCGCAGTTATAGCTACTCATTAGGGCTAACACCGTCAGGGCAATTAGATATGGGGCTTGTCTTTGTCTCATTTCAGAATAACCTTAAAAAAGGCTTTATTGATACGCAAAAGCGTTTAAATGGTGAACCGTTAGAGCGCTATATAAAACCTTTTGGTGGGGGTTATTACTTCGTATTACCCGGCGTCACACAAGCAAGCGATATATTAGCTAAAGGACTATTTACTTAATTTTTGCTATTTTCAAATACGTTTACTTTTCCAGTAAACGTATTTGATAAAAATATTCGCAATATTAAGATAAAACATGGCGAATTTTTGCTTTTAATGCATTACCTAATTCTATTTGGTTTTCAGGTTTAATAAATCCCATGGTCAATGCAGCTGCGACCATTTCACCTTTCCTATTAAATACAGGACATGCAATAGATTGAGCCCCAGGAATACCTTCAGCGGGTTGTTGGCGAATAGCAAAACCTTGTTGATGTATACTGTTTTTTTGCTGTATTGATAAATCAGCATCAATTTCTAAATGACTAAAGACTGCATAAGTCGCGCCTGCCGCACTCAATTTATGTGGAACGGGTGTATTTGGCAGAAAATCAATATCGACATGTTTAAAACTACGATTATATCTCACTAAATAGAGCTTCTTACCTTGAGCAATAACAAGTCCTGTTGACATATTATGCTCATCTCTAAATTCACAAAGTCTTTGATTAATTTCATCAACTAAAGAGAGGTTTGTGTGTGTTGCCTCAGCTAGCATTATAATTTTGCTACCTAAACAATACTGCCCTCCTTCACTCTCTTGATAGAGCATGTCACTACGGCAAAGAGACACTAAATATTTATGTAGACGACTTTTTGATAGTGAGCATGCCTTAGCTATCTCAGAAGAGCGTGCAGCACCTCCTTGAGATGCTAAAAACTCTAAAATAGTCACTGCGATATCAACAGAGTTAACCCCTTGAGAATTCTGCATTTATTTCTCCACGCCTAAGCCGTTATTTATCTTTATTTATGACGATATTTGTTTGTTCTTTTTTTATTCATTTTTATAGTTATTCACACTAAAAATTTTATGAAAAATAAGAATATAAATCATTTTCTGTTGATTATCTTCTTTATTTATCCTTGAATGATCTAACTCAAATTTATTATTAATGAACTGAGTTTATATATAGTTAACATTGTTATGTGTGAGAATGTCCTATGTATAAAAATAAACAGTGGGAATTAGATAGAAGAACGCTATTAAAAGGAATGGGAGCTATTGGTTTGGCAGCTCTTTCCCCTAATGCGTTTAGCCTAGCTAATGAAAATAAACCCATATTTAACCAGAAAACTCGGATAAAATTATCTGAATATCAAACTTTTCAATCCACCTGTGCAATGGAATGTCTCCATTGTAACCTAACCGCTTTTACTCATCAGGGAAAACTAATCAAAATTGAAGCTACAGAAGGCTTTAATGTCAAATGTTGTTTACGAGGAATTAGCCGAACTAAATGGGTATATCATAAGGATAGACTCACTACACCTTTGCTACGTGTTGGCGAAAAAGGTAAGGCTGAGTTTAAACCTATTAGCTGGAATGACGCTTTAGATCTTATCGAAAAAAATATTCGAGAAACTATCGATAAATATGGCAACGAAGGGCTTTTTATTTCTACTCACGCTGGAAATATGGATTCCATCAAAAACGATATGGGTAAAGCCTTTTTCGACTATTTAGGCGGTTCTACAAAACAAGCCGGCTCTTTATGTTGCTCTGCGGTTACTGCAGCTATGATCCCTATGGTTGGCCTACGCTATGCAGATACGCGTGATACGGTAAAAGATAGCCGTTATATTCTATGTTGGGGCAATAACCCAGCAGTAACTATGCACGCCTACTTTAAAAATTATAATCAGGCTCGCCGTAATGGTGCCAGAATGGTAGTCATTGATCCGCGTTTTAATGAAACCGCAGCCAAAGCTGATGAGTGGATCCCCATTATTCCGGGTACCGATACCGCCCTTGCATTAGGAATGATCAAATTAATCATTGAAGAAAATCTTACAGATAAACCTTTTTTGCGTGCCCATACCGGAGCGGTGTATTTAGTCGATGAACAACAAAAACTACTACGTGATTCAGCTAATGATAAAGATAGCTATTTAGTCTTTGATACCCTAACTCAGCAAATTGTTCGCCATGATACCCCCAATATTGTACCGGCGTTAACTCATGATGAACTGCCAAATAAAATAAATTACACCACCGTTTTTGAACAAATCTATTGGCAAGCTAAACCCTGGACTATCGAAAAAACCAGTAAAGAAACAGATATTCCACAAGAGACTATTATTCGTTTAGCTCGAGACTACGCGACAATAAAGCCTGCAATGATTGTACAAAATATGTCTGGCGCACAACGCACTGAATTTGGTGCCTATGTTGCAGCAAGCCAGTTTTATCTTGCTCTATTAACCGGCAATATTGGTAAGAAAGGCGCGGGTATTTGTGATGCCGGTGGTGTGCGTCAGATGGCAAAATTTAATCCTATTATTCCCCCTGCACCAAATGTTAAACCCATTAATCCTATTCCTGTTGCAAAAGTGGGTGAATGGATAGTCAACGAAAGACCCCACCCGATTAATTTCTGGTGGATCATGACGATGGGGGTGATGACACAATTACCCAATACCAATATGGTACGTAAGGCGCTAAAAAAAGTTCCTTTTGTTGTTGTAGCCGATAATTTAATGTCATCAACAGCGCTTTATGCCGACTTAGTACTTCCAGTGACAACCATTTTTGAAGATACAAGTTTAATGGCCGGTGTGCGTAGCCAATATGTTCAATTAATGGAAAAAGCCGTTGAACCACCAGGAGAAGCAAAGCCTGATTATTGGATTTTTGCCCGTCTTGCTGAACGCTTTGGTTTCGGTGACGTATTTAATCAACCTATTGAGCACTATATTGATACTTGCCTCGCGGGATCGGGGATTACGCGGGAAATGCTAGAAAAAGGGCCTGTACGGCCAGTAGAAGGTGATTGGATCCCATTTAAAGACGGAATATTTCGTACATCAACCCAAAAAGCACATTTCTTTATTGAAGAATGGCAAGATAAAAACTACTCCCCTATAGTCACTTATTATCCAGTAAAGGAATCGACAACAGGCTCCCCTGAATTAGCAAAAAAATATCCGTTAATGGCTGTGCAACGTAAGCTAGCACGTAGTGTTCATTCAAGCCATGGGATGAATGAATGGATTTTAGAAGTACAGCGTAATCAACCCAATATTTTAATACATCCTAATGATGCGTTATCTCGTGGAATAAACAATGGTGATTGGGTGTTTGCTTTTAATGATAGAGGTGAACATAGAGCAATAGCCGTTGTCACCACACACATAAAACAAGGTGTTGTTTCTCTTGATAATGGTTGGTGGGAACAACAAGGGGGGAGTAGTAGCCATGTAACAAATGACCATGTTGAACCTTTAGGTAATGGTCATTGTTGTAACAGTACCCTAGTTAATGTGAGACGGGAGGCATAATCATGGCTAAAAAACAGTATGGTTTTCTGATTAATAGTAAAGATTGTTATGGCTGTCGCACTTGTTCGATGGCTTGTAAATCAGAAAATGTTACCCCTCCAGGAGTCTTGTGGCGTAGAGTACGCGAATTCAATGAAGATCTGCCCAATGCGCAAGCTTTTATCACTATGTCCTGTAATCATTGTGACGATCCACAATGCTTAAAAGTATGCCCTGCCGATACTTATACTAAGCGAGCTGATGGGATTGTGATACAGGATCATGACAAATGTATTGGTTGCCAAATGTGCATTATGGCATGCCCTTATAATGCGCCGGTTTACGATCCTGTAGAAGGGAAGACCAGTAAATGTAATATGTGTGCCGATAGAATAGACGAAGGCTTAAAACCTCGCTGTGTTGAATCTTGTCCAACTGGTGCCATTGAGTTTGGCGAAATTGAAGATTTGCTCCAAAAACATATCACAAATTGGGCATTATTAGAAAAACGTTATGGGGTTCCTGATCATACCATCAGTCATCCTAATATTGTCATTATTGGTATGGAGGATTAACCATGCATGATTATCAAATGCCTTTGGTTCTATTCACCGTAATGAGTCAATGGGGGATCGGTGCCGTACTTGCCTTATCTCTTTATCAATGGCAAACACAAAACTCCGCCATGTTAAGCCCCAAAGCGTTACGTACAACGATTGCCCTTATTTGGTTAATTGAAGTAATTGGTTCTTCTATGTCAATGGGACACCTAGGCGATCCTCTCGGCGCTTATCGCTCAGTACTTGGTATTGCTCACTCATGGTTAAGTCGTGAAGCTATTGCCTTTGTTATGTTAAACGGTTTAATTTCCCTCTGGGCATTAGCAAGTTGGCTACAACCAAATAAAATACGCCGTAATAGCCTACTAGGTCTGTTCTGTGGCCTTATTGGCTTACCCGTTATTTTAATAACAGCACAAATTTATTATCAAATGCAAACACATGCGTTATGGCATACCCCCGCAACACAAATAAGTTTTATTGGTACGGCCCTATTATTGGGTTTTGGCTCTGTTATTCCTTGGTTACAGTTGCAAGGTAAAAAAACCATTCATACATTGCATTTCGGTGCTTTTATCGGCTTACTGTTAGTATTGATGGGATTAGTAATACGAGTTCAAATTTCAGGTGCTAACGTAGCGAGCTTATTGTTATGGTGGCAAGTCATCGCCAGTTTAATAATAGGATGTGTTATTATCACACTATCTCGTAGCTCTTTGTTTACAAAGGCTTTAATATCAATTATTACTATTTTTATCCTTTTTAGCGGTGAAATCGCCGGCAGAATGCTATTTTATGGCAATGTGATGTCCCAATCACCTTGGTTTTAATTTTTATTTTCCCTAACATGAGTCCTATTTATTTTGCCCCAAATTTATTTGGGGCTTTTTTATACTTCAAACAACATTCTTTTTAAGATATTAAGTGACATATCAATATTCTTTTTCTCTTTGATGAAATAATCATCTAGCTATCTTGACTAATAATAGGCAAAATTAACATCAATGAGTTAGCTAAATTCCCTGTTTATTATTAGAAAAGAGAGCGCTTCACATGACTGGATTAATTATTACCATCGCGTTATTGGGTCTTATTTTTTATTATTACAACCGTATTATCTCTATGCGTGAAGCGGTTATCTCAAGTGAAACAGAAATATCGGTACAACTCGACCGTCGTGGTAAAGTGTTTGATAGCTTATTAGCTACAGTAAAAAAATATCTTAGTCATGAAGCCGATGTTTTTACTAAAATCACCGAATTAAGAGCTAAAACACAAAGTAGCAATAACCAAGAAGCAAAAGCGGCAGAAGATGAGCTATCAAAAATTGTTTCAAGTGGTGCGATTAATGTCGCTGTTGAAAACTATCCTGAACTAAAATCAGATACTATCATGGCTAATTTACAAGAAGAGATTGTCTCAACAGAAAATAAACTCTCTTTTGCTAAACGTGGCTATAACCGTACCTTAGAGCAATATCGTGCGTTTATCGCCTCTATCCCTGCGGTATTTATTGTGAAGATTTTTCCAAGTCTCGTGATTAATAAAGAATACTGGCGTCTTGATGAAACAGCGATTAAATCAGAAGAAGCGCGCCGTATTAACTTTGATTAACACCACGCACCATAGCTTATACATAAAATAATACGGTAGATATTATTGGAGAATAATAAATGGATTTCAGAAATGTACTGCGAAAAAATGCCATTCGCACTCGGTTTGTGATAGTCACCTATTTACTATTAATGCTAATGATCGGCTTATTAGTTGATAGCGCGATAGGTGCCAATCCTCATTTAAGTTTAATTGATAATATGCTGGCATTTCTGACATTCCAATCACTGCCTATTGCTTCATTGATTATTGTTGCCATTTCAATTGTGTTGCTGGTTATTGTTCACTTTAAAGGGCATAAAATCATGTTGACGGGCATGAAAGCACGACTAATTAATCCTGAAGAGCCATTAAATGCCCAAGAGCGACAATTATTAAATATTGTGGAAGAGCTTAGTTTAAGTGCGACTTTGGGTTATATCCCTAAGCTTTATATTTTAGATACACCAGAAGCCAATGCCTTTGCTGCCGGCTGGTCTGAAAAAAATGCCTTTATTGGTGTCACTCGTGGGTTATTAAATCAACTTAATCGCCAAGAAATACAAGCCGTATTAGCCCATGAAACAGGTCATATTATTCATGGTGATACCCGTTTAACGCTGTATGTGGGTATTTTAGCAAATGTTATTTTAACGGTAACAAATATCTTTGGTAGCCGCTTATATATAGCCTCTGGTAACCGTGGTGGTAAAAGTAATGATGCCGCCAGTAAAGCACGATTGATTTTAATTGTACTCAACGTTGTTTTACCCATTATTACTCAAGTGCTCTATTTCTATTTATCGCGGACACGTGAATATATGGCAGATGCGGCAGCGGTTGATCTCACCCAAGATAATCAATCAATGATCAATGCACTAAAGAAAATTGCAACACAACACGAAACTGAAAATTTTGAAGATGGCTCTACAGGACGAGCATATCGCAAAGCAGCCTTTATTTTTAATAAGGGAGACTCTCTTTTTTCAACCCATCCTTCGATTGAAAATAGAATAGCAGTGCTCGAAGGAAAAAAGACTTTTTAAACCAACAGATTAAAACAAAAGCGTTTATCCATTATTATGGAATAAATACATGAAATAAACGCTTTTTGATTATTCTATCATTATAAGGTTGCTTAGCGCTGTTTTTCACCATGATGAAAAATAGCCGTGCGTAGACGCTCTTGCTGTTCATAACGCTGAGCAAAAGCTATTGTGTTATCTTTACCTAATTCCACCAGCAATTCATTCATCGTTTGTATGCTAGCACTGGCAATGGCCTCATCAACCTGCTTAATCACTTCCTCATAATGAGACATAATTATTCCTCTTTTCCTATAAAATACTTATTAGCTATCATATAACAAGAAAGGAGACGTTCTGTATTTTTAGTCATAAAAAAGTGATTAAATGGAATTAAGTGGTCTATTTTTGGTTTCTTTACCTAATAACATAACCGCTAGTATCGCTATCACAATGGAAAGGCTAAAAATAAGAAAAATAGTGCTTATTTCAAATTGATATTGCACTAAATAGCCTACCATCAGTGGCCCTAATATTCCGCCAATACGGCCTATTGCCGTCGCCGTTCCAGCGCCTGTAGCTCGTATACCATCAGGATATTGTTCTGGGGTATAGGCATATAAAGCCCCCCACGCACCTAAATTAAAAAATGATAACAACATACCAAACACTAATAGTGTGGTTGTGGAATCGGCTACGCTAAAATAGTAAGCACTAATCGCAGTACCTGCTAAATAGGTGATTAACACAAATTTACGACCATAACGTTCAATAAACCATGCTGCGGTAAAATAGCCCGGTAACTGAGCGAGTGTCATGATCAACACATATTGAAAGCTTTTAATTAAACTAAAGCCTTTTAACATTGCGACACTCGGTAGCCATAAAAAAATGCCATAATAAGAGAACACCACACAAAACCATAATACCCACAACATCAGTGTTGAACGGCGATATTGAGGTGACCAAATCAATGCCATTGATTGGCGAAGAGATAAACGATTTTGTAATAATAACTGCGTGGAACTGGGTTCTGGTAACTTTGAACGCAAATAGAGTGCATAAACTGCGGGTAGTGCGCTCAATAACATAGCCATACGCCAGCCATAATCAGGAATAATAAAATACGCTATTAACGCGGCAATTAACCACCCTACCGCCCAAAAACTCTCTAATAAAACAACAATACGACCACGCTCATGAGCTTTAACACTTTCACTCACCAATGTAGAAGCAACGGGTAATTCTCCGCCTAAGCCCATACCAATAAAAAAGCGTAAAATTAATACCACCATTAAGGAGCTTGCTAATGCAGTTAAACCGCAACCAAGGCTAAATAGCAGCAACGTTAAGATAAATACCGGTTTACGACCTTTTCTATCGGCCATAATGCCAAAGACAAAAGCGCCTACGGCCATACCGATAGAATTAATACTGCCAATCCAACCTAATTGCGCTGCTGTTAATCCCCAATCTTCTTTTAACGCCGTTAATAAAAAGGCGAGAAGCCCCACATCCATTGCATCGAAAGTCCACCCCATTCCGGCAATACATAACAATTTACGACGAGAAAGTACCGTTGGTTCTTTTGCTGTTTCGCTTGCCACTGCCATGCTTCTATCCTTTACCATCCCAAAGTTATTTGTTTAGTATACTAAACAAAGAAATTAGACTTGTTAATAGCAAAAGACAAATTTAAATAAAATTTAACATAACTGAATGAAATTTAGCTAAAAAAAATCGGCATCTGTTGTTGCAGACACCGATTTTAATTTTTATTACCTTAAACACTAATTTGTAGATTAGCTTCTTAAACCGCGACCTTTTTCAATTAAGTACCAGGCTACGATATAAAACACGGCAATAAACAGGCATAGTACCGTGATTGTCACCGTTAATGACACATCAGTGATCCCTAAAAAACCATAACGGAAACCGCTTATCATATAAACAATCGGGTTTAATTTAGAAACACCTTGCCAAAATGCTGGTAATAAGGAGAGTGAATAAAACACACCACCTAAATAAGTTAATGGCGTTAAAACAAAGGTGGGAATAATACTAATATCATCAAAGGTTTTCGCAAAAATGGCATTCAACAATCCTGCGAGAGAAAAAACAATCGAGGTCATTAATAATGTCACCACAACCATTGTCCAAGAGTGTATCTCTAGTGGTACAAAAAATAGTGAAACCAGAGTGACCAATATCCCAACACAAATACCACGGGCGACACCACCACCCACAAATCCGGCAATAACAACATGGGTCGGTACTGGCGATACTAATAATTCTTCAATACTACGTTGGAATTTAGCGCCAAAAAATGAAGAGGAGACATTAGCATATGAGTTTGTGATCACCGCCATCATAATCAAGCCGGGAACAATAAACTGCATATAATCAACACCGCCCATATCACCAATACGCTTACCAATTAAGTTACCGAAAATAACAAAATAGAGCGACATCGTGATAACAGGAGGAATTAAAGTTTGTACCCAGATACGACCAAAACGGGTCACTTCTTTAATCCAAATCGTCTTGAGGGCTACCCAATACAACTGAATCATTCCCTCTCTCCTTTTTCTGTTTCTGTATGATCTTCATTAACTAAATGCACAAATAACTCTTCAAGGCGGTTAGCTTTATTACGCATACTTAAAACTTGAATACCTTGTGCATTGAGCTGAGCAAAAACCCCATTCAATCCTTGCTCTCTTTTCACATCAACTTCTAGTGTTGATGTATCGACTAAACGATATTGGTAATTTTGTAATTCAGGTAACGGACTTTTTGCCGCTAAGTCTAAAATAAAGGTTTCAGACTCTAATTTACTTAATAAACCTTTCATACTGGTGTTTTCAACCAGTTCACCACGCTGAATAATACCAATATTCCGACACAGCATTTCTGCTTCTTCAAGATAATGTGTGGTTAATATAATAGTGGTACCCTGTGCATTTAAATGTTGTAAAAACGTCCACATTGAACGACGTAATTCAATATCTACTCCCGCCGTTGGCTCATCGAGGATCAGCAATTTAGGCTCATGCATTAATGCACGCGCAATCATTAAACGCCGTTTCATTCCCCCAGATAAAAAACGTGCTCTATCATCTTTTTTCTCCCATAAATCTAATTGGGTTAAATATGTTTTTGCACGCTCTAATGCCACTTTTCGTGGTACACCATAGTAGCCAGCCTGATTAAGGACAATTTGTAATACGGTTTCAAAAGGGTTGAAATTGAATTCTTGTGGCACTAATCCGAGTTGTCTTTTAGCATTAACCATATCGGTATCAGTGTCATAGCCAAATACTTTGACTTTACCACTGCTCTTATTCACCAAAGAGCTGATAATCCCTATGGTGGTCGATTTTCCTGCACCATTAGGGCCTAATAGCGCATAAAAATCCCCCGCTTCTACGGTTAAATTAATTCCTTTAAGCGCTTTGACACCATTATGGTAAGTTTTCGTTAACTCGGTTAACTCCAATGCATAAGTCATAAGTGGAAATTACCTTTTATCAACTGCATTATTCAGCATTGACTGAGCTGAAATCAGAAATAGCTATTCAACTAAGCCTTACTCCCCTGAGTGCAAATCAGGATAGGTATAGAAAATGGGCTTAGTTCAATAGGATCAAAATGGAATAAGATATTCTAGAGAAAAATAAGACGTAAATAAACCGTTTTACAGATAATGCCTCAAACAGATAAATAAATTTTATTTAACTATTTTAATAGTCAACAGAGCGAACACTGCAATTACTGATCAATAAAAATGACGATTAATTGTAGCTATTTTCCAGTATTAATCTCAATAAAAAGCCAATAATAACTAAATGTTATTATTTAGCCTGTTTGATAGCAATAAATTTATTGGCCTTATTACTCAATCTAACTGATAGATATTATCATGCGCTTTATTACCTCCAATAATTTATCAATAAAAAACGGACAGATACCGTTAACAGGTTTTATCCTCATCATTCGCCAGCCCAAATAAACATTAATATTTTTTATGAAAAAATAATTACCCTCGATTATTCAAAATAAGAATAATCGAGTTAACAATCAGTTATCTTTTTATACATTTGATTTACATCAAATAATGTGTTGATAAATTCATTAAACAAATACTGTAAAAAGTTCTATCTTATTTGAAAGCAAAAATAGACAAGCAATTAACTGTCACTTGGCTCAAAAAAAGCCTTCTGATTCATTTAAAAGTAATGGTATAAAAATACCCTTTCTTTATTGAGCTTAAACATCCAACAATAACACTAAAGCTATTTCGTGTTGGCCTACTGTCAGCGCAAATGGTGGGAAACTGAATTTACAGGCAGTCACATCATGATGAGAAAAATTGAAGAACTGTTAGCCAACAATAAACAATGGTCAAGTTCTGTTACAGAAGAAAACCCGCAATTTTTTAAAGAGCTGAGTAAAGGCCAAAAACCTCATTTCTTATGGATTGGTTGTTCAGACAGCCGCGTCCCCGCTGAAAAATTAATTAATGCCGCCCCTGGTGATTTATTTGTACACCGCAATGTGGCAAACCTTGTGATCCACACCGACTTAAACTGTCTTTCTGTTATTCAATATGCCGTTGATGTCCTACAAGTTGAGCATATTATTGTTTGTGGTCATTATGGCTGTGGTGGTATTGAAGCTGCTATTGAAGGGACTGAACTGGGCTTAATTAATAACTGGTTACTGCATATCCGTGATATCTGGTATAAACATAGCTCCATGTTAGGTGAACTCGCACCACAAGATAGATTAAATTTACTCTGTGAACTTAACGTGATAGAACAAGTTTATAACCTTGGTCACTCAACTATTATGCAAGCCGCATGGAAACGTGGACAAAAAGTGATGATCCACGGTTGGGTTTACGGTTTAAACAATGGTGAATTACACGATTTAGACATCACCTCAGACAGTCGTGAAAAACTAGAACTCTCTTATCGCCAAGCTATTGCAAAATTAAGCCATCCACGTTGATTTTCTAATATTAAACCCGCCAAAGCGGGTTTAATATACGATATAAATCAACAAGATTATTCATCTAGTAGCGTTACGTGACCAATATAAGGTAGGTGACGATAACGTTGTGCATAATCAATGCCGTAACCTATAACAAACTTATCTTCAATAGAGTAGCCAATCCACTCTACTGGCACATCCACTTCACGACGTGATGGCTTATCAAGTAGCGTACAGATAGCAATAGAGGCAGGCTCACGTAAACTTAAAATCTCTTTAACACGATTTAAAGTATTACCTGAGTCAATAATATCTTCAACAATCAGAACATCTTTACCACGAATGTCTTCATCAAGATCTTTAATGATTTTAACGTCTCTTGTTGACGTCATTCCATTACCGTAACTTGATACTGTCATAAAATCGACTTCATGTGGCACTTCAATTTCACGACATAAATCCGCCATAAAAATAAAAGAGCCTTTTAATAAGCCAATTAAGACCAAATCGTGTTTTTCTTGACGAGAACGATAATGTTCTGTGATTTCACGACCTAATTCAGCAATACGCTGTTTGATCTCTTCTTCAGAGATCATGACATCAACAATATGTTTCATGATTTATTTCGATTGGGTTAACGGGGAAAGCAACCGATTGTACCAGAATTTCTATCATCATGCGACGTTGTCAATGAAGGAAAATAAGGGAATAAAATATTAGCTTTACTCCCTTTGCAAACTTTTATCGCTAATTTTGTTACTTATTACAGTAAAAATTATCGACTCACCGTAAAGCCCGCCATCATTCCTGTATCTTCATGTTCTAATAAGTGACAGTGAGCCATAAATGGGTGTTCCTTTGTCGCTAAATGGTCAAATTTTACAAGGATCTCGCTAATTTGCCCTTCCACTCTGACAATATCTTTCCAACCTTGGCGATGTTTTTCAGGTTTACGCCCATTTTCCGATAAAATACGAAACTGTGTTCCGTGAACATGGAATGGATGTAACATCATGTCGCCACGACCAGAAACCAGCCAGCGTTCATAAACCCCTTGTTTAACATCAAATGCAGGTTCGGTCATTGAGAATGGGATCCCATTGATGCTATTTGCATTATAAATATCAACATCCGCAGAGCCATGACCACAATTCATGCCGCCCCCCATCATGCCATTTCCATTGCCCTGACGCATATGACTCATACCGTGGTGAATTCCCGCTAACGCTTTATCACCGTAACGCTCCGTTAGCGCCATCATACCTTGCATATCTAAACGCATATCCATACGTAAATGTAATGAACGTGTCGCAATATGACTTAGTGATGGTAATGCAGGAATTAAGGCTAATTGATCAGGTAAAATACCCACCGCTTTTTCTGCTGAAGGCAGTAGACGTAATACAGGTAATACATTATCAAATGGCGCTAATACCATCCCCATTTGTCGGACAGGTAAAGTGACAATATCGAAATCACGTCCATCTGAGGTATCAACCAGTACTTCAAAACGCTCCCCCATTAAAATAGGGAGTTCTGTCACTTTGACTGGTTCCGCTAATAACCCACCATCGCTAGCAATTACATACATTGGTCGGCCATCACTGGTGGCTAAATTAAGACTACGTGCATTACAACCATTGAGGAAACGTAATCTAATCCAACCTTTTGGTACAATGTGTTGCGGTTGAATCGCACCATTAGTGAGCATCATGTCGCCAAACCAACCTACTGCAGCACTCATCACATCAAGTTGATAGTCAATTTGACCGTTACTGTCTAAGCGTTTGTCTTGTAAAATAACCGGTAAATCATCCACTCCCCAGCGGTGAGGTAACTTTCGCTTGGCCGTTTCGTCATCCTCGATGATCACTAATCCCCCTAACCCCATTGCCACCTGTTTTCCGGTGATCCCATGAGTATGGGGATGAAACCAACATGTCGACTCCGCTTGATCTGGCGTAAAAGTTACTGTTCGTGATTTACCCGGTGCGATAGTCGCTTGAGGACCTCCATCTTGTTCACCACTTATCTCAAGACCATGCCAATGCACCGTCGTAGTCTCTGGTAGCGTGTTATTGATCTCAATAGTAACAGGTTCACCACGTTTTAATTTTAATGCTGGGCCTAATAAGCTACCGTTATACCCCCAAGTAGTTGTACTTACTGTAGCAGTAAACTGGGAAACACCTTGTTGGATATTAAGAACAATCTTTTGTTGTTTGTCTGGGCTAATTTGAGGTGGAATAGCGAGTGAAGGCGTGTTAGTTTGGGCGAATGCGAGACGGCTCCAACTTGGTAATAGTGTGACGGCGCTTAATGTTGCCCCTAATTTTAAAAATTCACGACGTTGCATAATGTATTCCTTTGAATAAAATCAATTACTCTATATTTGTCATAATTAGGTAAATAAATTTATCGATAAACTATTGAGCAATGCTAAAGTCTCCCCTTACTGGAAGGTCAAATAGAAACCACACAAAGCAACGGGTCTTTGCAAAACTTTTAACTTAATTAAGTCAAATAACAAATCTTGTGAAATCATCACATATAGGAATGTCACCACTAATGAAAAAAATGTTCGCTTTGTTCTGCACTGTTATTCTTTCTTTTGCCACGCTTTTTTCTTCTAGTGCAAAAGCACTCACTTATACTCAAGCAGAAGACTTAGCTGATTTAACCGCGGTATACCTGTTTTTAAATAATGATTGTGGTTATGAGCAGATCTCAAAACAAAAAATAGAACGAGCGCTGATTATTTTTTCACAATCTCAGCAGTGGGATGTCTCTAATTATTCAATGCTCCCAATGAGCAAGCTTAATGAAGATAGTTATCAGGATTTAAAAAATATACAAATTGCTCATAACAAAAAATGTCAACTACTAGCCCAAAAATCACTTAGCTTACTAAACTATTAATTGTATAAAAAAGCCACTCTATCAAACTGATACAGTGGCTTTTCAATTTATTATATCTGTCGATATCTTACTGTTATTGCTATTTTACTCACGTTTTCTTTTCTGCTTTCGTTCACTGTAAAACAAGGCAATAGAAGGAATACTTTGAATGATCAACATGCGCAATATATGATTCGACATCACAAAAGCCGCATCGACATTCATAGTGATCGCGGCAAATGTCATTGCTTCCATACTTCCCGGTGCCCAAGCTAATACCAGCGTTGTCCAGGGAGCCCCTGTTAAATAAGCTGCGCTCAATGCAACGATCACCGTTAAAATAACGTTGATAATGACCACCTGCACAGAGGAAAAAGCATTTTTAATTAACGAAGCAAAAGGAAAAACCACAAAATGTGCGCCAATATTCATCCCAATTAACACCATACTGAGTTCATTTAATAGCATTGGAAAAGCAATCGGCTCACTGACAAAAGATTGTACCAATATTGCACTGCCTAATGATGTCAACATAAACGGTGCTGGAAAATGAATTTTCTGTAATAAAAGCCCAGATACTAGCCCTAACGCGACAATTAATAATAACCACATCGATGACAACAGTGTCATTTCAGGTAATGTAAACTCCGTAAGGGTTGCTTTATCTGAGCCAACAATAAATCCAGCCATAATAATCAATACGATTAAACGAATAGTATGAGAAATAACAATTTTTTGTGGTGGTGTTTTGGTATGATCTGTTAAAGCAAGAATAGCCGCCATCGCGCCAGGTACAGCGCCTAACATAGCCTCTTCTTTTGTCCAACCAATATGACGATGAAACCATAAGAAACTGACAACAAATTGAATGGCTAAACAAATAACGAGGATAATCAAAAGAAGCACTAAATTATCCGCACTCCCTAAATGTACTTGGTTAAACATCAATCCAACAGAGGTGCCTAAGGTCAGTTGGATAAAAGTCAGTGTATGCTTAGGAACAGAGAGCTGCCATTTAAAACGATAAGCAATAATAACCACGACGATTGGCCCAAACATCAACGCCATCGGTAGACCAGATAATGTTAATAACCCACCAATTAGTGCACAAAACAGAATTCCCGGTAGTTTTTTTAAAAATGACATGTTGTGTTATCCAGTTTTTTTAATTATGGTATCAATCCTATCACTGGTATAAATATTTAATAAACAAATAATGATAATTTAAATATTATTTTTATTAATATTAAGAGCTAATTATGTCATTAAAAATCACCACCGCCCCGACAACGAATGAAATCAACGAAATTTATGAAGGCTTATTAACACATAACCTTCAGTATATTCAGATGGAGCAATATACGCCCTTAGCCGTTTTTAAAGAGGAAAATGGTAAAAAAATTGGTGGGATCACTGGTGATATATTAGGTAATTGGCTACGTATTCGTTATCTATGGGTTGATAAGGCCTATCGTGGTAACAATATTGGTACAGAATTACTGCAAGCAATGGAAAATACAGCTAAAAAGAAAGGTGCCAAATATGCTGAGGTGGATACTTTTAGCTTTCAAGCCCTGCCTTTTTATCAAAAGCAGGGATTTGAAGTTTTTGGCACCTTAGAAAATTATCCGATTAGTGACAAAAAATATTATTTAAACAAAGTATTATAAATATTTTATACTATAAAATATTTATTTTCCTTATTCAGATGAGAACGCATAGTCGCTATCTATTATGTTAAATCCATCTACATTTAATTGTGTAAATACTTGATCTTCAATTAATTCAACAATATCAGCATATTTTATATCACCTTCTTTTAAATTACCCTTATTTATATTATCTTCATCTAGTTCTGTTTCTTCCTGAATATAAGTTAAATTATATATTCCTTTCCCTATTAATTTACCTTGTTCTATCTCTTTCAGAAGAGGAATTAAAGTATATATTTCTTTCGATTCTAATTTACCTAGTTCTAACCCTTTCAGAATAGAAATTAAAGTATATATTTCTTTCAATCCTAATTGACCTAGTTCTATCTTTTTCAGAATAGAAATTAAATTATATATTTCTTTCGATTCTAATTTACCTAGTTCCATCCCTTTCAGAATAGAAATTAAATTATATATTTCTTTCCATTCTAATTTATCTAGTTTCATCCCTTTCAGAATAGAAATTAAAGTATATATTCCGTCCCATTCTAATTTATCTAGTTCTATCCCTTTCATAGTAGAAATTAAAGTATATATTTCGTTATCTTCTAATTTACCTCGTTCTATCTCTTTCAGAATAGAAATTAAAGTATATGTTTCTTTTCCTCCTATATTATCTATTTCTATTTGTTCCAGAATAGAAGTTAAATCAGATATTTCATCACCTTTAACATATTTATTTAATTTTCCCTGAATAATTTCACTTACTTCAGAAAGATTACGTTCAGAATCTAACTTGACATTATTAGTACTATTAACTCCATCAAGATCATCATCATCCCACTCAAAATCCCCCACAAAATAAGCGACATTATCATCTGTTCTTTTATCTATTATTATTTCTTTACCACCATAAAACTTATTTATATATTCTTCAATCCAAATATTTTGCACTTTTTTAAGTGAATACTTATATACGCAATCAATATTCGCTTTATTAAGAATTTCACCCATTATACTTTCTTCATAAAGAATTTTATTCATTATTTCCCGTAACTGTACTGGAAATTCTTCTTTAAGATTCTCTACCTCTACCATAAGAGGAAGATTATATTTTGAAACACAGACTAGAAAATTTATTTTAGACAGAAATTTTTCTTTCTCCTTATTACTTGAAAAATTAGCTAGTATTCTTTCATTGCTATTTTTAAATCGAGTTTCATTATCATACCTTACCAACACTTCATTAAATATTTTTATAACATCTTCTTTTTTTATTCTTTCAACTCTTTCCTTAATAATATTTTTAAATTCATCCGCCAGATGATTATAATCTGTATTTGATGAATTTCGGCAAAAGGCCTCCGCTCGTTGTAACTCATTTAAATAATTGAAAAAACTATATCTATCTTTAAAACTTGAATTTTCATTCTCTATTAAAGAGAGAAAATGGTTTAGGTTATGATATTCAGCTGTAATTGTAACTATCTCATCTTTTTCCCTATCTACTGTATCTTTTTTTGTTAGTTTATTATTAAACTCATCCACCTTACACTTTAAATCTTTCACCTTAATCTTTAAATCAGTAAGTGTTTCAGTATATCTATTTAAATTTCCATCTCTATTACTTATTCCCATTCTACCGGTTTGGCTAATTGCAAAAAACATTGTAAATCGTTCCATCATATGAATAACTTTTTTTATAAAACTGGGCTTAGCCGTTGTATTAGAAATATCCTTTATGTTCTTTGCAAAAGTTACATAACATGATCCTAAATAATCTTTCTTAGTAGATAACTCTATTCCCTTATCAAATACATCAATACCATTAACTGTATTCATTTTATTGCCCTTACATTAATAAATTAACTGTTTATTTTATTCTTTTTATCAATTTATACTTACAAAAATAACACAGTAGTAATTAATTAATCATTTACAATAAAAATCACATTTAATTTAAAATAGAAATAAAAAAAGATATCAAAAATGATATCTTTTTTTAGTTTAATGATTTGTATTCCGCTGTAATTTAAAAAATAATTTATCGTTTAATCATTCTTTTAAATCGTTATACACTGTTGCTCTTGAAACACCGAGATATTGCGCAGTAATTTCCATCGCTTTGCGAAGTGAAAGGTAACCTTCATCCTGTAAACACAATAGCAATTCGCGTCGTTGATGCGGTTTCAATGCTCTTGGTGTCACTGAATAAGTCGCAGAAAATTCATCAATACGTTTTTTCAACGAATCTTCTGTTACTGAGCTAAAAGTTTCAATGATATGATTTCCCTCTTCAAGAGTCGAAAATTGATTTAATACCATTTGTAAACCTTTAATCATCGATATATCAATATTTAAACATAAAGCAGCAACATAATTGCCTTGTTTATCTTTAATACCAATCGATGTACTTTTAGCTGTTCTACCATCAGGAAACTGATTAGGATAGTTTGCAACAATTTGTGGAAAATCAGACGATTCAATCCTTGCCATACCTAGCTCAGTTGCTCTATCTCCCACTTTTCGACCTGATAGATTATTTTCAATAACCATAATGGTATTTTCACTATCGGTCAGATCATGAAGTACAACTTCACAAAAAGGCGATAATGTTTTACCAATGCCCTGTGCAATATATTTTAGTTGTTCTACCAGCCACTCTTGGTCTGCAGTTTTGTGTGACATAACGATCCTACAATAGCTAAAACGTAAATGATTTATACAATTTTAACCGATTTATTCAAATAATTAATCGTTATCTATCGGAAAATCTGACTTTGCCTGATTTAAAATAGCTTTAGCCATCCATTGGGTCATATCAATGACCTGCTGATCATCCATTTTCCAGATATCTTTCATTACTAAAAAAACTTCAGAACCATAAATAAGTGAGAAAGCTTTTATCACTTTATCCCACATTTCTTGCGGATAATGCGCTTTTAATGGTTCGATGACTTTAAGTAAGATCTCTTTACGATGACCACGAATAAATCGTTTTTCTGTATATTCGCTTGATTGCCGCTCTTTAGCCCACTGCTGTAATGAAACCTGCAATGCGCCACGCAACGCCCCTTCATGTTTAAACATTTGTGGATAAGCAAGATTGAGCAACGCAGTAATACGCTGTTGTGTATTATCTTCTGGAGTGGGCTGCCATGCAATGATCGGTGCTAAACTTGCATCAACAGTAGCACTAATTAAATCACT
Organism: Proteus sp. G2675; assembly: GCF_963886535.1. Lineage (NCBI taxonomy): Bacteria > Pseudomonadati > Pseudomonadota > Gammaproteobacteria > Enterobacterales > Morganellaceae > Proteus > Proteus sp. G2675. The sequence goes on from NZ_CAWPCB010000036.1 coordinate 141,052, forward strand.
TTGAGTGGGAAAATAGCGATACGCCGTTGCCCTTGAAACACCAGCATGTGCTGCAAGCTCTGATACGGTAGGTAACATCCCTTGTTCAAAAAGTTGCAATGCCGTTGTCACCAATAATTGGTAGGTTCTTTTTCGAGTACCTGACATTGTATCTATTTCATTACGACTAAAACTCATAAAAATTCCTTCGCTATTACTCCACTTTTCGTGGCTACTATACTGATTTTAAGAACTATTCTTAATACGATTAAAGTTTACTTTAGGCGATTGAGTGTACCTAAGCGACATTTAAAAGAGAAAAAATAAAAATAATGAGACATGGGTCTCAAAATAATGCTATTATAAATGAAACTCAAGTCTCATTGTGATTATAATCTACACGTCAATAATCATAAAAGGTAAGGGAAGGCTTATGAAACAGTATGCTGGCTTCATTTATATTGCGACTACGCTTGATACTAAAAGCGCTGAAATTTTTTATGTCAGTGAATTAATAAAAAAAGCAGGCCTTCCTGTCAAAACCGTAGATTTGACAACCAAACCTACAGCATTAGAAAGAGAAGCTGACGTCACAGCTGCACAAGTTGCTAGTTACCATCCTGATGGAAAAAACGCCGTGTTTTGCGGTGACCGTGGAAAAGCTATCGCAGCAATGTCCGTCGCTTTTGAACGTTATTTAACCCACTGTGACGATGTCCTCGCTATTTTAGGATTAGGCGGCTCAGGGGGAACGGCATTGATTACACCAGCAATGCAATCTTTGCCCATTGGCGTACCTAAATTGATGGTATCGACTATGGCTTCCGGTGATATCTCCGGATATATCGGCGCTAGCGATATTTCAATGATGTACTCCGTAACAGATGTATCCGGCTTAAACCGTATCTCTCGTAAGGTATTGAGAAATGCGGCCAACCAAATTGCCGGCGCTGTTTATTTTTACCAAGAAGAAAATAGTGTTGATAAACCGGCTGTTGCATTAACAATGTTTGGTGTAACTACGCCTTGTATTCAACAACTGACTAAAAAACTTGAAAATAATTATGACTGTTTAGTTTTCCATGCGACAGGGAGTGGCGGTAAAGCCATGGAAAAACTGATAGACAGCCACTTACTTCATAGTGTTCTTGATCTAACAACAACCGAAGTATGTGATTATTTATTTGAGGGTGTCCTTGCTTGTGATGAAGATCGTTTTGGTGCCATCGCCCGCACTAAAACACCTTGTATCGTCTCTTGTGGCGCGTTGGATATGGTGAACTTTGGTCGCCCTGCTACCGTACCTGAGAAATATAAAGATCGTCATTTCTATCACCATAATTCGCAAGTCACCTTAATGCGTACAACACCAAGGGAAAATCGTCAAATGGGGATCTGGATCGCTGAAAAATTGAATCAGTGTGAAGGCCCACTGACGTTTATTTTTCCACAGGGCGGTTTTTCTGCTTTAGATATTGAAGGGGGGCCATTCTGGGATCCTCAAGCAAACCAAGCATTTTTTGATGCATTTATAACAACATTTAAAGAGACCGAGACTCGTCAATTAGTCATCAGTCCTTACCACATAAATTCTGCTGAATTTAATCAGCAAGTTTATGATTTACACCAGGAACTTATTTGCTAACCACGGAGAAAGAAGTATGACTTATTCACGTGAAGTATTACTCAAAAAATTTAATGACATGATCGCACGTAAAGAGCCTATTATTGGTGGCGGTGCGGGAACAGGTCTTTCCGCAAAATGCGAAGAAGCTGGCGGTATCGATCTGATTGTTATCTATAATTCAGGTCGTTATCGTATGGCGGGTCGTGGCTCTCTGGCAGGATTATTAGCCTATGGCAATGCCAATGAAATTGTTATGGATATGGCAAAAGAAGTATTGCCTGTTGTAAAACAGACACCTGTACTTGCCGGGGTTAATGGTACAGATCCATTCTGCAATTTTGATAAGTTTTTAGATGACGTTAAAGCCATCGGTTTTGCTGGCGTACAAAACTTCCCAACCGTTGGTTTAATTGATGGTAACTTCCGCGCTAACCTAGAAGAAACGGGTATGGGTTATGCTCTTGAAGTAGAGATGATCCGTAAAGCACATGAAAAAGGCTTACTCACAACACCTTATGTTTTTAGTCGTGAAGATGCCATTGCAATGACACAAGCTGGTGCAGATATTATTGTTCCTCATATGGGTTTAACCACTGGTGGCAATATTGGTGCAGAAACAGCCGTTACTTTAGATGATTGTGTCGCCCTTATTAACGATTGGGCAAAAGCAGCAAAATCCGTACGCTCTGACGTGATTGTACTTTGTCATGGTGGCCCTATAGCAACACCAAAAGATGCGCAATATATCCTTGATAACTGTCCTGATTGCCATGGTTTTTATGGCGCAAGTTCAATGGAACGTTTACCAACAGAAGTCGCTTTAACTGCAACAACAAAAGAGTTTAAAAATATTAAACGCTAATCTCAAATCATCAAGTTTGCCTAAGCGTTGATCCTATTGCCCACATCATGTGGGCAATATTTTATTTACAAGAAGCCTAACTGATTACACCAGTTTTGCGATTAATGTATTTAAATCCCCTGCTAAAAAATCAACGGGGGGAATTTCAATCACAGTATAGGCACCCGCTTGTTGTTTCATACTTGCTCTGGCTGCAGAAACCATAAATTGAGATGTTAATGCTGGATTATTAATATGCATAGCATATTCAAATAATTGATTGTGTGTTTTGCCTGACACCCCTTTATGGGTCATTTGTACTCCGTGACCAACATCTTTTAAGCTATCAACACTATCAACTTGTTTAATATGTGTTTCATCAGATGAGAAATAGCTGTCGGCCTTAATGGCTTGCTCAACCTGTGCAAAGTTAGCACCCGTTTCTAATTCAACATAAACCATACGCCGATGAACACCAGTACCTAATGGAATAGTCATTGATAGCGCATCTCTTACACCATCAATAGCTTTAGCGGCAACACTATGACCCATACTCATACCGGGACCAAAATTAGTGTAGGTAATACCTTTAGGTGCCATAGCTAACATTAAGGTACGAATAATAGAGTCTGAACCCGGATCCCAACCCGCTGAAATCACTGCAACACGGTTATGCTTTTTCGCCACCTCATCCAGTTCTGTTTTTAATGCAACGATATCACTGTGGACATCAAAACTATCAACGGTATTAATACCTAAGCTCAATATCGATTTAGCCAAATCTTTAATGGCTCTCGTTGGTGAACATAATAAAGCAACATCCACCTTACCTAAGCTTTTAATATCATTTGTTACTGTTATATTTCGCAGTTCATCTGGAATATTTTGACTATCACGGCGAACCACCCCCACTAACTCAAAATCAGGTGCTGCAAGTACTGCATCTAGTGCAAAGCGCCCAATATTGCCATAGCCCACAATAGCGATTTTTATTTTAGTATTCATTTATTTCCTTGTTCTCGTTGTTAATCATTATTGAATGATAATAATGTTTAATAATCAATGAATGAACCATATAAAAAGTTTTTTTGCTACTGGTTCATCAATTTAGCTATTCCCTTATTCATAAAGCATGTAAAATCGCTCCACTTTCCTCTGATTATATTTACAACACTATTTCACTCGTTTTTAAGAAGGTTTTCAATGCATCAATCTGATGTAGCGGATCGCTCACTTTTTTCCCTTAGCTGGCCTATTTTTATTGATATTTTTCTTCATCTTGCCACGCTATTGATTAACACTTACATGATAAGTCATGTCTCTACTGCCTATTTAGCTGCAATGGGCGTAGGTAACCAAGTTTTTGATCTTTTTATCACCATATTTAACTTTATTAGCGTGGGATGTAGCGTTGTTATTGCTCAATATTTAGGCGCCGGTAAGCGCGATAAAGCGAGTCAAGCTATTCATATTTCTATCGCCTTTAACTTTTTGCTGGGCTTTAGTAGTGCCATTATTATTCTCTTTTTTGGCTACAACATTCTAAATGTAATGAATACGCCAGAGCATTTAGTACAAGATGGCTATAACTATCTCCATATTTTGGGGATTTGTCTTATTCCTGAAGCAATTTCAATTATCTTAGCAGCCTGTTTGCGGGTTTATGGTAAATCGAAAGCGGCGATGTATGTGACGTTAATTGCCAATATTGTCACTGTTATCGGCAATATGATTGTACTATATGGTTTCTTTGGGCTTCCACAATACGGTTTAGTGGGTGTTGCATGGTCAACGGTTGTCGGTCGTATTATTGCCGTTATCTTATTATGTGGTCTTTTATTCTATGGATTAAGAATTAAATTCGATATAAGACTATTAGTGATTTGGTCTAAAAATATGTTAGCCAAAATTCTACATATTGGTTTACCTGCTGCAGGTGAAAACCTAGTGTGGATTTTACATTATATGACCGCCTCTGCTTTTATAGGCTTAATGGGAGAAGTTCCTCTCGCCGCACAAACACTCTATTTCCAACTATCATTATTCTTAATGTTATTTGGCATTGCGATTAGCATTGGTAATGAAATATTAGTCGGTCATTTAGTTGGTGCAAAACGATTTGATGATGCATTTACACGGGGTTTTAAAAGCCTAAAAGCAGGTGTGCTATTTACTATTGGCGTGGTGATTATTTATTGGTTTATGCGTGATCCTATTTTGTATTCTATCACCGAAGATCAACGCATTATCGACCAACTGTTGCCTTTATTTATTTTATCGGTCTTTTTGGAGCCTGGGCGTACATTTAATATTGTTATGGTTAATGCGTTACGTGCAGCCGGAGATGCCAAATTCCCACTCATTACAGCCGTTTGTTTTATGTGGGGAGTTGCTATTCCTATTGGCTATTTCCTTGGTATAAAAATGGAAATGGGTTTAATTGGGATTTGGATAGGTTTTCTTTGCGATGAGTGGCTACGAGGCTTAACAAATGCATGGCGTTGGCGCTCTCGTAAATGGCAAGCTAAGCGCTTAGATATTTGATGCTCTTTCAAGGCCTAATAATATTATTAGGCCTTGAGAAACTAGCTATAAATAAGTTAACTTGCTACATTATTCATTAATGATTTTAAATTTATTTAAGCTTTATAATTCATGCTTATCATTTTATTTATCGCCATTTTTTACAAGATTTTTATCTTTAGCCAGTGAACGACTAACCGTCTCATTTATACTATTTGATAAAAAATATTTATAATTATTAATATTCCCAAATTCAGATTTTATTTTTTCGTCTGAAGTTAATATGCTATCGATGATTGATGCTAAAAATTTATTTTTAATCTCAGTTAAAGACAAGTCATTAGTAGATGATAAAATACTTTTAGAGTGAGAATGTAACTCATCCTCAAATTGTATAATTTTTCCTTTCTCTAATGTAGGTTTTTCTTCTAAAACAGAGATAATATCATTAATGATTAAATTTATTATTTCATCAACTTTAAACTTTTTGTGTACTTTAGATAAATCTCCAAATTTATCATTATCATCTTTCATTGAGTGAGGCGTGTTTATTACTTTATTATCTGATTGTATATTTTCATTCTTTTTCATATTTTCAATATTAGAAATATGAACTTTAAATTCTGAATTATTTGAAGTTTTATGAAAAAATGGTTTTATAAAAGAGGATATTGTATTATAACAACTTAATATAGCTGATTTCAATTTTGTATTAAATTTATAATTCTCATTATTAATGCTTTTTAGCGATAATGGAGTGTTTTTAAAATAACTTTTAATTTGCATATCTGCTCCCTAATAGATTTAGCAGAATTAAATATTATACTTTCGCTAAATTCTATCAATAAGTAATTAATTTTTAGTTAATTACTCACCACTATCTTCACAAATAATTTTAAACATCAAAAATCACTAAAAAAATCAATAAATTACACTAGAAAAAACTTATTTTTGTTTTTTCTAAAAATAATTATACTTTAAAATATTTTCATAATTAAAAACAGTTTTTTAATAATGAAAAAACAAAAATTAAACATTGATTAACATTAAAATTTTCTTGTAAAAAAAATTATTTTTTTATAATTCTTTAATGCTTTTTTTGTGATAAAAGTAACTGTTGTTCATTCTCAATAATGAGACAACAGAATTTTATTAAATAAAATACAAAAAACACAACGGAGTCTAATCATGAACATTGTTGATCGGTTTATTTCTTACACCAAGGTGAATACTACAACAAATAGAGAAAATGGCGCAGCGGGGATTATGCCTTCATCGGAAGGTCAGCGAGTCCTCGCTTTACAATTAGTCGAAGAGTTAAAGGCGTTAGGTGTTGAAGATATCAAAATTCGCGATACTGCCATTGTTACCGCGACACTACCTTCTAACCTTGATTATGAGGTTCCTACCGTGGCTTTCTTTGGTCACTTAGATACCAGTGCAGAACAAACTAATGATACTAAAGCACAAATTTTACCTTATAAAGGTGGCGACCTTTGCTTAAACAAAGAACTTGAGATTTTTTTACGTCAAAGTGAATTCCCTGAATTAGAAAACTATATTGGTGACGATATCATCGTAACAGATGGTACTAGCTTATTAGGCGCTGACGACAAAGCGGCTATCGCCTCTATTATGGATATGTTGCAATATTTTAAACAACATCCAGAAGTCAAACACGGTACAGTTAAAATTGGTTTTGTACCCGATGAAGAGCAAGGTTTACGTGGTGCAAAAGCCTTTGATGTAACAGAATTCGGCGCAGACTTTGCTTATACCTTAGATTGTTGTGGTATTGGTGAACTTGTATATGAAAATTGGAATGCCGGTGATGTTGAAATAACCTTTATCGGAACCTCAGCACACCCTATGTCAGCAAAAGGTAAATTAAAAAATTCACTGTTAATGGCTCATAAATTTATTGCGATGTTACCGGGCGGTGAAGCACCAGAATATACTGAAGGTCGTGAAGGTTATTATTGGGTAAAACAACTGGCGGGTAATAGCGCACGTACTGTATTAAAAATGGATGTGCGTGATTTCACAGAAGCAGGCTACGCCCATCGTATGACATTTTTAAAACAACTTTCAGAGCAATGTGAAGCGTTATGGGGTGAAGGGACTGTTGTTTGTAAGCAAGCCGATCGTTATGCAAATGTCTTTAATAGTCTACAAGGTGAAAATCGATATCCTATCGATATTGCTATTGATGCTTATAAAGCCAATGGTATTACCCCTCGTCCAATCCCTATGCGGGGTGGCTATGATGGAGCAGCATTATCGCAAAAAGGATTACCTTGCCCTAATATTTTTACCGGGGCGCACAATTTCCACTCTATTTATGAATATCTTCCCGTTAAATCGCTTTATGCTGCCAGCGATGTATTGAAATCTGTCGTTAAGATCACCGCAGAGCGTTTTGCCCCCGGAGCTAAAGCATGATCCAAATTCTTGCGGTCTTAATTGTCGTTATTATTGTCGCTAGAATGATCTTAAAAGGATATAAAGCCGAGCCGGTTTTGTTAGTTGCTGGTTTAATCTTAATGGCACTAACAATGATATTTGGTTGGGGAGATATTCTGCCTAAAAATGTCAAAACAACCGGTATTAGCTGGCTAGATCCCTTTGAGGTTATGCGTGATCTCTTTAGTAGTCGTGCTGCAGATTTAGGTCTGATGATCATGGCACTCATGGGATTCGCCCATTATATGGATCATATTGGTGCTAATGAAGCTGTTGTACGTGTTGCAACTCGCCCATTGAAAAATATGCGCTCACCTTATGTGTTGTTATTTTTCTCTTTTTTACTCGCGAGTATTTTGCAACTTGCTATTCCATCAGCCACAGGATTGGCCGTTCTACTAATGGGTACCATGTTCCCCATTATGATAGGACTAGGTTTATCTCCAGCATCTGCTGCCGGTGTCATTGCAACTTCATTAGGCGTTGCTTACACGCCAACAGCGATTGATGCTATTCGAGGTGCAAAAGCGGTTGACTTAGGCGTGGTTGAGTATGTGCTTTACTACCAAGGTCCTGCGGCGATTGCAACTGTATTGGCTGTTGGTATTACCCATATCTTCTGGCAACGCCATTGTGATCGCAAAGCGGGCTTTGTACCCCAATTAGGAAAAATAGCAGAAGAAGCCAAAAGTGATAAAAATATCCCCGGCTTTTATGCCCTACTGCCAATGTTACCTATTATTATGGCAGTAAGTTCATCAAGCCTATTTGTTGAAGGTATTCACCTTGATGTCGTCACTATTGTATTAATTTCAATGGCAATTTGTATGCTGATTGAAACATTACGCTTACGTGATTTTAAATCAGTGTGTGCAGGCTTCCAACATTTTCTAAAGGGTATGGGTTCTGCATTTAGTAATGTTGTTGGGCTATTAGTCGCAGCGGGTGTTTTTGCTCATGGTATTAAAGTCAGTGGTGCAATAGACAGCCTGATCGTTATGGCGGAATCTGTTGGTCTACCACCATTTGCCATGGCATTAGTGTTCGCTATCGTGACATTGGCTGCCGCAATTATTATGGGCTCAGGTAATGCACCTTTCCTTGCATTCGTTGAACTTATTCCACAAATTGCCCATAGCATGGGGGTTAATCCAATTGCAATGATTTTACCTATGCAGCAGGCATCACATATGGGACGCGGCATGTCTCCTGTGGCTGGCGTGATCATTGCGGTTTCCAGTGGAGCTAAATTGCAACCCTTTGATGTGGTAAAAAGAACTGCTGTTCCTCTTATGGTTGGTTTTGTTTTCCACTGCGCCATTATTGCTATATTTTATTATTAAGTAACTCGCCTGAAGCATTTATTTGCTTCAGGTAATTACAAATATTCACCATCTAAAAATTAATAGTAACTATTTTATTGTTAATCATTTTAAATAAAAAATAGTAAAGAATATTTAAATTATTATTTTACTATTATCTACATCATGCAAAATAGATAAATATATTTATAAAAAAACCTCAGATTATTCTTATACCAAAGCTGCAAAAAGTCATAATATTCACTATGTTAAATAATGATTGTAAGTGATGCTATCATCATCACTGGCTGTTCATTTATTTAACTATTCTGAGTTAGCCCACATTAAGTATGATATTATACTAACAATAGAATGAGTCATTCATTCTATTGTTTTTTATTTATAATCATCAACTATCATTAAAGAAATTATTTTGTTCGATTTGAGACTATTACTGCTACATCAAATTCTTCAATAATCCTCACTTATTCAAGATAAAATATTACTAATTTAATATCTGTAAATAGTATTTTTTTCTCAAAATTTACACCCACTTAGGAAATTCAGAAAACATTTTCTCCAATAGATTCAGTATGATCAAAGCATCAAAATTACAATATAACGCCTTGAATTATTAAACTATTTATTGGACATAATGCAATGAAAGAACAATTATCTTCCTACTGGAAAATATTAATTGAAGCTGTTAAGCAACAAGTGAAGCCAGCTTTAGGTTGTACCGAACCCATTTCACTTGCATTAGCTGCTGCCACTGCAGCTCGTTATCTGCAACATAATATCACCCGTATTAGCGCAGAGGTTTCTCCTAACTTAATGAAAAACGGAATGGGAGTGACTGTACCGGGCACGGGTATGGTGGGATTATCCATTGCGGCTAGTTTAGGGGCTGTTGCTGGAGATAGTGAAGCAGGTCTAGAAGTATTAAAAAATGCCACACCAGAACAAGTTGAGTTGAGTAAAAATCTATTAAATTCAGGCATAGTCTGCGTATCAATAAAAAAAGCCTGCCAAGAGGTGCTTTACTCTGAGGTTACCGTTGAAGATGGTGAAAACAGTGCCACCGTCATTATTGCAGGTGATCATACTAATATTGTTAAAATTATCCATAATGGTCAGGTGGTGCTTGATAAATTATCATCACAATCTGAACAAACGGCCTCACCTTGCCAAATTAAGCAAGCCTTAACCAACACTAACACACGAGAAATCTATCAGTTTATTACTCAAGCTCCTGTAGAAGAAATTTCTTTTATTTTGCAATCGGCGCAATTAAATGACGCATTATCAAAAGAAGGCTTGAACAATACTTACGGTTTGCATATTGGTCAAACCTTACAACGCCAGCAACAACGTGGCTTGTTAGCTAAAGATCTGCTTTCTGAAATTATGATCCGCACTTCAGCGGCTTCTGATGCACGTATGGGCGGTGCCGTACTCCCCGCCATGAGTAACTCAGGTTCAGGAAATCAAGGTATTGCAGCTACAATGCCTGTTGTGGTGGTTGCTGAATATTTACAGGTTAGTGAAGAAAAAATGGCAAGAGCATTAATGCTTTCACATTTATTAGCCATTTATATTCACCACAAATTCCCGGCACTTTCCGCACTATGTGCCGCAACAACCGCATCAATGGGAGCTGCTGGTGCTATTGCGTGGCTAATGGAAGAACGCTATGAACCCATGGCAATGGCAATTAGTAGTATGATTGGCGATATTAGTGGCGTGATTTGTGATGGTGCCTCTAACAGTTGTGCGATGAAAGTGTCGACAGGAGCAAGTGCCGCTTATAAAGCGGTATTAATGGCGCTAGATGATACCTGCGTGACGGGTAATGACGGCATTGTCACTCATGATGTTGATATGACGATCGAGAATCTTTGTGCATTAGCTAGTCGAGCAATGCAACATACTGATGTACAAATTATTGAAATTATGGAATATAAAGCTGTTGCTAATGGCTAATTAGTATAAAAAAACACCCCATAATGGTTATTATGGGGTGAAACATAAGATCCCAGGAACAGGATCCTCCTCAAGTCCAGGAGCATGATTAATATTCGTTACTGCTATTTACTGCTTACTGCTATTACATCACTACCAACAAACACTTTTCTCAAACAATCGCTATTACTCATATTCTTTAGTGTTATGCATTAACGCATCGAAACTGGCTTTTATTTCTTCTTCTGGCAGATGAATACCAATAAAGACTAAGGTGCTTTGACGAGTTTCATTCTCTTGCCAAGGTCTATCCCAATCAGCGCTATATAATCGTTGCACTCCTTGGAATAACAACCGGTTAGGACTATCTTTAATATTTAATATCCCTTTATAACGTAATAGGTTATCGGCAAAGCTCAATAACAAAGACTCCATAACATCAGAGACTGCTTGTAACTCAACGGGATAATCAAAATTTAGTACAATAGACTGAATATCATCTTGTTTTTCTGGCTGAAAACGAAACAGGGGTTGCTTGACCTCTAAAGTATCATTCAACATAAAGCCTTTTACGTTAAATAATAGTGCTAAATCTATTTGCCCATTGATCACCGTATAGGTAGGCGCTCTAGCATTAATACGTCTTAAACGAGCAAGTAATTGTTGGCTCGCAGGTTGAATATCTGTTTTAGTTAATAGAATGCGATCCGCATAACCAATTTGAGATTGTGCAATAGCAAATTGATCTAACTGTTGCTGAGCATGGATTGTATCAACCAGTGTAATAATGCCATCTAATAAATAGCGTTGGCAGATCACTTCATGAGAAAAAAATGTTTGTGTGATAGGCCCCGGATCAGCCATCCCTGTACACTCAATCACTAGGCGATCAAACACAATGTCACCACGATCAAGACTATCGCAGAGATCGAGCAAAGTATCTTCAAGCTCATTCGATTTACTACAACAAATACAGCCATTGGTGAGTGTTTTTATTTGTGTTGCTCTATCACCAATAATTTCATCATCGATAGGCACTTCACCAAATTCATTTTCAATCACCGCAATTTTATAGCCATGCTCCTCATTGAGCATATGGCGTAAAAGCGTTGTTTTTCCCGATCCTAAAAAGCCAGTCAATATTGTTACTGCAATAGGTTCCATTATTTGTCTCCTTTACAGATTATTAGCAACAGCGGAAACCACCTTTACCATCACCGCCACCATAACGGGCTTCCTGACGTTCACGGAAAAACTCGTTATAGGTCATCACTGGTTTATCAGGATGGTTGTCCTTCATGTGCTGCACATAGTTATCATAATCAGGAATACCTATTAACATACGAGCGGCTTGTCCTAGATATTTTCCAGCTTGCCCTAAATTACCAAACATAAGTTTCTCCTAAGCCCCGCACTCATTAAGTGAGTGCGGGGGTTTTTAGCCTATTCGCCTAAGATTAATGACCTGAAGATATCTTCACATCTTTTGGCATAGGTACATATGGTGTTTCTTGTGCTGACTCTTTCGGATTTTTACGTGCTTTCATTGCGGTACGGATACCGTAGAAAATAATGCTGTAAACAACCACTAAGAACAGAATACTTAAACCTGCATTGGTGTAGTTATTAATCACAATGTGGTTCATATTGGTGATTTCTGCGGCAGTAAGATCTGCCCCACCGGCTAAGATTTTCGCTTTGTACTCATTAGCAAGATAGAAGAAACCTTCCATTTGCGGATCATTACTGAGCAGTTTTAATCCTAGCGCCCATGTTGTACAAATTAATAACCATACCGCAGGAATAACGGTTACCCAGATGTATTTCGTTCTCTTCATCTTGATTAAGATGACCGTACCTAAAACAAGTGCAACAGCCGCTAACATCTGATTGGAGATCCCAAACAGTGGCCATAAGCTCTTAACACCACCCAGTGGGTCAACAACACCTTGGTACAATAGATAACCCCATAAACCGACACAACCTGCTGTACCGATAACACCAGCAATAAAAGAGTCTGTTTTCTTCAAGTATGGGATAAAATTACCTAACAAGTCTTGCAGCATAAAACGACCAGAACGAGTTCCTGCATCTAATGCTGTTAAAATAAAGAGTGCTTCAAATAAGATCCCAAAGTGATACCAGAAGCCCATATCTGCCGCAGGTAAAATTTTATGGAACACCATAGCAATACCCACCGCTAATGTAGGTGCACCACCAGCACGATTAAGTACAGAAGGCTCACCTATATCTTTGGCAGTTTGTAAAATCTCATCAGGTGAGATAACAAAGCCCCATGAGCTAACTGTCGCAGCCGCGTGTACGGTGACATCTTTTAATTGATCCATAATCATTGCGGTATTTTCACCCCCTAATTCATGCAGATTTGGCATTGTAATACCTAATCCGGCAGGCGGTGTATTCATCGCAAAATAGAGACCTGGTTCAATAATAGAGGCAGCCACTAATGCCATGATCGCAACAAATGATTCCATTAACATTGCACCATAACCGATAAAACGCGCATCCATTTCATTGGCGATCAATTTAGGCGTTGTACCTGATGCAATCAGTGCGTGGAAACCAGAAACTGCACCACAAGCAATAGTAATAAATAAGAATGGGAATAGAGCCCCTTTCCATAATGGTCCTGTACCATCAATATATTGGGTCATCGCGGGCATTTTTAACTCAGGATTAAGAATAACAATCCCGATAGCTAAACCAACAATTACACCAATTTTTAGGAAAGTCGCTAAATAATCACGAGGGGCTAAAATCAGCCATACTGGTAGTAAAGCAGAGATAAACGCATAACCAATCAACCCAAAAGTAATAGTGGTGTCTTTAAAGGTTAATGCTGGTCCCCAGTAAGGATCACTCGCGATAACGCCACCAAACCAAATAGCGGCAATCAGTAAAACAATACCAATAACAGAAACTTCACCCACACGACCTGGGCGAATATAGCGCATATAGATCCCCATAAATAGGGCAATAGGTACTGTTGAACAGACGGTGAATACTCCCCAAGGACTTTCTGCTAATGCTTTCACTACAATCAGAGCTAGCACCGCAAGAATGATGATCATGATAAGGAAACAGCCGAACAGCGCGATAGTTCCCGGTACAGGCCCCATCTCTTTCTTTATCATCTCACCGAGAGAGTTACCATTACGGCGCGTCGAAATAAACAGCACCATAAAGTCTTGTACGGCTCCAGCAAGTACCACCCCAGCTAATAACCACAGTGTACCGGGTAAATAACCCATTTGGGCAGCCAATACTGGCCCGACAAGTGGTCCAGCACCCGCAATAGCGGCAAAGTGGTGACCAAAGAGGACATAACGATTAGTTGGAACATAGTTCAAACCATCATTATTAATTACTGAAGGAGTGGCTCGAGTAGGATCGAGCTTCATTACTTTTTGAGCAATATAAAGACTGTAATAACGATAAGCGACTAAGTAGACCGCAACAGAAGCAACAACTATCCATAATGCACTGACGTGTTCACCACGGCGTAGTGCAACCACTGACAGACAAAAAGCACCAATAATCCCGAGGATCACCCAAGGTATGTGCTTAAGAAATGTATTTTTGTTCATGAGACACCTTTTTTTCAGGCAAGACCGAACAGCCAAAGAGTAGTACGGGACAATTGATAATAATTTGAGCGAATATGAAAATAATGACCCGCAGTGACATCATATGAAGAATGTCTGATGAATAGTGTTATTAAATCGCTAAACGGTTATATAGTGAGTTAAGCGGTCTATTTTCTCAGTTGAGTGGTTTTACTGATGTTAAAAGGTATTTTTTTTGTGATCGAGATAACAAATTTATGACTATCAATAAGTTAGAAAACTATTAATTACATAAAAAATCTTTTTTATTATACAAAAAAGGGAGATTTAGATCACAAATAAGCAACAAATAGTCATTATTAATATAATTGAGGCAATATTAACAATATCAGTCAAGGTGACAGTAAAATCAAAAAAAAAGCACCTCATTATATTGATAACAAGGTGCTTTTTTATTAAATCTTTTGTGTATTAATAGTGGATCTTCTGGCGTCCCGCGATAGAGTGTGACAACGTGGTACCATCCACCATTTCTAATTCACCACCAACAGGCACGCCATGTGCTATTCTGCTAGCAGCAATATCATATTGAGCGCATATCTCAGCAATATAGTTTGCTGTAGCTTCACCTTCCACCGTAGGATTGGTGGCTAAAATCACTTCTGATATAGGCTCTTGGCTTAGACGCTCTTCAAGTCTATCTAAGCCAATATCCATGGGACCAATGCCATCTAGCGGAGATAGATGTCCCATTAACACAAAGTATCGACCTGCAAACTGCCCTGTCTGCTCGATAGCATGAATATCTGCCGGGCTTTCCACTACGCATATCTGACCATTTTGCTGACGTCGAGCATTAGCACAGATCGTACAACGCTCTTCTTCAGTAAATGTTCGACAATCACAACAGTGACCAATTTCAGACATTGCACGCGTTAATGCTTGTGCAAGTCGCATTCCTCCGCTTCTATCACGTTGAAGCAGATGAAAAGCCATTCGTTGCGCTGATTTTGGCCCGACGCCGGGTAAACAACGCAACGCTTCCATTAATGATTCAAGAAGAGGGCTAGTTTGCATTAGAATGGCATCTTAAAGCCTGGTGGCAATTGCATACCATTAGAGACTGATGCCATCTTCTCTTTTTGTGTCTCTTCAATGCGACGTGCAGCATCATTAAAGGCGGCAGCAATCAGATCTTCTAACATCTCTTTGTCATCTTCTAGCAGACTAGGATCTATTTCAACACGACGGCAATTATGAGCACCATTGATAGTGATCTTCACTAAGCCAGCACCAGATTCACCGGTGACTTCTAAGTTTGCGATCTCTTCTTGCATTTGCTGCATTTTTTCTTGCATCTGTTGGGCCTGTTTCATCAGATTGCCCAAACCACCTTTTCCGAACATAATTGTCTCTCTTTGTAAAAGCTACGCTGTATAGAAATATACAACATGTTGCGATTAAACAGGCCGGATACTCTCTTCATCCAATTCAGCATCAAAATAGTGCTGTAATGTCTGAATGGTTTTATCCGTAGTAATCGATTGACGCGCTAACGCCAACTTCTCTTCATAAATGGCTTGTCGCCATTCTAACGGCGTTTTAACCGTTAGATTATCATCTTCTATAATTGTGAGTGAAATTGCTTTTCCATGCAATTCACTTAGCGCATTTGTCAGTGTTCGTAGTGCATTTGCTGAATTTAAATGTTTCTGCTTACTACGTAAATGCAAAATGATCGTTTCTTCACCGACCGTCTCTTTATAGGCATTTAACGCTAACTGCTGCACTAACTTCGGCAATGGCATTTTAGCTATTTCCGCCGCCCACTCGTCCCGCTGTTGCGACTCTTGCGCAATTTTAGCGGCTAATTCAGGCGTTTTTTCATACTCAAGAACTTCTTTGATCTCTTTCGGTGAAGAGACCACGGGCTCAGTTACTTGTGCCTGTGGATTTTGTGGCTTCCATTGATAAGCTTCTTTTTTCTTTTTCTCGACTGCAACAGATGACCGTTTTTCATTAACCCTTTGCTGGCGTTTTTCACTGACGGCTGCTAGCCGCTCTAATGCACTAGCAGCCGGCTTAGCCTGTTTAGGCGTCGCCGGTTGAGGCTTTTTTGGTGGCGTTTCTTGCTCAGCTCCCCTTATGGCTTGCCGTGCTCTTAACAGTTGTGCCGCAGGGCTATTTCCTAATGCAGCACTGTTTTCTGGCGACGGTGATACTTTGGGTGTCGCCGTTGCCATATTGCTTCTCACTTGAGGCGCCGATGTTTCAACTCGCTGTTGATTCGGCTGTGATGCTAAAGGCAATGTTTGCGCTAAAGGAGCCGTAGGGATTTCATCAATGACAGTTTTAGGATGAAAAGCAAGCGCCCTGAGAAGGGTCATTTCTACACCCATACGTCTGTCTGGCGCATAAGCCAGCTCTTTTCGCCCAACTAATAAAGTTTGATAATAAAGTTGTAAATCTTGTGGCGACACTGATTTGGCTAATAAACGTAAACGCTCTTGTGTAAATTGCTCTTGGGGATTATTTTCACTCGGCAAAAGTTGTAACATCGCAATTTGATGTAATAATGAGAGCGTTTCGACTAAAAAGTTTTCCCAATCCGTTCCTCTTAAAGCAACCTCATTAACCAACGACATCACTTGTTGACCATCTGCTTTTACTAAAGCTTCAATCAGTGCTAATGGTTGTGCATCATCGATCGTGCCTAGCATACGACTAACGACTTCTGTACTTACAATACCTTCGCCACTCGCAATTGCTTGGTCGGTTAAGCTTAATGCGTCACGCATACTTCCATCTGCTGCACGGGCAATTAATTGGCGTGCTCGCACATCATTTTCAATGTGTTCTGCGGATAGTACTTTCTCAAGCTGTGTCGCTATTTGGTCAACATCAAGTGCCCGCAGGTGAAATTGCAAACAACGAGATAAGATAGTAACAGGTAGTTTTTGAGGATCTGTGGTAGCCAACAGGAATTTAACGTGTTCAGGTGGCTCTTCTAACGTTTTAAGTAACGCATTAAAACTATGACGAGAAAGCATATGCACTTCGTCAATAAGATAGACTTTAAAACGACCACGAGCCGGCGCATATTGAACATTATCGAGTAGCTCTCGTGTATCTTCAACTTTCGTTCTTGATGCCGCATCGATTTCTATTAAATCAACAAAACGCCCTTGCTCTATCTCAAGGCAATTAGCACATTTACCACAAGGTTTACTGGTTATGCCTGTTTCGCAATTCAGCCCTTTAGCAAATAGACGGGCGATCGTCGTTTTTCCAACACCGCGAGTGCCAGAAAAAAGATAAGCATGATGTAACCTTTGGTGATCAAGACCATTAGCCAATGCGGTCAAAACATGACGTTGACCGACAACATCGTTAAAAGTTTGTGGGCGCCACTTTCGGGCAAGTACCTGATAGCTCATTGATTCCGCTAAATATGAACAAGATTTATCTCTATGCTAACACAGGGATAGCCTATTGAGCGAGATCTGTAGGAAACAAATGAGATATTGATGAAATTATCCGCACACTTTAAAGCGGTGACTATTGTGCGGGCTCAATGTATTGGGTCATACATTTTGATACACCCGCACGATGATAGGTATTTACCAGCAAATGCATTAAGCATCTGATTGACACTAAAAAAGCATTAATGCCCTGGGAAATTAACTAATGTGAAGCTATGGATCCCTTCTTTTTCTAGACGCTCAATACCGCCTAAATCAGGTAAACAGATAATAAATGCAGCTTCTGTTACAGTTCCACCTAAACGACGAATAAGACGAGCAGTCGCTTCGATAGTACCACCAGTTGCTAATAAGTCATCAACCATTAATACTTTATCTTTATCCGTAATGCTGTCTTTATGGATCTCTAATGTATCTGTACCGTACTCTAGATCATAAGTTTCACTAAGCGTCTCACGAGGCAATTTACCTTTTTTACGCACTGGCACAAAACCCACACCTAAACGTAAAGCAACAGGGGCACCAAATAAGAACCCGCGGGCTTCGGTACCTACAACTTTAGTGATACCCTGACCTTGATAGTGCTCAACTAATAAATCAATCGTTGCCTGATATGCCGCGGGATTATCCAGTAATGTCGTAATATCACGGAATAAGATCCCTTCTTTAGGGTAATCAGGAATGGTTTCAATGCTGTCTTTAATAAATTGCAGTTGTTGCGCGTTAGCAGTCATAATCAGTGCCATAATAAAAAACGAAACGATAGAATCTATGCAATATGCCGTTAAAATGCAACAGAAAGCCAGTGAACAACTCTTTTTTGTTGCTTTAAGTCAATTCATGTTTTTAGCAAAACAGGTACAAAGCCCAAATGAAAAAAACAGATCCATTGAGTTTGTTTAAAAAACAGATCGACAATCTCGCCGAAACCTTAGCGCCAATTGCAAACAAAAAAATTGCAGCACCTTGCTTCGACACAGCACTATTTCACCACCGTAGTGATTCTCTTGGTGGTTATATGCAACAGATCCGCGATAATTTTACTCAGTTAATAACTTGTGTTGAGGCACAACGTAGCCAGCAAGTTAAGTTTCTGGCAACACAAATCCTACAACAAATTGAAGCATTAACTCGTGAATTATCGACACAAACACTAAGAAAGCAAGAAAACCAGCTTAGTCAACGCAAAAAAAGTGTCGATTTATACCAAAAACTTGCCCAACATCAGGATTACGAGCGCCGATTACAGTCGATGATCCAAGATAGAGAGCTTGCTTTAACTCAAGCACAAGGCTTTGTACGCCAACAAGAATTACAAAAAGAGATTGCTGCTCTTGAAAATCGCCTAGCGCGTTGTAAAAGTGCCCTAGTTTCTATAGAAAAGAGTATTGAACGACAAGAAGATAAATATTAATCGGAGCCATAATGGAATTAAAAGATGCCCCTAAATCAGTTCAGTTAGCGGTTGATTTGATTTACTTATTTGAAACCAATCATATTGATCCCAACACCGTACTTGAGGCACTGGAAATTGTGCGAGTTGATTATGAGAAAAAACGAGATAATCAAACCGCTAACTAAACATCTTACTATTTAATTAAATGGCGTATTCGCTTCAGGTGTTGAACCATCAAGAGGGCCTTTTTTTATTTCTTGCACTTCTTCCCCTTGTTTATTATGCAGATACACTTCTAATTGGTTAAACGCGATATTGATATCATTTTCATTGCAAAGTTTATCAATAGCGCGGTTGACTTCGTCGATAGCAGTATTTCTATCCCCAAGCGTTCTAACATAAAAACGTAATTCATGATTTAACGTGCTAGCCCCAAATTCGGTAAACAGCACCACAGGCTCTGGCTCAGTCATCACTTTGGGATTATCTTTTGCTGCTTTCATTAAAATGGTTTTCACTTTATCCAGATCAGAACCATAAGCAACACCGACTTGAATGATAATACGTGTGACAGTATCAGATAATGTCCAGTTGATCAGTCGTTCAGTCACAAAGGCTTTATTCGGGATAATAACCTCTTTGCGATCAAAGTCCGTTACCGTGGTTGCTCGGATACGAATACGACTCACTGTTCCAGAATAAGAGCCAATTGTCACCGTATCACCAATTCTGACCGGTCTTTCAAATAAGATAATTATCCCTGAAACAAAGTTAGCGAATATTTCTTGTAAACCAAACCCTAAACCAACCGTTAAGGCTGCCGCCAACCATTGTAGTTTTTCCCATGCTACGCCTAATATCCCCAGCGAAACAATTGTACCTATCGCAATAATAATATAGGTCAGAATAGTCGTAATGGCATAAGAAGCGCCTTGCTGTAATTTAATTCTTGAAAGAATAAGAACTTCGAGTAAACCCGGTAGGTTTCTTATCATAAACCAAGAGATAGCCATAATGGCAAAAGAGAGGAGTAAGTCAGCAACCGTCACTGCTTTAACCACATTACCTAACTCTGTAGGCAAATTATAATGCCAAAGCGTAATACCATCTAAGTAAGTAAAGATTGTAATAAAGTCAGACCAAATACCATAAAAACTGGAAGCAAAGATAATAAATAAGATCATTGTGGTTAATCTTAATGATTGTTGGTTTATCTGCTCCATATCCATCGGTGGCTCTTGGATTGGCTCGAGAGTGTTATCGTCCCCCTCTTTTTTCTCTTTAAGCATCGCTTGTCGGCGCTCTAGCGCTCGACGATACGCCAGTCGTCTTGCAGCAACAGTAAGGCCGCGTAAACTCGCGTGGTAAGCAATAAACCACAACATAAGTAGATATAAACTATCAATCCAACGATTGGCTAAACGTAGTGCGGTGTAATAATAACCAAAAATAACTAACCCCATTAAAAGTAAAGGCGAGAAAGTTAATAAGGTGATAACCACTGTTCTCACAACATGATTACCCTTTTCTTGCCACATTTCACGACAAAAAGGTAATGCACACAGACTAATAAAAAAGAGTGAAATAATTGTCACTAATTGACCAATCACATCGCCAACTAACAATAATGGGTTATTAATACCATAAGCGGAAAGTAAAATAATTGGCAACATGGGAAGCGATAAACGTAATAAACGTTTACGATTTTGTTGTACTCGCTCTAGGGGGATCTTAAAGTGATTAACGGCCACTCCATTATCCGACATTAAACGATAAGACCACTCAAACATCAGCCAAAATACCGCAAACTGCCAAGTAAAAGACCAGATAAACTCTTGTTGCACATTAAAGCTATTAATTAGCCAATATCCTATCGCTAACACAATACAAGAAAGGGGTAATGTTTTTAAGAAAACAATCCCTAAAGCCAATGGAGTATGTAACTGCGTATCTTTATTAAGCTTATTAATATCAGCACTTAATTTATCAAACTGCTTATCAAATTTTTTACGTTGCCAAATCAGTATTCTACTGAACAAAACTAGCGCAATCAGCACAGGATATGATTTTTTAGCCCCGGTCAACAGATTTTCATTTGACCAGTTGAGTTTAAAACTTTGAAATTCAGCCACTGCCTGATCTGGAAAGGTTGAGAACCAACTGAGGTTAATCGGTTTATTACTGCTTACCCAGAATATTTGTTGCGCTAAGGTGTTTTCTAATGAACTCACCACACTACGTAGCTGTTGCTGATCCATCTGTAAATTAATAGATTCAGAAATTTGGCTACCCAGTTGATTATTGAGCTTATCCAGTAGATCTCGTCGCGCATCAATCAGTTGTAATAATGCATTATGTAGCTCTTTTAGCTCATTTTTATCAGTAATTTCCGGATGTGTGGCTTGGTACTCTTGCATTAATTGGTCGATATAGAGATTCGGCTGAAAAATCTGATCTCTTTGTTTATTGATTTCAAACTGTTCTAAACGTAAGTCGGCAATTTTATCCGGTAACTTATTGATAAAGATATCATCAGGTAGCTCAATTTGCTCTTCAAATAGAATACGAGAGAGCAACAGACTCCCTTTCAATACATCAATTTGCTCTTTAAGATTGCGCTCTGATTGGATAGCTCTATCTAGGCGGTTTTTGACCATTAAACTATGGCGATTTAACTCATTATTATTTTGTGTAGTAATAATCAGCTTATCGCTGAGTTTTTTATTAATATCAGCTTGAGCTAAATAAAAAGCGTTATTTTTAATCGCCTGATTACTCAGCTCTGCCGTCTGCGCCTCTTTGGCAACCTCTTCTGAACTGTCTAAACGTTTATCACTTAAGATCTCTTGCAGTAGTTGAGCATGCTCTTGAGAGAGGTCAATATAGGCTGAACTATAATCACGCTGTAATTGTAATAAGCTTTGTAGCTGTACATTAGATTGCAGTGTTCGTTTTTGAAAACTGTTTTGTTGTTGCAAATAATATTGTTCTAATTGTAAAAGTTGCACAGAAGAAGATCGCATTTGAGCTTTATCTGCACTGCTTTTATTTAATGCAATTCGTATTTGTTGCAATCTTTCTGAGTTATTAAATAAAACAGATTGCGCCCTTTCTGGTTGCGTTTGTAAAACAATAAGCTCATTACTGTAATTAGCTAAATCTTCCTGTGCTTTCGCTAAGGATTGTAAAACCTCTTCTAATTGCGACTCTAAAGTTGCAAGCGGTAGGCTCTCTAAAGATTGACGGTAGTCCTCAACTTCTTTGTTCGCTATTTTCTGTTTTAATTGACTTAATTGATTTTGAATACTGCGTAGCTTTTCTGGTAATTGCTCTACTGTCTTATTATAGTCGTCTGCTTTTTTCTCTAATTGTTGAATATTATCAAGAAGTAGCAATGCCTGCTCTAGATCACCAATAGTGAGTTTATCTTCGGCACTTAAGTCACTACGTTTATTTAATAAATTAAGCTGGTTTTGAATACTTTCTTTGGTGGGTAAATTATTGCTGACAGTTTCTGCTTTAGCCGGGGTAAAAAGTATATTTCCTAACAAAACAAAGAAGATAGAGACAATAAATATTGTCGAAATAAAATGATTTAATCGAATAAAAACGTTAGATCCACGCATATTGAGCAACTTGTTCAATGAATATTGAAAAACTGCCTCTTAGTATAATCCAATTACTTGAAATTGGCAGTGTCATTAGAACAAGTCGCCTAGATGTTTCTCCCCTGAGAAAACAGAATATTGATCAGAAAGTCAAAATCTTATCCGCGTCGAGAGTCCATTGTGCTAAGTCCACCAATGTCCCAAGTTCAGCACCATCCACTAAAGGTAATTCACTGATACCACGAGTATCTGTACAGGTTTTGCATAACTTAACAGGGACGTTTTGTGCCGTTAAAATTTCTAACATTTGTTGGAGGTTGTAACCTTCTTTGGGTTGCTGATGAGCCAGTGCACCGGTTACCGCATCAGACATTAAAAAGATATTTAATTGCGTTTCTGGATGTTGCTCTTTTAAAGTAATAGATAAACGCAGTGCGTTAAATAATGATTCATTACCGTATGCTGCACCATTTGCAATCACTAATACTTTGCTCATGAACTTCTTCCTTATGTTTAAGAATAAATTAAGATAGCGCCGATATTCTCATATTTACGCTATGCTTAATCATATCAATAAAACTATCAACCAAATATTGACTTTCCTCTTTAATAGAAAAACTTTCTGGTGAAAATAACCAATTTTCAGCAAGCCCTGTCATCATAGCTCTTAACATAATCGCAGCTCTTCTTAAATCAAGGTTGGCTGGGAGTTGTTTTTTTTCGATACAGCGAGATAAAGATTGCTCTATTCTAGAGTAATCGGCTGCACATAATTCTCGGCGGATTTCAACAATTGGTGTCATTTCACCAACAAATTCGCACTTATGGAAATATATTTCTAGAAGTGCATTATGTTTCGGATCTTCGACAATTGATGTCAATATGTAAATAAGCAATTCTCTTAATACAAATAGTGGATCATCTGGATATTTTGATTGATACTCTAATTCTAATGATTCTATTTTTAAGTCGGTGAGTTCACACGCTTCAGTAAATAAATCCACTTTATTCTTAAAGTGCCAATATATTGCACCTCGAGTTACTCCGGCCTCGGTTGCAATATCTGAAAGTGATGTGGCAGAAACACCTTGCACAGTAAATAGCCTAAGTGCAGCATCAATAATCTGCTGTCTTGTCTCTTGTGCTTGGCGTTTAGTTTTTCGTGCCATTATTCCTCGATTTTGACTGAAGTTAATTTACATACATTCATGTATGTTTGTACTATACATCGCAATCATTCATCAACTTAATTATTTTTTATCCCGGGAAACAACTTTTGAATAGAGGTTTTCTTATGCGAAAAAACAGAGGGGTTTTGCCTCTGGCTCTGTTAGTGCTTTCAGGCAGCTTGGTTATTGCTGGATGTGGCGACAAAAATCAGTCTGCTGGAGGTCCACCTCCTGCTCCTGCTGTAGGTGTTGTTACATTAGATGCGAAACCACTGACTATCACAACAGACTTACCTGGTCGTACATCTGCTTATCGTATCGCAGAGGTTCGCCCTCAGGTTGGCGGCATCATCTTAAAACGCAATTACACCGAAGGTAGTTATGTAGAAGCAGGAACATCTTTGTACCAAATCGATCCTGCTATTTTTCAAGCTACATTAAACAGTGCTCAAGCTGATTTAGCAAAAGCGAAAGCGAATGCTGAAATTGCTCGCCTAACTGTAGAGCGCTATAAACCTCTACTCGGCACCAATTATGTCAGTAAACAAGATTTTGATACCGCAACATCTCAGTACGCTCAAGCTGTTGCTGCAGTAAAAGCAGCTGAAGCTACAGTGACTAATGCAAAAATTAATCTTGAATATACCAAAGTCACCGCACCAATTTCTGGCCGTTCAGGTAAATCAACGGTAACAGAAGGCGCATTAGTTGCACCTGGTCAGCAAGTGGCTTTAACAACCGTTCAGCAAATCGATCCGATTTATGTCGATGTGACACAATCGAGTGAAGATTATCTGAAATTAAAAAATGAAATTGAAAGTGGCATTGTTCGTCAAGAGCAAGGTAAACCTGTTGTTCACTTAACCTTAACTAATGGTCAATCCTATGCTCAAAAAGGTCATTTAGAATTTTCTGATGTGACTGTTGATGAATCCACAGGCTCTATCACTATGCGTGCAATCGTACCGAATCCAAATGGTGAATTACTGCCAGGTATGTTTGTTCGTACAAAATTAGAAAATGGTATTCGTCAAAATGCTATTTTGATCCCACAACAAGCTGTTATTCGTACTCCTCGTGGTGAAGCAACAACCATGGTCGTTAATAAAGACAACGTGGTTGAAGTGCGTACTATTGAAGTATCACAAGCAGTTGGTAATAAGTGGCTAGTGAATAGTGGTGTTCAGGTTGGTGACCGCGTTATCGTTTCGGGGCTACAAAAAGCAAAACCTGAAATGAAGGTTACGCCACAAGAAGAAAATTTAGATGCAACAGCATCAACTGAAAAATCTGAACCAGCGAAGGATCCTCAATAAGGAGTCGATGATCTATGCCTAAGTTTTTTATAGACAGACCAATATTTGCGTGGGTAATTGCCATAATTACCATGCTTGCTGGTCTTTTGGCACTCATCAAACTGCCTGTTGCACAATATCCAACGATTGCACCGCCAGCGATTTCCATCTCTGCGGTCTATCCAGGAGCTGATGCAACCACGGTACAGAATACTGTAACCCAAGTTATCGAACAGAATATGAATGGTATCGATAACATGGTTTATATGTCTTCAACCAGTGATTCTGCAGGTATGATGAATATCACGCTGACCTTTGAAGCTGGTACTGACCCTGATATTGCGCAAGTCCAAGTGCAAAATAAATTGCAATTGGCAATGCCTCTTTTACCTCAGGAAGTACAACAACAAGGGATTAGTGTCGATAAATCTTCTAGTTCATTCTTAATGGTTGCAGGTTTTATCTCTGGTGATGGCTCGATGTCACAAGATGACATCGCCGACTATGTAGGTGCAACAATTAAAGATCCATTAAGCCGTGTCACAGGGGTGGGTGAAACGCAGTTATTTGGTACACAATACGCAATGCGTATTTGGTTAGATCCAGATAAACTGGTGAAATATAACATGACCACACTTGATGTTATTAATGCGATTAAATCGCAAAATAACCAAGTGGCGGCAGGTCAATTAGGTGGTACGCCACCAGTGCCTGGTCAGCGTTTAAATGTATCTATCATTGCGCAAACTCGACTTAATACACCTGAGCAATTTGCTGATATTCTGATGAAAGTCAATCAAGACGGTTCACAGGTTAAGCTAAAAGATCTGGGTATTGTTGAGATGGGGGCTGAAAACTACAGCACGATTGCTCGCTTTAATGGCTTACCTGCAGCAGGTATTGGTATTAAACTGGCAACAGGTGCTAACGCCCTTGATACCGCAACAGCAGTACGTGCGGCACTGGCTGATATGGAGCCATTCTTCCCTTCTGGATTAGAGGTCGTTTATCCTTACGATACAACACCATTTGTTAAGATCTCTATTTTTGAAGTGGTTAAAACGCTCGTTGAAGCCATTATGCTGGTGTTTGTAGTCATGTATCTGTTCTTACAGAACTTCCGTGCTACATTAATCCCAACCATTGCTGTGCCCGTCGTATTATTAGGGACTTTCGCCATATTGTCCGCGTTTGGCTATTCGATAAACACCTTGACGATGTTCGCGATGGTACTAGCCATCGGTCTACTGGTTGATGATGCTATCGTTGTAGTAGAAAACGTTGAACGTGTGATGCAAGAGGAAGGACTGTCACCTAAAGAAGCGACACGTAAGTCTATGGGACAAATCCAAGGTGCATTGGTGGGTATTGCCCTCGTGTTATCTGCGGTATTTATTCCAATGGCATTCTTTGGTGGTTCAACGGGTGCGATTTACCGACAGTTCTCAGTTACTATTGTATCAGCGATGGTGCTGTCTGTTTTCGTGGCATTGATTTTAACCCCTGCACTTTGTGCGACATTGTTAAAACCAATCCCGAAAGGCAGCCATGGTGTACAAACAGGTTTCTTTGGTTGGTTTAACCGCGTTTTTGAAAAAAGTAGCCACCACTATACAGACAGTGTTTCTCGTACACTGCGAGGTACAGGTCGTTACTTACTGATCTACGTCTTACTTGTTGCTGCTATGGCAATTATGTTTGTGCGTTTACCGGCGTCTTTCTTACCAGAAGAAGACCAAGGGGTATTACTGACAATGGTTCAGTTGCCCGCTGGATCAACCCAAGAGCAAACTCAAGACGTATTAGCACAAGTCAATGACTACTTTAATACTAAAGAAAAAGATGTGGTTAAGTCGGTCTTTACCGTCAGCGGCTTTGGTTTTGGTGGTCAAGGTCAAAACATGGGGCTTGCTTTCGTCGTATTAAATGATTGGGATGAGCGTAAATCAGACCAAGACAAAGTCCCTGCTATTGTCGGTCGTGCTAACCAAGCTCTTTCTCAAATTAAAGAAGCCTTTGTTTACTCCTTTAATATTCCAGCGATTGTTGAGTTAGGCTCTGCAGGTGGTTTTGAATTCGAGTTAATCGATAATGCCAACCTGGGACACGAAAAACTCATGGAAGCAAGAAACCAATTGCTTGGAATGGCAGCACAAGAGCCACAAATGTTGACGGGTGTGCGTCCTAACGGTCAAGAAGATACCTCTCAGTATCGTCTTTATATCGACTTAGAAAAAGCACAAGCTCAAGGTGTTGCGGTCAGTGATATCTACTCAACATTAGGTACGATGTTTGGTGGTAGCTACGTTAACGACTTTATCGACCGTGGTCGTGTGAAGAAAGTTTACGTTCAAGCAGAATCACAATTCCGCATGTTGCCACAAGATATTGCTAATCTTTATGTTCGTAACAATGCGGGTCAGATGGTGCCTTTCTCATCCTTCATTGATACTAGTAAAGATCCTTGGTTATATGGCTCACCACGTTTAGAGCGTTATAATGGTTTACCAGCTGTCCAGATCCAAGGTAGTGCAACACCAGGACAAAGTAGTGGTGATGCAATGCTAATGATGGAACAACTCGCCAGCAAATTACCAAGTGGTATTGGCTACGAGTGGACGGGTATGTCATACCAAGAACGTCTATCAGGTAACCAAGCGCCAGCACTGTATACTATTTCATTAATTGTAGTATTCCTTTGTTTGGCGGCACTCTATGAGAGTTGGTCAGTGCCTTTCTCAGTTATGTTAGTCGTACCTTTAGGGGTCATTGGTGCATTAGCATTTACTACATTGAGAGGGCTTGAAAACGACGTTTACTTTAAGGTTGGGCTACTTACCACCATTGGGTTATCGGCGAAGAACGCCATATTGATTGTCGAATTCGCCAAAGACTTAATGGAAAAAGAGGGTAAAGGGCTAGTAGAAGCGACGTTAGACTCCGTTAGAATGCGTCTACGTCCAATTCTAATGACATCGTTAGCCTTTATGCTTGGGGTTATTCCTCTGGTATTAAGTAACGGTGCAGGCTCCGGTGCGCAAAACTCAGTAGGTACAGGGGTATTCGGTGGTATGATTGCCGCGACATCCCTTGCTATTTACTTTGTTCCTATTTTCTTCGTTGTGATCCGCAGAAGGTTTGCGAAGAAAAACGAAGACTTAGAGCACCCAAACTATCCGCACCAAACTAAGTAATCATTATGCTATACCACAGCCAACATAATTTGTTGGCTACCCATCAAAAAGGTCGCTTAGCGGCCTTTTTGTTTTATTTTAATTTTTCGTGTTAATCCCGCCCCTTTATATTGTTATCAATTAAAGAAAAACATATCCCTAATCAATAAATCAGTTTAATTTTTTTCTTATATATGACTTTTTGTCAAATTTAACGCACTATTTTTTATTAATATCAGCTTATCACCAAGACTATTTAGCGATATAAGACATTTTTAGCAAACAAATACTAGGATAATCATCAAGTTAATTATCCTTACTTTTACGCTTCTCAACTAAATTTTTACGAAAATAGACAAATTTCTATCGCTCAGATAGTGACTTATGCAATAATAGTGCTATATTAAGCGTACAGTACTTTTATTTTGTACACTTTTTCAACTTGCATTGAATGTAGTTTCGTATTTAAATACCTTTTTCAAATTACACCATTACTATGTAGAAATAATAAAAACAATTATTAAACATTATTGGTATATGAATAAAATATAAAGCTGCTGTTTATTTTAAGATTGTTTAATTAATTCATTACTGAATTAAGCCGCAAGCTTCATTAATAGCTAATTTATCAGTATTAATTATTAGTGTTTCTTTAGCATAATTCAGTCACAATAAGCTATGGACGAATATTCACCAGAAAAAATAGATTTAGCTGAATTGTCATTTTTATGTGAAGAGCTATTACAGCAAGCATTAAGCTCATTAGATAAAGGTACCGCAGTTTGGAACAATGATCTAAGTAGCACAAAAAGCGTTGACCTTAATGCCCTAATTGATCACATTATGGGCTTTAGTTGGCTGTTTAAGATAAAATATCCTGATAAACACGCTATTAACACTTTAATGGAAGAGTGCATAGAAGAGACTTATCGGTTATTCGGTAGTGACTCCATTTCCTACTCGGAATTGAATAATTGGAAAGAGTTAAACTATTCACTGTTAACGCTTATCGATAAAAATCCTAAAAGTTATATCAAGTAAATTAAATTACCTTTAGTTTTATTTAAATTATAGAGAAAAGACAACATGACTAAAACAGACTATCTAATGCGTTTAAGAAAATGCACCTCAATCGAAACCCTTGAAAGAGTGATTGAAAAGAACAAATATGAACTGACCGATGATGAGTTAGAGCTATTTTATTCAGCTGCAGACCATCGTTTAGCAGAGCTAACCATGAACAAACTTTATGACAAGATCCCAGCATCTGTTTGGAAATTTGTAAGATAATCGTATTAGCAAGTAACCATTAGTATCCTCTTATTTTTACTATCTCTTTATAGTAATTGGGTTAATAGTTCTTATTTTTAGGTATCGTTTTATTCATGCTTTTTTAATAAGTAAAATGATTACACACTATCATGCCGTGCTTATAACGGCATGACGGCATAATTCTTACAACTTCTCTTATTATTCATCTATAACGCGTAGGCGATAATAGGTGAAAGGCATTCTGTTTCTTATTAATTCACCAAACCCATATTGAGAGTAAATATAGTTAAAAAAACTATTAATTAAACAATATGTAAATAGAAATATGTTTAGATGCAAACGTTCAACGATACGATTACGATGAAGAAAGTAACTGGATAAAAAATAGCGGGATTGCAATGCAGAAATTGGGTGGGGCCTTGCCAGCGACATCCCGGCACACACGACACCTGCCATGGCTGCTTCCTTCCGGACCTGACCGAGTTAACAAGTTAGTGTTGCGGGAGAACCAACAAGACCCCATAGATTGTCTTATTGCTAAGACGATATGCATTATCTTTTAAAGCTATCCAAATAGCAAGGAAAGCCAGACCAAGTGCTGATAAATTACTCAATAAGGCCTTATGCTTTGCCAAATTCTTTCAATTTATGCCCTCTATTTAGCTAATATCGCGATTGCTCCCCTATCAAATAAGGTGTTACGGCATTTTTAGCAAAATATAAACAGCAGATTATTTTTTTATCCGATAGCGGATTGTATATAATCAAAACTATAAAACATAATCTATCCGATGATATATAGGTAAACTATGAGCCAGGCATTAAAAAAACTTATCAACTTAATGGAGCTTGAAAAAATAGAAGAAGGCCTATTTAGAGGTCAAAGTGAAGATTTAGGTTTACCACAAGTCTTTGGTGGACAAGTTGTTGGCCAAGCTCTTTATGCGGCAAAACAAACAATTGCTGATAATCGCTATGTTAATTCATTTCACAGCTATTTTTTACGACCTGGTGATAGCCATAAGCCTATTATTTACGATGTGGAATCTATCCGTGATGGTGGCTCATTTAGTACTCGTCGCGTCAGTGCTATCCAACAAGGTAAGCCTATTTTTTATATGACCGTCTCTTTCCAAGAGTTTGAAGAAGGCTTTGAACATCAAGATATGATGCCTGAAGTCCCTTTTCCAAATGACTTGATCTCTCAAGATGAGATATTGAAAAAACTTGCCCCAAAATTACCCGAACCTCTAAGAACACTCGCATTAAGAGAAACACCTTTTGAAGCACGCCCCGTGCAATATTTTAGCCCGTTTGGTTATGAGAAAGCACCTGCGGAACGTTATGTTTGGTATCGTAGTCGCG
Organism: Proteus sp. G2675; assembly: GCF_963886535.1. Classification (NCBI taxonomy): domain Bacteria; kingdom Pseudomonadati; phylum Pseudomonadota; class Gammaproteobacteria; order Enterobacterales; family Morganellaceae; genus Proteus; species Proteus sp. G2675. Next base: position 172,095 of record NZ_CAWPCB010000036.1, read on the forward strand.
GAGAAATGCCATCTGATCCTTTCCTACACCAATACTTATTAGGTTATATCTCTGATTTTGATTTTTTACCCACCTCACTGCAACCTTATGGTTTAGGTTTTATGGATCCGAGTTTACAAGTGGCTACCATCGATCATTCCATGTGGTTCCATCGCCCATTTCGTGTTGATGACTGGTTACTTTATGCTATTGAAAGCCCATCAGCCTCAGGTGGCCGCGGATTTGTGAGAGGAAAAATGTTTAATATGAGTGGGCAACTAGTTGCCTCTTCTGTTCAAGAAGGTGTTATCCGTCAAAAACGAATAAAATCAAACAAATAACGCAGTGAGAATATTCCCCCCCTCAGTTGAGGGGGAATAGACCATTACTGCTCGTACGCTCTTTCGCCATGAGTGGTTATATCTAATCCATCATGCTCTTCTTCTTGTGAGACACGCAATCCCACTAGCTTATCGGCAATTTTAAAGGCAATGTAAGCCACAACACTTGACCAAATAAGCGTAATCACAACACTAAATAATTGAGTTAGCACTTGCTTACCTAACGTCATATGTTCGCTATAACCAATGCCCCCTAAAAATGAAGCCGTAAATATCCCCGTTAATAAACAGCCCGCAATACCACAAGTACCATGAATACCAAAAACATCACAGACATCATCTGCTTTTAACCAACGTTTAAGAACCACAACCCCCCAAAGCCCGATGATGCCAGCAATAATACCAATAACCAAAGCACCAATAGGGCCTACGGTTCCCGCGGCTGGGGTAATAGCAACTAATCCCGCAATACATCCTGAACAACTACCTAACATAGAAGGTTTCCTTCTCACTAGCCATTCAGCAAATGTCCACGCAAGAACTGCACCTGCGGTAGCTACAACTGTATTTAAAAACGCCAATGCAGCAATACCATTAGCGCTCCCTGCAGAGCCTGCATTAAAACCAAACCAACCAATATAAAGTACCGCTGTACCAGTAAAGACCATAGGTAAATTATGTGGTTTAATCGCAGTATGTTGATAATCACCTCGTTTACCTAGTAAGTAAGCACCAACAAGCGCTGCTACAGCGGCATTAATATGGACAACCGTTCCTCCCGCAAAATCTAATGCTCCATCATCGATAAGCCAACCACCTTCTCCCCATACCATATGGGCAATGGGAATATATGAAAAAGTAAACCAAATAACAGTAAAGATAAGCAGTGCTGAAAAACGAATACGTTCACCTAATGCGCCAACAATAAGGGCCACGGTGATCACCGCAAAAGAGCCTTGAAATACAACATGCACATATTGATTAATTGCACCAGCAACAGAATCGACTGAAATATTATTGAGAAAAGTAAGTGACCACCCACCCCAAATCTTATTTCCAGCAGTAAACGCCAAACTATAGCCAAACATAATCCAAAGGATAATCACTACACTGAAAATCAACATCACTTGCGTCATTAGTGATAATACATTCTTACTGCGTAGTAACCCGCCATAAAAGAGTGCGATACCGGGAATAGTCATAAAAAACACCAATGCACTACAGATCAGCATAAAACTGTTGTCCGCTTTATCTATGTCTATTGTGGTGGCTCCGATAGCTAACTGAGGTAATAAAAAGTATGTAAGTGCTAACGTAAAAAAATAACTAATAAATCGTTTCATTTGTTAGCTCCTCTACAAGGCTTCTTCACCAGACTCTCCTGTACGAATACGGATCGCCTGTAATAACTCTAAAACAAAAATTTTGCCATCTCCTACTTTACCAGTATCAGTAACTTGGCTTATGGCTTGTAGCACAGGCTCTAATTGCCCATCACAAACCGCTAATTCTATTTTTACTTTAGGAAGAAAGTTAACCTCATACTCAGCGCCCCGATAAAGCTCGGCATGTCCTTTTTGTCGCCCATATCCTTTTACTTCACTGATTGTCATTCCGTTAATCCCAAGCTCAGAGAGTGACTCTCTTACATCTTCTAATTTAAATGGTTTAATAATCGCGATGATATATTTCATATAATTGCTCCATACGGTTTTAGAAAGCGCCATACTGATAGAGCAAGAGATATGCCAATAGTTATTTCATTGATAAATAAATAAAAAATAAATATCACTCACTAACTTAGTGCAATAAATGCTCTTATCATGTCCACAATGCTAAAAATTGGGGCAAAAAGTGAGGCAATAAAAAACCCAGCATTGGCTGGGTTAGGATGAATGGAATTTAGATAATATCACTCAACAACGGCTGGCTCTTGAACTTGTAATGACTCTTTAACTTGTTGTAATTGGTACATATTGTAATAGCGACCTTTTTGTGCCAATAGTTGTGCATGTTTACCTTGCTCAACAATCTCACCACGATGAAGCACTACAATTTCGTCAGCATCGATAATGGTTGAAAGGCGATGAGCGATAACAATTAATGTGGTTTTTTCTCTTATTTCCGTAAGGGCTTTTTGAACAGCTTGCTCTGTACCCGAGTCGATATTTGCCGTTGCCTCATCTAAGATAAGAATACGGGGTGGAAATAATAATACTCGAGCTAATGCTAATAACTGTTTTTGTCCCGCGGATAAGCGACTACCCTGTTCACCTAAGGGGGTTTCTAAACCATCAGGTAATGTTTTTACCCAGCTATTTAATTGTACTGTTGCTAATACTTGCCATAAGTGAGCTTCAGAGCAGTGACGCCCTAAAGTAATATTGTCACGCAAAGTGCCTGATAATAAAACAGGATCTTGCTGTACCATCGCAATACCGCTTCTTAATGCCTGATGGGAATAACATTCTAATGGATGGTTATCTAAGTAGATATGTCCTTTCTGCCATGGATAATTTCCCATAAGCAAACTGGCTAAGGTACTTTTTCCACTGCCAGTATGCCCCACAAAAGCGACAAAGTGGCGAGCAGGTATATCAAGATTAATCTCTTTTAATACCCACTGCTGTTTTAGATACGCAAACCACAAGCCGTTAATGGCTATATCTCCTTGGTTAATGGTATAGCTTGCATTGCCATATTGCTGCATCGGGGCGTCCATTAACTCAAAGACTCGTTCACCGGAAACAACCGCTTGTTGTAATAAAGATTGTTGAGACGTCAGAGTAATAAGAGGTTCATTAAGACGACCTAAATAGCTGATAAAAGCATAAATTACTCCAACACCAATCACAGCACTACCTTGATATCCAAACAGTATCAATAAGCCACATAGCACCAATGCAGAGAGCATACTGAGTAACGGGCGCAATAATAACCCGTCAAGTTTTAGTGCTTTCATACGTGCTTGATAATGTTGCCAGCTATCATCTGACATTCTCTTACCGAAGCGAGCTTGTTGACGAAATTGCTGGATAACCGACATACCATTAATCACTTCATGAAAGCCATCATTAATATTGGCAAGATAATGACGCACATTGCGGACAATCGGTGTACTTAGCCGTTGATAAAGCATCATCACACCAATAACCGCTGGGAAAATCGTCATCGCCACTAATGCCATTTGCCATTCGAGTAGAAACATAGCGATTAACATCACAACCACCAATGCTATAGCACGAAATAGAGCAGGAAAGACGTTAACAAATAGATCTTTGATAGTTTCTGTATCATTGGTAACACGAGAAATCAGCTGTCCTACAGGCTGATTATCAAATGCACTTAATGGCTGTTTTAGCGCAGCACTCATCACATCTGCTCGTAACTGTTGTACCACCCCAACAGCGGCATAATTAAAGACGATTGTTTGGTAATAGTGCAATAGTGCCGCAATAATTTGTAATAGAATAAAAGCAGCAGCAAGACCTAATGCGCCTCGCCATTCAACTTGATGAGTCGCTACTTTAGCATCAATAAAATAACTAATAAGTAAAGGTCCACCCACTTCTGCAATCGCTGCCACCCATAACATCACCACACCTAATGTCATCGGTTTGCGATAGGTTTTGCCATAAGCTAATAATCTTTTTAAGGCCGGCAATAACGTTTTAATGGATTTATTATTATTTATCGTCATCTAATGCGGCCTCGAGTTGTTGATAATGGTACATATCTTGATACCAACCTGGCACTGCAATAAGTGTTTGATGAGTACCTTGCTCTATGATTTCGCCTTGTTTTAATACCAATATATTTGTTGCATCAACCAGTGCAGATAAACGGTGAGCACTAATAATAATGGTTTTCTCTTTACGCCATTGAGCCAGATTTTGTAAGATCTGGTATTCAGTTTGTCCATCAACGGCTGATAACGCATCATCTAATAACAAGATTTCCGCATCTAACAGTAAAGCTCTAGCAATGGAAATACGTTGCTTTTGTCCCCCCGAGAGCATGACCCCTTTTTCACCAACTTGAGTCAGATATCCTTCGGGTAAATTTAAAATATCATCGTGAATATTGGCGATTTTGGCTACTGCCTCTATCTCTTCTTTGGTAGCATCAGGGCGTCCTAAGGCTATATTTCCGGCAATCGTATCCGAAAAAAGAAACGGTGTTTGGTTGACAACAGCAAGTCTTCCCCGCCATTCATCCAATTTTAATTGGTAAAGGGGGACAGATTGAAAACGAATATCCCCTTCACTGACATCATATAAGCGCTGGATCAGCGCTAACAAAGTGCTTTTCCCCGCCCCAGTCATACCGCAAATACCCAACATCTCACCAGGAGAGAGTGTAAAATGAATGTTTTTTAGTACATCAACTTGCTGTTTGGGGTAATGAAACGCTTTAATATCTACCGCTAAAGTTCCTTTTTGATGCATTGGTGATAATTGACCATCAACCATAGCCGGTTGCTCATTGAGTAATGCATTGATCCTGCTATAAGCCGCACTACCACGCTCAACAATATTAAACATCCATGCCAGCGCTAACATAGGCCAAATCATTTGCCCTAAATACATTACAAAACTGGTTAATTCTCCCAATGTCATCGTGCCATTGAGAACAAAATAACTTCCTCCCGCCACAGCAAGTAAGTTAGCAAAACCAATTGCCATAAAAATCGTGGGGTCAAACAATGCATCGACTTTTGCCACTCGCATATTTTGTCGACCCGTCTCTTTTGCAACCGTTTCAAAACGTGAAGCATGTTGCTGTTCAAGACCGAAAGATTTGATCATACGAATGCTACTTAAACTTTCTTGCGCTTGATTATTCAATGAAGAAAATAGTGCTTGTGCACTTTTAAAGCGGTGATGTAGTTTATCGCCATAGCGTTTAATTAATATTGCCATTAATGGCATAGGTAACAATGAGATAAGTGTCAATTGCCAACTTAACTGAATACTCATCATCACTAACACCGCAAGTCCCATTACCATAGAGTCAACAAGGGTTAACACCCCTTCCCCTGCGGCAAAAACGACTTTATCAACATCATTAGTGGTACGTGCGATTAAATCACCCGTGCGATAGCGTTGATAAAAAGCCGATGATTGAAGGCTAAGTTGGCGATAGATTTGCATACGTAATTTCACCGCCAGTTGGTAAGAAGCACCAAATAACCACAGTCGCCAAATATAACGTAATAAATAGACAGCAAGGGCGATCAATACCATGATCCCGATCCACCCCATAATTTGCTGAAAAGACAGGCTATGGCTATCAACACCATCAACAATAATCCCGACGATTTTCGGAGGGATCACTTGTAGAACGGCGATAACCATCAATAAGAAAATAGCACCGACATAACGACGCCATTCGCTGATAAAATACCAACTGAGCTGTGAAAATAGAGCCACGCCTTAAATCCTAAGGTTGTACAAAAATAAAAGTGCCAGTTGGTAAAGAGGGATCTTATTCAGGTATCGGCATTGCCGTTGTGTATTTAATTTTTTCCATTGCAAAGTTAGAAGTTACGTCAATAAGCCCAGGAACGCCGTTAACCATGCGTTTGTAAAATTGGTCATAACTTTTCATGTCTACAACTTCAACATGCATTAGATAATCACACTCACCCGCCATTCGATAGAATGTCAGTACTTCTGGCATTTGCTTAACGAATGATACAAATTGTTCATACCACTCGCTATTATGTTGCTGTGTTCTTATCATAACAATAACTGTTAAGCCAAGCCCAATTTTTTCGCTGTCGAGTAATGCAACACGTTTACGAATATACCCTTCATCCTCGAGTCTTTTCAATCGTTTCCAGCAAGGTGTTGAGGTTAGGTTAACCGCCTCTGCCAAAGTATTCAGTGAGAGGCTTGAATCTTCCTGTAATAGCGTTAATAGTTTTCGGTCAATCTTATCTAACATAAATACTCCTTTAACATATGCCCCTACAAAAAATAGTAATTATCTACCCCTGCTATAAGAATAATCTCTTACTGATAATTTGGTGATAACTTGTCATAATATCTGCAATATTATGCGTATTAATCCTTAAAAAATATCAATATTCAGGAGTATTCTGATGAAAAAAACGGTCGTTGTCTTTAGTGGTGGACAAGATTCGACAACCTGCCTAATCCAAGCACTAGAGCAGTATGATGAAGTTCATTGTATTACATTTAATTATGGACAACGTCATAAAGAAGAAATTGAGGTAGCACAAAGAGTCAGTCAATTATTAGGTGCAACCGCACATAAAGTTTTGGATGTCAGTTTACTCAATGAACTCGCTATCAGCAGCTTAACACGTGACAATATTCCTGTGCCTGATTTTAAACAGAGTGAACAAAGCGATATTCCTAGTACCTTTGTACCTGGTAGAAATATTTTATTTCTTACATTAGCCGCCATTTATGCTTATCAGATTGGTGCTGAAAGCGTTATTACCGGCGTATGTGAAACTGATTTCTCAGGTTATCCAGATTGTCGCGATGAGTTTGTTAAGGCCCTAAATCATGCGGTAAATTTAGGTATTGCTCGTGATATTCAGTTTATCACTCCGTTGATGTGGTTAGATAAAGCGCAAACTTGGGCACTCGCTGACTATTACGGTAAGTTAGATTTTGTACGCCACAACACCTTAACTTGTTATAACGGTATTCAAGGTGATGGTTGTGGTCAATGTGCAGCTTGCCATTTAAGAGAGCGTGGACTTCATGGCTATTTACAAGACAAAAATGCCGTCATGGACGCCATGAAAAATAAAGTTGGCCTTAAATAATCTGTCAAAAATGTGTTAGCTTTGTTTTCTGTGCGTTTACACCCGTAGCAGTTATTTTTAATTCGTGACCTGTTTGGTTGCTAATAAAGTCGTCGAAGCCGTGATAACTAATTAACCAGTTTTACCCTGTTTTCCCCTGTGATTTTCTCCGCCCTGAAAACAACAGAGCGGGGAATTATTCTATACCAAAACCAATTGACCACCTCCATGCCCTAAAGGACGTGGCTCCCTACAGCGGTTCAGACCACCGTCTGACTCGCCTCGGTGAGTTCCTGCTTCAGCGGGTGGGCTGACTACTCCCCCTTTCCACAGGCAAGCACGGTATATCCTGCCGCTAATATGTTACGAGTACCGATAAAATTAGACGGTTGACCGGATAACATCAATGCTAATCAGCAGACTGGCGTACATACTCCAATTTTTCTCGTAACTGATCTGTAAGTGTTAATGCTTTTTTAGTATTGATATCAACGAGTACAAAAGTCACTAATGCATCTGAAATCAATGCACCATCTTGTTTTCTCACTATTTTTTGAGACAACACGCCACTTTTAATACCGACTTCTGCAATATCACAACTAATGATTAGTTCATCGCCTAAATTAGCGGGCAAACGATAGTTGATATTAATATTCGCGACAACGAGTGCTAGACCATGCCGTTTAAACCAAGCGAGATCTAAGTGTTGTTCAATCCAATCCCATCTCGCTTGTTCTAAAAATTCAAGGTAACGTGCATTATTCACATGCTCAAAAACATCTAAATGGAATCCATAAACTTTAATTAATGTACTCATATGACTTTATTACCTCTTGATATCCCTAACAAACTTTAGCTAAGAGAAATTTCTATGTAATATCTTAAATATAGTCAAAAATATCAAATAGGGTATATTTCATCCGATTATTTATTACCCAAATTAAAATACCATCTGATTATTAATATTATATAAAGGCAATTCTGTACCCCTTTTTGATCACAAAAAAGGGGTACAGTATTATCGAGTAATTAGTTGATAATAATTAGATCTTTATTTTGTTCAATAAGCTTCATACCAATACCAAAGACCTTAGCGAGATCATCAAAAGAAGCAAAACGCCCCACTTTTTCTCGATAATCGATAATGGCTTGCGCTTTTGCTTTTCCGATCCCTTTTAGCGTCATTAATTCATCAAGTGTTGCACTATTAATATCCAACTTTCCTTGTGCACTAGCGTTTACCTCACTGACAGCACTCTCTTTTTGATCCCCTTTTTCAATCAACATGGTTGATGTTGAAGGCGATATATCATCGGCATAAGAGAGTGGTGATAACCCTAAACCTAATGTTAAACATATTGATGCCATAAATGCTGATAGTGTTTTTTTATCCATTTTAATCATCTCCTTTTTGTAAAAATAACTGTATATTCAACAGCAAACAGCGATTACTGAATGCCATCAAATAATGCCAAGCCTTAAATAATTCAGCAATTAGCAACCATATGAATTACGAGAGAGTAAGAAAAATAAATTGAATAAAAAAATAGCGTTACAAAAAATGACGTGACTGCTCGCAATTTCTAATCTTGAATATAATTTTAGCCATAAAAAAACCCAGTCGAAACTGGGTTTTTATTCAATCAATCTAAGATAGTTTATTGATAATCTTTATCAAAAATCTCGATTTTTGCTTTTTCTCTTAAATCGCTGAGCATAAGTTGTAAAGCTTCTTCTCCCATTTGGGCGCGATAGAGATTAGTCATAAATTCAAGCTGTTCTGCCGTTGGCTTACCATCAGTGACACTATCTAATTGGATTAAGACCACTTTTGAACCCGGTACATTAGACATACCGTACTCTTTTTTACCTTCTGCTGGTTTTGGCATAGCAAAAATAGCACTTTGTATCGGATCTGTGGCTGATGAATGAACCACGCTTTCTACCTCACCAAACGAGATATTTGCTTCTTTCAATGCCGCCTCTCCTTTACCTTCTTTTAAGGCTGCAAGGAGTTTCTGAGCTTGCGCATTCATCGCTTGAGAAGCTTTTTGCTGTTTGACCAGTGTAATAACCTTGTCACGTACTTTATCTAATGGTTGGGTTGATGCAGGTTTATATCCTTCGACACGAACAATATAAGCACTATCATTACCAAGGGTAACCATATCTGAGTTCATGCCTGTAGGGCCATTGTCATCAACCAGTGAACCACCAAAGATAAGCTGTGTTAACTTTTCGTTATTCAAGGCTGCTGGTACATTGTTTTCATCAAACCAATCTGTATTGATTACAGTGACGTTCCCTGCTTTTGCTGCTGTCGCTAGCGTGTCGTTATCATTTGAAGCGGCTTGACTCACTTTTTGCTGCAATGCGAAGAAATCATCAATGGCTTTGTTTTCACGCATTTTTACTAATAAGTCAGCTTTAATGTCATCAAAAGGTTTTACCACCGAAGGTTTAATATCATCAAGACGGAAAATAGCATAACCGTTGCTGATTTTAACTGGCTGTGAAATTTGCCCCTTCTCAGTCAAACTCGCATTTGCTAATTCTGGTAGCTCTTGACCAATAGTGATCCAGCCTAATGAACCATCTTGTTTAGCAGAAAAAGTATCAATGGATTTTTCTTTTACTAAGGTGACGAAGTCAGCGCCATTTTTCAACGCATCTTCAGCTTCTTTCGCAGCGGTTTCATCTGCTAAGACAAGTAGACTGTATTTTTTTTGTCCGGGAACAGTAAATTCACTGATATTACTATCGTAATAAGCTTTAACTTCATCATCTGAAATAGTGATGTTGCTTAAATCTTTTTGGGCTTCTAACTGAATATAGCTCACTTTAACTTGTGCTGGAGCGATAAACATAGAGGTATTTTGGTCATAAAAGGCTTTTAATTCTTCATCTGATACCGTCTCTTTTTCAAGGAATGGCTGAATATCTAATGAAGCGAGACGCACATTACGGCTTTGCAGCATTAAGCCGGCAAAGTCCTTAACTTCACTCTCTAAAGCAAAGTCAGTGCCTTGAATAGAATAACGTAATTGTTGATTAATCAGGTTTTGACGAATTCCTTCAGCAAAGGCATCAGCGTCAATATTATTCGCCGTTAATAATTCAACGTATTTTTTGTTATCAAATTTACCATCAGTTTGGAAATAAGGTAGCGCAAAAATCGCGTCTCTGATTTGCTGGTCGCCAGCAGAAATACCTAACTCTTGAGCAAATTGATCCAGCAAAGCTTGGTTAATCAGCACATTCAATGCTTGTTGGCGGATCATTTTTTGTCCCTCATCTGATGATGCGAGGGAAGCAAAATTGTCACCCATGTCTTTTTGTAGTTGTGCTCGGCGTTGTTGATAAGCTTGCTCTAACTGAGCACGACTTATTTTATAACCGTTAACTTCAGCGGCATCATTAACACCAGAACTAAAGAGATATCCGCCCACACCAGTTAGGACGAAAGAGAGGATGATCACAGCTAATAGTATCTTAATAAAAGGATTATTAGCAGTTGAACGAATGTTGTCCATCATAACGAGACTAGGCTCCGTTTGGTGAAAAAATTATTTTTTATTGGTGTTACACGACTATTTTGAGCACAGCTAATTTAACATGCTCATCGCTGGCTTAATATCAAAATGTCGCAACACGCGACAATCCTTAGAAATAGCCAATCCCGTATAAAATTTGAGTCTTAACACACATCTTACAGATACAAAATAAACAGCTCTAATTGACTCATTGGTCAGTTAAGTCTTTAGCTAACCATGAGATGCTTTCATGTTGTCTATTTCAGTTATAGAACAACGCGCTATTCTATCAAATGACTACTTTAGTTTCACGTCTTATCACCAGAGAATACTCGGTTTAATCCCCTTTTCTGTGGTAAAAAAGAAAAGCGCATCCTTTAAAGATGCGCTTTATTTCTTAATCGATTCGTTTTCTGTTTATCCATAACGTCAACCCAATAACACATTAGGCAGAAAAACGATTTACTCAATTATTGATTTACTGCGTCTTTTAGACCTTTACCCGCACGGAATGCAGGCACTTTGGCCGCAGCAATTTGAATTTCTTTACCTGTTTGTGGATTACGGCCAGTACGTGCTGCGCGATCACGTACGGTAAATGTACCGAAGCCCACTAATGCAACGTCATCACCTTTTTGTAAAGATTCAGTGATTGAAGCTACCATTGCATCTACAACACGACCCGCTGCCGCTTTAGTGATATCTGCATTCGCAGCAATTTTGTCGATCAGTTGAGTTTTATTCACGCTTTTCATCCCCATAATTTATGCGTTATTTTTTACCATTAATGGCAAATTTTGCAAACGTCGTTATATCAAGCCTTTTTATATATAGCAAGACTGATAAAACAGGACTATTAATTAATAAACCCCATTAAATTAACGACACAAAAAAAGACTGGCAAGCTTTTATTGCTTATCCAGCCTTTTTTTTAGTGAAATATTATGATTCACATCACGATTTAGTGTTATTTGTTAGTCACTACTTCGATGCCAAATGGCGATTTCTCTAGGGCTAACGTTAAAACTTCCTCAATTGTTTTCACTGGGTGAATATCCAGATCAGCAACAATGTTTTCAGGAATTTCTTCTAAATCACGTTTATTTTCATCAGGGATAAGAACTGTCTTAATTCCGCCACGATGTGCCGCAAGTAACTTTTCTTTTAATCCACCGATTGGCAATACTTGACCACGTAAGGTAATTTCTCCCGTCATTGCAACATCTGAACGAACTGGATTACCCGTTAAACTGGAAACCAACGCGGTACACATTGCAATACCCGCACTTGGACCATCTTTTGGCGTCGCGCCTTCTGGTACGTGTACATGAATATCACGTTTTTCATAGAAGTCGCCATTAATGCCCAGTTTGTCAGCTCGAGCACGAACCACAGTCATCGCTGCTTGAATCGACTCTTGCATAACTTCACCTAACGAGCCAGTGAAGGTCAGTTTACCTTTACCCGGTACACTTGCCGTTTCAATCGTCAGTAGGTCACCACCAACTTCTGTCCAAGCAAGCCCTGTTACCATACCAATACGATTTTCTGTATCAGCACGACCATAATCGACTTTACGTACACCTAAATAATCTTTCAGATTATTTTCATCGATTTCAATATGCTTGATAGTACTATCCATCAGCAGTTGTTTAACCGCTTTACGACATAATTTAGAAATTTCACGCTCTAAGCTACGTACACCCGCTTCACGCGTATAATAGCGAATAATGCCCATAATCGCGCTATCGTGGATTGTTAGCTCATTCTCTTTCAGTGCATTACGTTCAATCTGTTTTGGTAACAGATGCTGTTTTGCAATGTTGAGTTTTTCATCTTCGGTATAACCCGATAAGCGGATCACTTCCATACGATCGAGTAATGGCGCCGGAATGTTCATGGAGTTAGATGTCGCCACAAACATAACATCGGATAAGTCGTAGTCCACTTCAAGATAGTGGTCATTAAAGGCGATATTTTGTTCTGGATCTAACACCTCTAATAGTGCTGAAGCTGGATCACCGCGCATATCTGATGACATCTTGTCGATTTCATCTAATAAAAATAGCGGGTTTTTAACGCCAACTTTGGCCATTTTTTGGATTAACTTACCAGGCATCGACCCAATGTAAGTACGACGGTGACCACGGATTTCAGCTTCATCACGTACCCCACCTAATGCCATACGCACATATTTACGCCCTGTCGCTTTCGCGATAGATTGACCTAGCGACGTTTTACCTACCCCAGGAGGCCCTACCAAACACAGGATTGGCCCTTTAATTTTGCTGACACGAGACTGAACCGCGAGATATTCAAGAATACGCTCTTTCACACGTTCTAAGCCATAATGATCCGTATCAAGTACTTCCTGCGCTTTCACTAAGTCTTTTTTCACTTTGCTACGGCTATTCCAAGGAACTTGTACCATCCAATCAATATAGCTACGGACTACTGTTGCCTCAGCAGACATTGGCGACATCATTTTTAATTTCTGAAGTTCAGCTTCTGTCTTTTCTCTCGCCTCTTTGGGCATTTTCGCCGCTTCAATTTTGCGTTTTAACGACTCCATTTCATCAGGTGCATCATCCATCTCACCTAATTCTTTTTGGATCGCTTTCATCTGCTCATTGAGGTAGTACTCACGCTGGCTTTTTTCCATCTGCTTTTTAACGCGGTTACGAATGCGTTTTTCAACTTGTAGCAGATCGATTTCTGATTCCATCATCGCCATTAAATACTCTAGGCGTTCTGTTACATCAGACATTTCAAGCACAGCTTGCTTATCTTTTAATTTCAAAGGCATATGCGAAGCAATGGTATCAGCTAACTTCGCAGATTCTTCAATCGCATGCAATGAGGCTAATACCTCTGGCGGAATTTTTTTATTCAGCTTGATATAACCTTCAAACTGATTGATCGCCGTGCGATTTAGTACCTCTTGTTCACGCTCATCAACAACGGGCGTGTCTAGATATTCCGCTTTAGCTTGGAAATACTCACCATTATCAGATAATGTGGTAATTTTTGCGCGGCGAATACCTTCAACAAGCACTTTTACGGTTCCGTCAGGCAGTTTCAGCATCTGTAAAACAGAAGCCACTGTCCCCACAGAAAAAAGATCATTAACACCTGGTTCGTCAGTAGATGCATCTTTCTGCGCAACCAGCATAATTTGTTTGTTGTCGTTCATCGCAGCTTCTAAGCAATGAATAGATTTTTCACGACCAACAAACAACGGGATCACCATATGTGGATATACAACGACATCACGTAATGGCAATACAGGTATTTCAATACGTTCTGGACGCTCAGGATTCATAGAGCTCTCTCTTCGTTTTTAGCTTAACGCTTTTACAGGTAATTTTATTCGCATCTCACCAAATAAAATTAATTCTACGGATTGTCAAAATATATAAGGGCAGTTTTCCGACATTCAATAGCATTCCCTATTAAAAAAACAAAATGAGGGAAAATTCCCTCATTTTTATTGCGTTGGCACGCGTTATCCTATTTTTTTGCCCTAAAAGGGAGAAAATAGATAATATCAGACAAGAGGTATTGCTGATTTTCGCTATATTATTCACCCGATGCCTGATTTTCAGGTTGACTATATATAATCAGCGGTTCAGATTTCCCATTGATTACATTTTCATCAATGACCACTTTCTCTGCATTTTCAAATGAAGGAAGATCGTACATTGTATCAAGTAATGCAGCTTCTACAATGGAACGTAAACCACGCGCCCCTGTCTTACGCGACATCGCTTTTTTAGCAATCGCGGTTAACGCATCTTTACGGAACTCTAAATCTACACCTTCTAATTTAAACAATGCTTGATACTGTTTAGTCAGGGCATTTTTAGGCTCTTGCAGAATTTGAATTAACGCATCTTCATTGAGCTCACCTAATGTTGCAACAACAGGCAAACGACCAATAAATTCAGGGATCAGACCAAATTTAATCAGATCTTCTGGTTCAACTTGCGCTAATAACTCCCCTTCACTCGCTTTCTCATTTTGGCTTTTCACTTCTGCACCAAAACCAATACCTGAATGGGTATTTAGACGTTGCGCAACTACTTTATCCAGTCCGGCAAAAGCACCACCACAAATAAAGAGGATCTTCGAAGTATCTACTTGTAAGAATTCTTGCTGTGGATGTTTACGCCCGCCTTGAGGAGGTACAGAAGCTACTGTCCCTTCAACTAATTTCAATAATGCTTGCTGTACACCTTCGCCAGAAACATCACGTGTAATTGATGGGTTTTCAGATTTACGAGTGATTTTGTCAATTTCATCAATATAAACAATACCACGTTGTGCTTTTTGCACATCGTAATCGCATTTTTGTAGTAGTTTTTGAATGATGTTTTCAACATCTTCCCCTACATAGCCCGCTTCTGTTAGCGTTGTCGCATCGGCCATGGTAAAAGGTACATCAAGATAACGTGCTAACGTTTCTGCTAATAATGTTTTACCACTACCTGTCGGGCCAATCAGCAGGATATTACTTTTCCCTAGCTCAACACCATCGGCTTTATCGCCATTACGCAGACGTTTATAGTGATTATAAACGGCAACTGCCAATACTTTTTTCGCCAGCTCCTGACCGATAACATAATCATCAAGATGTTTACGGATTTCATGTGGCGTTGGCAATTCACTGCGTTCATGATGAGGTGCTAATTCTTTTATTTCTTCACGAATAATATCAACACAAAGGTCGACACATTCATCACAAATATAAACCGACGGGCCAGCGATTAATTTCTTTACTTCATGCTGGCTTTTACCGCAGAAAGAGCAATACAGAAGCTTCCCAGAGCTATCTTTGCGCTTATCTGTCATCAGTTAACCTCACTTAGTTATTCCTCTTATCAGCGAATAAGAGGAAGAAAGACTTTTTTATCTAGAGATTAATAGCAGCTTTCTTTATATCAATCTATAACAAAGAAAACCTGTTAACTCCATAGCTATTACAACGGAATATGACTAGCTGCGTTGTGTATAAACTTTATCAACTAAACCATATTCTAACGCTTCGTTAGCGGATAAGAAACGATCACGCTCAGTATCTCTTTCTATTTCTTCAATAGATTTCCCCGTATGTTGAGCCATTAACTCATTCATACGCGATTTCACTTTCAAAATTTCTTGAGCGTGGATTTGAATATCTGTCGCTTGGCCTTGGTATCCACCTAAAGGTTGGTGGATCATGACACGTGAGTTAGGTAGACAAATACGTTTACCTTTTGCACCTGCAGATAATAAAAATGCACCCATTGAACAAGCTTGTCCCATACAAATAGTGCTAACATCCGCTTTGATATATTGCATTGTGTCATAAATCGACATACCTGCAGTGATCACACCACCCGGTGAATTAATGTACAGGTTAATATCTTTTTCTGGGTTCTCAGCTTCTAAAAACAACATCTGAGCAACAATGAGATTGGCCATATGATCTTCAACTTGGCCAGTCAGGAAAATGATACGTTCTTTTAATAAACGTGAATAAATATCGTAAGAGCGCTCACCTCGTGAAGTCTGCTCTATAACCATCGGCACCAAAGCCATATTAGGTGCGAATTGTTCCTGGGTGTCGTTAAATGACATATCTGTCTCCTATTGCATTCTTATTGGTGCCAATGACAACAATTTTACTTGAGATAATTGATCATGACCATTGCAAATGATCCAATCTCTCACAAGACATTCAAGGCGCCTCGCGAGGAGTGATAAAATGACTATAGAATTATCTGGAGATAATCGCTCAAATTTCAAGACAAAATTTGATAAATATACACAAACTGAAAAAAACCCGTGGTTTTTACCACGGGTTTTTGCTTAAAACCGATATCGCGGTTAAAAATTAACCCATCTGAACTTCGTTCATTAGTTCAGTGAAGTTAGTTTCTTTTTCCGTTACTTTAGCAGTTGCTAAGATTTTTTCTACCGCTTGCTCTTCTAATGCTAAATTACGGATGTTATTCATCAGTTGTTCGTTCTTATTGTAGAACTCAACAACTTCTGACGGATCTTCATAAGCTGAAGCCATTTCGTCGATCAACGCTTTCACACGCTCGTCTTCTGCTTTCAGTTCATTACTATTGATCACTTCACCTAACAGTAATCCAACGATAACACGACGTTTTGCTTGTTCTTCGAACAATTCACGTGGTAATTGCAGAGCTTGTTTTTCATCACCACCGAAACGTTGTGCTGCTTGACGTTGCAGAACTTCAATTTCGCTATCTACCGCAGCTGCAGGTACGTCAACTTCGTTAGCTTTCACTAAGCCATCGATAACTTGTGATTTAACACGTGTACGGATCGCATTTTTCAGCTCACGTTCCATGTTTTTACGTACTTCGGCACGTAAACCATCAACTGAACCATCTGCAATACCGAAGCGTTTGATGAACTCTTCAGTTAATTCTGGCAGTTCACGCTCTTCCACTTTTTTCAGGTTGATAGCAAATTGTGCTTTTTTACCTTTTAAGTTTTCAGCGTGGTAATCTTCTGGGAAAGTCACATCGATAGTGAATTCTTCACCTGCTTTATGACCGATAAGACCTTCTTCAAAACCTGGGATCATACGACCTTGACCCATTGCCAGTACGAAATCTTCAGCTTTTCCGCCTTCAAATTCTTCACCGTCAATAGAACCATTAAAATCAACAGTTACACGATCTTCTGCCGCAACTTCACCTTCTTTATCTTTCCACTCGGCTTGTTGTTTACGCAGAGTTTCTAACATGTTATCAACGTCTTCGTCTTTAACTGTCACGATAGGTTTTACCACTTCAATGCTTTCCAGATCTTTCAGTTCGATTTCTGGGAAAACTTCGAATTCTACAGAGTATACAAAGTCTTCACCTTCTTTGTATTGCTCTGGTTTGTAATCAGGTGCACCTACTGGGTTAACTTTGTTTTCGATGATAGCGTTGATGAAATTACGCTGCATCAGATCACCCAGAACATCATTCAGAACAGACATACCGTAACGTTGTTTAACCATAGACATTGGTACGTGTCCTTTACGGAAACCATCAATGCGAACAGTTTTAGCAGCTTTTTTCAGTTCGCTGTCTACAGCTTTTTGGATATCAGCGGCTGGTACGGTGATTGTGACACGACGCCCTAGGCCTTGAGTCGTTTCAACAGAAACTTGCATCTTGTTACCTCAAAATAAGTTTTAGTGCTCGGTCTACTTTAAAGGAAGCTAATCTACGGCAAGTAGTATTAGACTTAATACTCCTTTCAGAACCGGGGCCGCCACATTTAAAAAAACGAGGATCCCTGATATCAGAAGCATCCCGAAACCTTACTGAAAATTAGACGCGACATTATAACGATCTAGAGGGGTTGAGTCGAGAAAGAGCCGTTTTATTCCTCAATTTTTTCATAAAAACAAGGTTAACACTGCTTTTTAGCCCCATAAAGAACAAAAAATACGCATCTTAGTCATCATTTACTCACGATTAACAATCTTCTTATTAATCTTGTTGGCTTCCACCACGACATCCTGGAGAGTGTAATGCTTTATCTTGTTGTTCATCCCACTCGCTCAAGGTAAAAGTGTGCAGAGCTAAAGCATGAACGCCATTATCTAATTCATGAGATAACGTTTGATAAACATCACGATGACGTGACACACTGCGTTTATCATTAAATAAGTCACTCACAATAACGACTTTAAAATGGCTCTCCGAGCCTGCAGGTACATTATGACGATGGCTTTCGTTAATGACTTGCAAAAAATGGGGAGAAAAGCGTGAAATCAGCTTATTCTCAATATCATCACGGATCATCTCAGTCCTTATAACATAACAATCAAAAAAAGAAGTTATCTGTTAGTTAAGTGAATAAATAACTTTTCGTAATACAGATAAATGGCTTTCTTGTCTTAAACATTACCTATGATAATCGCTTATTTTTTCTCTTGAGTAAAATGCTCACCTTAACAAGAGAAATGGAGTGAGTTATAAATCTGTTCTTATCGCAATAAAACGCATTGATAAAAATCAGATAATTTCGTTCATTAAAGGGATATTAGCTACGCTTTTGCAGTGGTATGATAGGCAAAATAGCCACCCTTATCTGCTGAGAAAACGGCAGAATTACTTAATCGAGACACTATCATGATAAAAAATTTACTTTGTGCCGTGTTTGCGCTGACACTGCTAGCAGGATGTGCAACACCAAGCAATAAATTATCGATTGAGCCAGTGATGTCTGTACCACCATCAGATCCAACTATGCGCCCAATTACACTTAGTATCACCAGCCAAGATAAACGACCTTCGAAAAACTTAGCGGAAATGAGTCGTAATGGTAAGTTAGAGGTTTTAGTACCTACACGTGATTTAGCTTTTCTAATGCAAGAAATCGTTCAAAAACAGATGATGGCACGTGGCTATACTTTTGGCTCTCCAGCCGCAGCTGACGTAATTGTGGTGATAAATAAACTGAACGCAGATATTAGTGAAGGAAGTCTACGCCATAATATTAGTGCTAAAGCCGATATTTCCGTTGTTGTCAGCATGCCTAATGGCAGCACAAACACCAAAACCTATCGTACTAGCTACAATGTACAAGGCCCATTTGGCGCATCCAATGATAAAATAGCGGCAGCGATTAATAATGTTTTATCTGAGCTTGTCAGTGATATGGCAAAAGATCCTTCCGTCAGCCAATACATCAAATCTAACGCTCGTTAATTAATAAAAAAACGGCTTGTAAAGATAGCAAGAAACAAGCCGTTAAAAGGAATTTTGCATGCTTCAAGCCGCCTTTAAACAGACCACTTGGTATAAATCTTTTATTTTACTGTTACTTGGTTTCACTTCGGGCTTACCCCTTGCATTAACAGCAGGAACCTTACAAGCATGGATGACAGTAGAAAATATCGATTTAAAAACGATTGGTTTTTTCTCATTGGTTGGCCAAGCTTACGTGTTTAAATTCCTCTGGTCGCCGTTTATGGATCGCTATACACCTTCATTCTTAGGCCGCCGCCGGGGATGGATGTTATTAACACAAATCGGTCTTGTGTTAGGTATTGCGGGTATGGGCTTTTTAAACCCTAGCCATCATTTATGGTGGTTAGCCTCGTTAGCCGTCATCGTCGCTTTCTGTTCTGCCTCACAAGACATCGTCTTTGATGCCTATAAAACCGATATCCTAAAAGCCGATGAACGAGGCACAGGTGCAGCAGTCTCTGTCCTGGGCTATCGAATAGCGATGCTGGTTTCTGGGGGCATGGCGCTATGGCTTGCAGATAAATATATTGGCTGGCAAAACATGTACTGGCTAATGGCTGCCTTAATGGGCATTGGTATTATCGCCACGCTATTAGCTCAGGAGCCAGAAACCGCCGTCAAACCTCCACGTACACTCTATGAAGCCGTTATAGAGCCTTTATATGAGTTTTTCTCTCGTAATAATGCATGGTTAATTTTACTACTTATTGTGCTTTACAAAATGGGCGATGCCTTTGCGTTAAGCTTAAGTACTACATTCCTTATTCGTGGCGCCGGATTTGATGCAGGTGAAGTGGGATTAGTCAATAAAACGCTTGGATTGGCAGCAACCATTGTCGGAGCCTTATTAGGCGGTTTATTAATGCGCCGTTGGACTTTATTCAAGGCGCTGATGATCTTTGGTATTTTGCAAGGAGGTTCAAATATCGGCTATTGGTATTTAGCTATCTCTGAGCAAAATATTTATAGCATGGGAGCGGTAATCGCTTTCGAAAATATTTGTGGTGGTATGGGAACGGCGGCTTTCGTTGCTCTACTAATGACACTATGCCATCAATCTTTTTCAGCAACACAATTCGCCCTTCTTTCCGCCTTAGCGGCTATCGGCCGAGTCTATGTCGGTCCTGTTGCAGGCTGGTATGTAGAATCCCATGGCTGGGAAGCGTTCTATCTGTTCTCTATTGTTGCCTCTGTTCCCGGTATTCTTTTGCTGATGATCGCTAAAAATACACTCACTTATACGCAAAAAACTGGCGAATTTTTACAACGAACATTATTTATTAAACAATACCGTTTAGCGATTTATGGTTTACTCTTTGCCGTATTACTATTTTTGTGTAGCTTAATATTACTTATTATTAATTCGCTACCAAATTTAGAGATGTTTCAGTCAGTTGATTTTATACAATCTATTAATAGTGAATTATTAAGCGAGCTTACTTCTACACTCTTCTTATATGGTGTCATTATTGGCGCCGTTAGCTTAATTATCGGGACTATTTTAGATTACTTGGCACTGAAAAAAACGGCTAATTAAGTTGCCTCAATCTATTATCTATTCAAGGACAGCCTAGGCTGTCCTTTTTCTATGTTATCTCTTTATGCTCAAACAGAAAATGATAGGTGATATAACAAATTATCTAAACAGTCTGACTTTTACTGATTTACCTTTAATTTTACCTTGTTGAAGGCTTTTCCATACCTGTTTAGCAATGGACTGTTTTACCGCTACATAGGCATGAGTTGGATGGATATTTATCTTACCAATATCTTCTCCACTAAACCCTAAATCTCCAGTTAATGCACCAAGGATGTCCCCTGGACGCATTTTTGCTTTTTTACCGCCATCAATACATAGTGTTGCCATTGTCGCAACCAATGGTGTGATTGATAAACCTGAAGGGGCTGATTGCCAATCCAGTTTTATATTCAACATTTCTTCCAGAGCATTGGCGCGAGGGATCTCTTCTGGTGCGCAAAAACTAATCGCTAAACCACTTTCTCCCGCTCTGGCTGTTCGTCCAATTCGATGTATATGAACTTCCGGATCGTGTGATAATTCATAATTAATCACCATTTCTAGCGCTTTGATATCTAAGCCTCGCGCAGCGACATCTGTGGCGACTAACACTCGACAGCTACCATTAGCAAAACGGATCAATGTTTGGTCGCGCTCTTTTTGCTCCATATCGCCATGTAACGCAAGGACACTTTGGTTGCTTTCGGTCAAAGCTTCATACACATCTTGGCAATCTCTTTTGGTATTACAAAATACCACACAAGAATTAGGTTGATGATGACTCAAAAGCTCTTGTAATAATCCCAATTTGCCATAACGGGAGATCTCATAAAATTGTTGTTCAACCGCTGGCAATTCATCCGGTGAATTAATCTCAATAGTGACAGGATCGTGTTGAATTTTTCGACTAATTTTAGCGATTTCATCCGGCCAAGTTGCAGAAAAGAGCAAAGTTTGACGTTGTGTCGACATTTGAGAAATGATGTCGCTAATATCATCAAAAAATCCCATATCCAGCATTCTATCTGCTTCATCAAGTACTAATGTTTTTACATCAGCAAGTGTGACAGTCTGCTTGTTTAAATGATCTAACAAACGCCCCGGAGTCGCGACAATAATATGAGCAGCATGAATTAATGAATCCCGTTGAATGCTAAAAGGCACACCACCACACAGAGTCAGAATTTTAATGTTAGGCAGAAAACGAGCCAGTCGACGTAACTCATTAGCGACTTGGTCAGCTAATTCTCGTGTTGGACATAATACTAATGATTGAGTATTAAATTGTTTTGCATCAATACGTTGCAATAAACCTAAGCCAAAAGCTGCTGTTTTGCCACTTCCGGTTTTTGCTTGGGCTCGAACATCTTTCCCGGCAAGAATAGCAGGTAAAGACGCTTCTTGGACGGGAGTCATCGTTAAATAGCCAAGCTCATTAAGATTAGTAAGTTGCTCAGCAGGAAGTGCATGAAGATCAGCAAATGAGGTCACAATAAAATTCCGAATTAATAAGAAAAAAACAGTTATCTGTCATGATACTATCCCTTTTTTACGGTGTCGTGAGATATTTCACCTCACCTTCGTCATTTCTGTTAATTAAAACTTATTGCCATCATTATTCTTCTTCTCTCACTCTATATTCTTTTCATTAACACACCAAAATAATAAAAACAAACTAATCAATACTAAACTTCCGATAAACAAAATACAGATCAATATTCTAGAATATGATCATATTTTAGATACAAAACACTATAAAAAAACACTTTATAAATTATAGTATCAAAACAAACAGTGAGAATAATTCACACCACAAACAATACAACAGAAAAACTAATTATACGTTATGATAAGAAAATCAATTTTATTGTTTATTACAACAACATGCACTTTACCTGCACAGGCTAATTATCTCGGTGGATTTGCTAATATCAGTATCAATTATCTTGACTGGGCGACACATACCACCCATAAAACAGGCCAAACTTCCCATAAAGATGATTTTGCTTATTTAGAACTTGAAGGGGGAGCCCACTTTTCATGGGGTGAGTTTTATGGCTTTTTTGATTTAGAAAATCCTTTTAATAATCGACAAACACAGCCCGGCGATAATCAGCGCTATACCGTCAAAGGAACTAGTCGTATTTATTTAGCTGACAGTGGGTTAAACCTTTATGGCCATGTATATGGTACTTGGTCACTGCCCGGAAAAGAATATGGCGGTAATTTCCATGAGGTTAATACACTTTATGGTATTGGGTATAACACACAATTAGCAGATATCTGGTTTAAACCTTTTATAGCTTTACATTATGTCGATCAAACTTATTATTCAGGAAATAATGGCTATGTGGTTGGCTGGGTCGCCGGTTATGATTTTAACTTGATAAATCAAAAGTTTAGCATCACAAATTGGCATGAGATGGAGTTTGATCGTAATAAACGTTATGGCAATGGCGGAAAAAATGGCTTTAATGGAGCTGTCGCTATTTGGTGGCACCCCACGGCTTCCATTACTACAGGCATTCAATACCGCTATGCTTATAAAAAGTTAGGAGAAAACTTTTTACAAGATGGTGTGATCTATAGCTTAAAATATAACTTCTGATGGTTAATTGTTAATTTTTGTGACAGCGAATCACTTTTTATTCGCTGTTTGTCATTTTTAGCAGTTAATAAAAAATTTCTTCTATAATAGAAATATTCAATAAACAATCAATCTGCGATATAAAAAATCATATAGCGATTAAATAAAGATACGAAACATCAAGATAAAACGAAATTTGCTTTCTAATACTCCTCAGACCTGTATTGTGTTTACTTTTTAAACAAAAAACGTTTTCTTACACTTTTTGCTGTAATTTTTTTTGTAAAAATATGTATTTATTTTAAAAACATGCTACTTTATGAAATTATAGTTAATTCACAATAATTAAATTAACATTTATTTAATAGTTTAATTACTTGTGATCACATTAACACAAAAGACTAACCAATCACTTACTTACCATTACAATTGTTTACACTGTCGCAACCTTACCGTAAAATGTCCTTACTGATACTGATGAAACAACAATAGAACCTTTATCATTTGGGTCGTTGGATGAGACTTATGAAATACATAAAAAGTATTGGGACACTCTCGCTATTAGCAGCCGCTGTTCTTTTAAGTGGTTGCGATATGGCGTTAATGAATCCCAAAGGCGCTATCGGCGCTGAGCAAAAAACATTAATCCTCATTGCGCTTGGTTTAATGTTGATTGTTGTGATACCGGTAATTTTGATGGTGATTGTTTTCGCTTATCGCTACCGTGAATCCAATACTAAAGCAACTTATCGCCCTAATTGGGCTCACTCAAATAAAATTGAGCTTGTCGTATGGACCGTGCCGATTATCATTATCGTGATATTGGCAACCATCACATGGAAAACAACCCATGAACTTGATCCCTATAAACCACTAGTTTCAGATGAGAAACCGGTTACCATTGAAGTGGTTTCAATGGACTGGAAATGGTTGTTTATCTATCCAGAACAAGGTATTGCAACCGTTAACGAACTGGCTTTCCCAACCAATGTTCCTGTTAATTTCAAAATTACCTCTGATTCTGTCATGAACTCATTCTTTATCCCGCGCTTAGGTGGACAAATCTATGCCATGGCTGGAATGCAAACCAAACTTCACTTAATTGCTAATGAACCAGGTGAATACCAAGGTATGTCAGCAAGTTATAGCGGACACGGTTTCTCTGACATGAAGTTTACCGCCATTGCGACACCTGATCGTGCAGGCTTTGATGCATGGGTTGCAAAAGTAAAACAGTCATCAGATACGTTAAATACCACCGCTGCATTTGATGAACTTGCTAAACCAAGCCAGAAAAATCCAGTGACCTACTATTCAAGCGTGAAGCCGATGTTATTCCAAGAGACCATCTCTAAATTTGGTCATACAGGTCATGGCGCTCACACCGGTAGCAATCAGACTGAACACTCTGATGCAACAATGAATATGAACATGAGCCACGCGGCACATGCAGGAGCAGAGGAATAAAGGCATGTTCGGAAAATTAACTCTCGATGCAATCCCGCTACAAGAACCCATTGTTGTCGTAACCCTAATCGGCATCATTCTTGGCGGTCTTGCTGTTGTTGGCGCTTTAACCTATTTCCGTAAGTGGAAATGGCTATGGAGCGAATGGTTAACCAGTGTTGACCATAAAAAAATTGGTATTATGTATATCATCGTTGCAATGGTCATGATGTTCCGTGGCTTTGCCGATGCCATTATGATGAGAAGCCAACAGGCACTCGCCTCAGCGGGTGAAGCTGGTTTCTTACCACCTCATCACTACGATCAGATTTTTACCGCACACGGCGTTATCATGATTTTCTTCATGGCAACACCTTTCGTTGTCGGTCTGATGAACCTTGTTGTACCTTTACAAATTGGTGCGCGTGATGTGGCATTCCCATTCCTAAACTCACTGAGTTTCTGGTTCTTTGTCGTCGGTGTACTGCTTATCAATATCTCTTTAGGTATTGGTGAATTCGCACAAACAGGTTGGTTAGCTTACCCACCACTTTCGGGCTTGGAGTACAATCCTGGGGTCGGGGTCGACTATTGGATATGGAGTTTACAGATATCCGGTATTGGTACGCTTCTGACGGGGGTTAACTTCTTCGCCACTATCCTGCGTATGCGTGCACCAGGCATGACAATGATGAAAATGCCAGTGTTCTCATGGGCTGCATTATGTACTAACGTACTGATTATCGCTGCATTCCCAATTTTAACCGTCACTATCACACTACTGACGTTAGACCGCTATCTTGGTACACACTTCTTTACCAATGATATGGGCGGTAACATGATGATGTACATCAACCTTGTTTGGGCTTGGGGTCATCCAGAAGTTTATATTCTTATTCTGCCAGTCTTTGGTGTGTTCTCTGAAGTTACCGCGACGTTCTCTAAAAAACGTCTATTCGGTTATACCTCTTTAGTCGGTGCGACCGTTGTTATCACCGTCTTATCATTTATCGTTTGGTTACACCACTTCTTTACCATGGGCTCAGGTGCCAACGTTAATGCCTTCTTCGGTATAGCCACCATGATCATCGCTATACCCACAGGGGTTAAAATCTTTAACTGGCTGTTTACCATGTATCAGGGCCGTATCGAGTATAAAAGCCCTATGCTATGGACAATCGGTTTCTTAGTCACCTTCTCAGTAGGGGGGATGACTGGGGTACTATTAGCGGTTCCTGGCGCAAACTTTGTATTACATAACAGCTTGTTCTTAATCGCTCACTTCCACAACGTTATTATCGGTGGTGTGGTGTTCGGTTGTTTTGCTGGTATGACTTACTGGTTCCCTAAAGCATTTGGCTTCACGCTTAATGAAAAATGGGGTATCCGCGCATTCTGGTTCTGGTTTATCGGTTTCTTTATGGCCTTTATGCCACTGTATATCCTTGGCTTTATGGGTATGACTCGCCGTTTAAGCCAAAATATCAACCCAGAATTCCACCCAATGCTGATGGTTGCTGCAGGTGGTGCCGCTCTGATTGCTCTTGGTATTGTTTGCCAAGTTATCCAAATTTACGTCAGTATCCGCGATCGCCACTTAAACCGTGATTTAACAGGTGATCCATGGGGTGGACGTACTCTGGAATGGTCAATTTCTTCTCCTGCACCTTTCTATAACTTTGCCGTTGAACCGCAAGTGAAAGCTCGTGATGAGTGGTGGGATCAGAAAGAAAAAGGTACTGCTTATCAGCGCCCTGCAAAATATGAACCTATCCATATGCCAAAAAATAC
The DNA here is from genome assembly GCF_963886535.1 of Proteus sp. G2675. Classification (NCBI taxonomy): domain Bacteria; kingdom Pseudomonadati; phylum Pseudomonadota; class Gammaproteobacteria; order Enterobacterales; family Morganellaceae; genus Proteus; species Proteus sp. G2675. The sequence goes on from NZ_CAWPCB010000036.1 coordinate 198,843, forward strand.
CGCAGCAGGCGTCATTATCTCTGCATTTAGTTTAGTGTTTGGCTTTGCCATGATCTGGCATATCTGGTGGTTAGCTATTGTTGGGTTCGCAGGAATGATAGTCACTTGGATCGCGAAAAGCTTCGATACAGATGTTGATTACTATGTCCAAGTACCTGAAATTGAAGCCATCGAGAATAAGCATTATGAAGAACTGAAAAAAGCAGGTGTGAAATAATGTCAACTCAAACTTTAAATAACGCAAACGCCCATGAGCATCATGGGCACCACGATGCAGGAGCGACGAAAGTTTTCGGCTTCTGGATCTATCTAATGAGCGACCTTATCCTGTTTGCCAGCTTATTCGCCACTTATGCGGTGCTTGTTAACGGGATTGCTGATGGTCCTTCTGGTAAAGAAATCTTTAGCCTGCCTTTTGTTTTAGTTGAAACCTTCTTACTACTGTTTAGTAGTATCACTTTTGGTTTCGCCATGCTTAGCATGAATAAAGGTAGTGTTAGCCAAGTCAATCTGTGGCTATTCGTTACCTTCTTATTCGGTTTAGGCTTCGTGGTAATGGAAGTATATGAGTTCCATGAACTTATCGCTGAAGGTTATGGCCCAGATCGCAGTGCATTCTTATCGGCATTCTTTGCCTTAGTATCAACACACGGTCTGCACGTAACAGCGGGATTAGTTTGGATTATTATTATGATGATCCAAGTATCACGCCGTGGTTTAACTGATGTTAATCGCACCCGTTTAAGTTGCTTAAGCCTGTTCTGGCACTTCCTTGATGTTGTCTGGATCTGTGTGTTCACCGTAGTTTATCTGATGGGAGCGATGTAATGAGTCATCCAAATACTTCTCCTTCAGGCGCAAGCCACGGCAGCATGAAGTCCTATCTGATTGGCTTTATTCTGTCCGTTATCCTCACCGTGATCCCATATTGGATGGTGATGGAAGGAACAGCTACAACCTCAACTATCTTATGGACAGTCGTTGGTATGGCCGTCGTACAGATTGTTGTTCATTTAGTCTGTTTCTTACATATGAACACGTCCTCAGAAGAGCGCTGGAACGTTATCGCATTCCTATTCACCTTGTTGATTATCGGCATTGTTGTGATTGGCTCACTGTGGATTATGTACAACCTGAACATCAATATGATGATGGATTAAGAGTTGTCGCTATGATTAAGCAATACCTACAAGTCACCAAACCAGGAATTATTTTCGGAAATTTAATTTCTGTGATAGGTGGTTTCCTTCTCGCCTCAAAAGGCGAGATTGACTACCCCCTATTTTTCGCGACTCTACTTGGGGTGTCTCTGGTCGTTGCTTCTGGTTGTGTTTTTAACAACTATATTGACCGTGATATTGACCGTATCATGGAAAGAACGAAGAATCGTCCATTAGTTCAAGGATTAATCGACCCGCAAATTAGCCTTATTTATGCCTCAGTATTAGGTATTGCAGGTGTTGTGCTGCTCTATGTAGCAGCCAACCCACTTGCAATGTTTATCGCTGTATTCGGCTTTATTATTTATGTTGGGGTTTATAGCCTCTATATGAAACGTAAATCTGTTTATGGCACACTGATTGGTAGTTTATCAGGCTCTGCACCACCGGTTATCGGCTACTGTGCTGTTAGCGGTGAATTTGATGCGGGTGCAGCAATTTTATTACTTATCTTTAGTTTGTGGCAAATGCCTCACTCTTATGCCATTGCGATTTTCCGTTTTAAAGACTACCAAGCAGCCAATATCCCCGTATTACCTGTTATTAAAGGGATCTCAGTCGCTAAGCGCCATATTATTCTCTATATTCTGGCCTTTATGATTGCAACGCTGATGCTAACTTTAGTGGGATATGCAGGGTATAAATACCTGATTGTTGCCTCTGCAGTCAGTATCTGGTGGTTGGGCATGGCATTATCTGGTTATAAAGCAACCAATGATAAAGTGTGGGCAAGAAAATTATTTATATTTTCTATCATTGCCATTACATCATTAAGTGTAATGATGTCTGTTGATCCCACCAGTTCAACAGAAACGGTTCTCGCTTATCTGAGATAATGTAATTTCAATTGCAAAAAATGCTAATGCCAGTCAATCATGACTGGCATTTTTAGTTTAAATGCCACATTCAGCCTTATCAGTACAATTTCGTCTTTTTTTGTATCCCATTTATTGATTAACCTCGTGACAAAATACTATTACAATGAGGTATCAGTAATACGAGGTAATCCATGAATGATAATAAAATGACTCCATTAGAGCGCAAAGCGACATGGGGACTAGGAGCTGTTTTCTCTCTTCGCATGCTTGGCATGTTTATGGTACTTCCCGTTTTAACCACCTACGGACTGCAACTACAACATGCGACAGAATCGCTAATTGGATTAGCTATTGGTATTTATGGATTAACTCAAGCAATCTTCCAAATTCCTTTTGGATTTTTCTCAGACAAATTTGGCCGAAAATCAATGATTGTTTTCGGCTTAATTATTTTTATTGTTGGTAGCATTATTGCTGCTTTAAGTGACAGCATTTATGGCATTATCATCGGGCGAGCATTACAAGGTGCTGGAGCTATATCTGCCGCAGTGATGGCTCTGTTATCTGATCTAACCCGCGAACAAAATAGAACCAAAGCAATGGCCTTTATTGGCATTAGCTTTGGTATTACGTTTGCCTTAGCCCTTGTTTTAGGGCCAATACTCACACATATTTTTGGCTTACAAGGCCTATTTTGGGGCATTGCCCTACTCGCTTTCTGCGGGATTATGATCACCCTCATTACCGTACCGAATAGCGAACATCATATACTTAATCGAGAATCAAGTTTTGTACGAGGAAGTGTCAAAAAAGTTTTATTTGATGCGCAATTATTAAAGCTTAATGTCGGGATTTTTTCACTACACACTTTATTGATGGCCGCTTTTGTCGCACTTCCTTTGATCATGCATAATGCCGGATTAGTTAATGAGAAACATTGGGTTGTCTATCTAGTCACTATGCTGATTGCCTTTATTTCAGTATTACCCTTTATTATCTATGCAGAAAAAAAACGTAAAATGAAACAAGTGTTCTTACTGTGTATCTTTCTGCTGATTATTGCTCAAGCTATCTTTATGATTTCAGGAACTAGCTTGTGGCTAATTATTTTAGGTATTCAGATATTCTTTATTGGTTTTAATATTATGGAGGCACTGCTACCTTCATTAATTAGTAAAGAAGCACCGGCAGGTTATAAAGGCACGGCAATGGGGATTTATTCCACCAGCCAATTTCTAGGTGTAGCATTAGGTGGTATTTTAGGTGGATGGCTCTACCAACATTACGATGCTCAAGCAGTCTTTGCTGGATGTTTATTGATTGGCTTAGTTTGGTTTGCCATTAGCTTAACATTACGTCAACCACCTTATGTTAGTAGCTTACGTATAGAATTGCCGGCACATTTATCAAATGCTCAACAACAACAATTAGAGCAGAAATTTAAGCAACAACCTGGTGTTAATGAAGTGGTAATTATGGCACACGAACAAAGTGCTTATATTAAAGTGGATACCAAGCAGACACCAAGAGCGACATTAGAATCGTTAGTGCTCGGCGTTTAAACCTCATATACCCTGTAAATGCGCTGAATAAACCAAACAGCGCATTTTTTTATACTTTCGTCATTAATCACGAAAATTGGTAAATTGGAAAGGCTGACCTAATTCACCCTCTCTAACTAATTTCATCACAGCTTGCAAATCATCACGTGATTTACCTGTTACTCGTACTTGCTCACCTTGGATCTGTGCTTGTACTTTTAATTTGCTGTCTTTGATCATTTTAACGATTTTTTTCGCTAAAGGAGTATCAATACCTTGTTTTAAGGTCGCTTCTACACTGTATGTTTTTCCGCTGTGAGTCATCTCTTCAGGGATATTTAAAACAGCACCATCAATCCCTCTTTTTGCCATTTTCTCACGCAGAATATCTAATAACTGCTGCACCTGAAATTCAGATACACTAGTTGTTTTTACTGACTCAGTTTTTTCGTTTAATTCAAAACTTGCTTCAACATTACGAAAATCCCAACGAGTAGTCAGTTCACGTTGTGCGTTCTCTACCGCATTGCGCACTTCATGCAAGTCAACTTCAGATACGATATCAAAAGATGGCATTCGTTCTTCCTCAATAAATAAAAACAACCTGAATAATAGCTGTTTTTCACTCAGCAAAAAAGCCATACTCATGTCATTACTCTTGACTTTCCATATAACAAAGCAGAGATAGCTTCAGCAAGTGAAGATAAACGATGTTATAATTTGATATAGCTCTCAATTTGCATTGATAAAATTACCGAACTGTTAATAATATTAGGTTAATGTTAGATGAATAATATGGAGCGCCTGTTTACCATTTAGCAGGAGAAAAATGATGAAAATAACCGTATTAGGATGTGGTTCAATTGGTAAACTTTGGATTGCAGGATTAACGCAACAAGCCCATGAAGTACAAGGATGGTTAAGAATACCTCAACCTGATTTTGACGTTAACGTTGACTCCATTAATGGTATCCCATTTCAACAACGCATTATAGCCAACCAAAAAACATGGCTACAACACAGTGAGTTACTGCTTGTTTGCTTAAAGTCTTGGCAAGTTTCAGACGCGGTTAATGCACTTATCCCTCACCTCTCTGCTGATTGCCCGATTTTACTGATCCATAATGGTATGGGAACACTAGATGAACTCACCCTACCTGAAACACCGACTAAAAGAGCGATATTACAAGGTATAATCACTCATGGTGCTTATCAACAAGATCAAAAAGTGCTCCATACAGCAGAAGGGATCACCCACATTGGCCCACTAAATACAACAGCACGTCAATACGGTTATTTAGCTGAAATTTTACATCAAGCTTTACCGGATGTAGCTTGGCACAATGATATTCATACTATTAGCTGGCTAAAATTAGCCGTAAATTGTGTTATCAACCCTTTAACGGTGTTTTATCAATGTCGCAATGGTGATTTATTAAAATACCCTGAGCATATCCAGAAAGTCTGTGATGAAGTTTATCAGGTAATGGAGCGAGAAGGTGTTATACCTACCTCTAGATCACATTTACATGGTTATATTATCGATACCATAGAGCAAACTGCTAATAATTACTCATCTATGTATCAAGATGTGAAATATCAACGCCATACCGAAATCGATTATATTACAGGCTATCTATTACGTAGGGCATCAGAGCAAGGACTCGTGTTGCCCGAAAATAAGCGACTTTTTCAATTTATAAAACAGAAGGAAGGCAATTATGACCATATCCGCACTCATCTGTCTAGCTAATGGTAGTGAAGAAACAGAGGTTGTTACCACCGCTGATTTACTCGTTAGAGCTGGAATTAAGGTCATACTTGCTAGTGCTGAAGATGATGTTGATGACTTAGTGATCACCTGCTCACGAGGGATCAAATTAATTGCTGATGTCCCATTAGTTCGTGTTGTTGATCACCATTATGATGCCATTATTTTACCCGGAGGATTAATAGGTGCAGAAACCTTACGAGATAGTCCTCTTGTTGTTGAAAAAGTACGCCGCATGCACAGTGAAAATAGACTAGTTGCCGCTATTTGTGCAGCTCCTGCGATCATCTTAGAGTCTCATAACCTCTTTCCAATAGGCAATATGACAGGTTTCCCCGGCTTAAAAGATAAAATCGAACCTAAAAAATGGGTTGATTATCGGGTTTACTTTGACGAAAGAGTCAATCTGATTACTAGCCAAGCCCCTGCTACCACTATAGATTTCGCACTTAAAATTATTGAGCGCCTAAAAGGTAAAGCAGTTGCAGCTGATGTCGCTAAACAACTTGTATTACCACCAGGTATTTATAATTATCAAGATGAATTTACTGGGTTTGGGGATAGGTAAATACCATATATAGGATCTCTTACTTAACACCTAATCTTATTAATAAACATATTATTTAATAGTTATAAATCTATTTTTAAGACTTATTTCAATGTTTGTTTCTTGTTTTTGATTTCAAAAAACATACTAACAGGTTAAAATGTAAAATAACTTCTGGAGGATAAGGCATAATGAAAACTCTCCAATATCACAAGAACTTACCCAAACTTGTTACTTTAATTTCTATGGGATTAGCCTCAGTGCCAGCAGAAAGCTTCAAACATAACCAACTATCATTTACACCGGATATCCAATATTCTTTCAGTTCAGCGCAATTTAACCAATTCGTTGCTATCCCTATTGATGAAGCTACTGAAAAAATGAATATTTTAGCCGAATCAATTAATAAATATTTAATTCATTTAAAAGAAAAATGGATAAATCCTCCTCATTATTTTATTAATGAAGATGATTATTATCAAATAAACAAAAGTATAAAACGTTTAGATAATTCTTTAACTGATATCAAAAATATTCTTCTTTCATTACCAAAGAGTGATGCACAAAAAAAACAAAGTGTACTCTTATTTGGTCGTTCTTTAGCTCATTATCGGAGTGTATTAACAGAGTTTATTTCATTTATAGAACAAACTCATCAACCATCAAAAACAACTAATAAGAAACCTAATATAATAAGTGCTGATATGCAAAGATTAATACAAACAGAGCATAAAAAGTTAGGTCTAAGTAAACCTAAATTTAATAACCATTAATAAATATGATCGAAATTTCAATACATCCTGATATTGAAAATAAAACTATTGCTAATGAATACGCTAAATTATTAAAACTTTGGAAAGAAAAAAAAGTATTATCTTGTTATTTAGGTGCTGATGGTAAATGGGAAAATAGTGCGAAATTATGTCAATCTCTCATTTCTAAAATACATATTAGAATACCTAATGAACCTAAGTGGCATGAAAATATGCCTCAAATACAAAGAAAATCAAATCATTACTTAGTTTATTGTCAACATTGGCTTTACCCAAATAGATATCAAATTATTGCTATTATGTCACCTAATGCACACGAGTTAGAAAAAACATCATTCCTAGCAGAGTTGGAAAAAAGGGCTGAAGAATTTCAAAATAATTTTTAATAAACACTGCATTTTAATATATCCCCCCAAAATCATATTAGCATCCTAATTATTGGGGGGTATCTCTATTATATTATTAATACGACTTTCATAAAAAATAACTATATTACTTCTTACGATACACTTTTACGTTATTAAAGCCTTGTTCACGTAAATATAGTGCTTGTAAACGACTCATCATACCTCGCTCACAATAGAGCAAATAAGTTTTGCTGTTATCTAAATCACCAAATTGTGTACTTAATTTATAAAATGGTAATTCTTTAACATCTACACCCTCTAATTTTAGAGGTGAGTTTTCTTGTTCTTCTGGAGAGCGGATATCCAGTACAACGTCATTCGTTGCAAACTCAGAGACCATTTCAACTTCTGTTACTTGCTGTACCGTCTCTTCAGCAATACGGCGAATATCCATATTCTTAGCATTTTCAACAACACTATCGAGAATAGAAAAATCAAATTTTTCTTCTTCAGCTTCGATTTTGGCTTTAACCGCTTTTACTGTAGGATTCTTGGAGATAACACCACAAAACTCTGGCATAGTACGAGCAAAATCTTCCGTACCAATTTGGCGAGCGATATTAATGATATTTTCTTTATCGTGTGTGATAAGAGGACGCAGAATTAAGGTATCCGTCGCATTATCAATTAAACGTAGATTGGTTAATGTTTGGCTAGAAACCTGCCCTAATGCTTCACCTGTTACAATAGCTTGTACACCATAACGCTCAGCAACACGAGATGCCGCACGCACCATCATACGTTTCAGAACAACCCCCATCTGGCCATCATCAATTTTCTCTAAAATTTCTGCCACAACGGGTTCAAAATCAACGGCAACAAAATGTACTTTATGAGAGCGTCCAAAGCGGTTCCAAAGATAATGTGCAACTTGTTTAACACCAATTTCGTGGGCTGAACCACCAAGATTAAAAAAGCAGTAATGAACACGACTACCGCGGCGCATCAACATATAACTTGATACACCAGAATCATAACCACCAGAGATAAGTGATAATACATCTTCTTGTGTACCAATAGGGAAACCACCAATACCTTCATAGCGAGCATTAACTAGGATCAGCTTATCATCTTCAATTTCTAGATTAATGGTCACATCCGGACGAGTTAATTTTACTTTTGCACTTTCAACGTGTTGGTTAAAACCACCACCCACATAACGCTCTACTTCATTAGAAGTAAAACTGTGTTTACCACGGCGTTTAGCTCTTACGCAAAACGTTTTGTTTTCAACTAAATGACCAAAGGCAGCAAAGGTCTGTTCAAAAATATTATGTAAATCGGTATAGCTATGCTCTTCAACTTGTAAAAAGTGATGAATACCTGGGATACGAGTTAGCGCATCACACACCGCTTCGCTTTTACTTTCGTCTTTACTGACAACCACAATGTTGTCCCAGTGGCGAACAACCGTGATATCATCACCTAATGTACTTAATACATTGCGAATATTACTGGTCAGAATTTTGATAAAACGTATACGAACAGATTGGCTTTTGATCGTGATTTCGGGGAATAATTTAATAATAAACTTCATAGTCAATGGTCATAGGTTATTAAGTAGAGACATAAACTACAGTGATATTAATTGACTGGAGTTTATAAAAGTCACAAAGTATATCACCAATATTTAGGCCTCACCCGCAAAAATCGCTGACTGAATAAGAAATTTTCTTCTCAATTGTAGTAAGATGATCACTATTATTCAGCTAACATGCTTTATCATCAAAAATATTATGGCTAAAAAAACGACATCAATTAACCAAGACACCACGCAAACTCCAAGTTTTGAAGCTTCGATGCAAGAACTTGAGCAAATAGTTAACCGCTTAGAATCAGGTGAATTACCTTTAGAAGAGGCCCTTAATGAGTTCGAACATGGTGTTCGTTTAGCTCGTGTGGGACAAAAAACATTACAAGATGCTGAACAACGTGTTCGTATCTTACTCAAAGAGGATGATGACGCTACACCTGATGATTTTATCCAAGAGGCTGAATAATTGAGTAACGCAACTTTATGTACGGATGCGTTCCGTCAAAAATTACATTCTGCACATCAGCGTGTTGATGAAGCACTCAACCAAGCGCTACAAACGTTGCCTTTTTCTGATATGCCACTCAGCCAAGCAATGCGCTACGGAGCACTCTTGGGGGGGAAACGTTTACGCCCATTTCTCGTTTATGCGGTAGGAGAAATGTTTAACGTACCTGTTGCTAATCTTGATGTGCCAGCAGCCGCTATTGAGTGTATTCATGCATATTCACTGATCCATGACGACTTACCTGCAATGGACAATGATGATTTACGTCGAGGAAAACCCACTTGTCATATTGAGTTTGGCGAAGCCAATGCCATTTTAGCGGGTGATGCATTACAAACCTTGGCCTTTGAAATTTTGGCCAAAAATGCGATGCCTGATGTCGCCATTGCCGATCGCGTAGCCATGATTGCTGAATTAGCCACAGCCAGTGGTTTAGCGGGTATGTGTGGTGGACAGGCACTTGATCTTGATGCCGAAGATAAATCAATTGATCTTGCTGCTCTTGAGAAAATTCATTTACATAAAACAGGTGCGTTAATTCGTGCAGCGGTTCGCCTAGGGGCACTTAGCGCAGGGCAAAAAGGGCACGATGTGTTACCTGCACTGGATAAATATGCCCACTCCATAGGCTTGGCTTTCCAAGTTCAGGATGACATTTTAGATGTTATTGGGAGCACTGAAGAGACTGGAAAGCGACAGGGAAGTGATCAAGAAGCTGGAAAAAGTACTTATCCGGCTCTACTTGGTTTAGCACAAGCACAAAAGAAAGCACAGGAATTGTATAACGAAGCATTGGATGCCTTAGCGTTTCTTGAACAATACGAGTACGATACCTCTACGCTAAAACAATTAGCGAATTTTATCGTAGAACGGAAAAACTAATAAAAAATAAAAAGAGCAGCTTACCTGCTCTTTCCCTATTACAAGTCATTAATTAATAGGCATCACATGAGCATTGATATCGAAAAATATCCCACATTGGCGTTGGTTGAAACACCCGAAGATTTACGCCTATTACCAAAAGAGAGTTTACCTAAACTCTGTGATGAGCTAAGGCTATATCTTCTTAACAGTGTCAGCCGCTCAAGTGGTCACTTCGCCTCAGGTTTAGGTGCTATTGAGTTAACGGTTGCGCTTCATTACGTTTATAAAACTCCCTTTGACAATCTGATTTGGGATGTGGGCCATCAGGCTTACCCTCATAAAATATTAACGGGTCGTCGTGATCGCATTGATACTATTCGTCAAAAAAACGGCTTACATCCCTTCCCTTGGCGTGATGAGAGTGAATATGACAAACTCTGTGTTGGTCATTCATCCACCTCTATCAGTGCTGGGCTGGGTATGGCTGTTGCTGCAGAGCAAGAAAACCTAGGCAGAAAGACTGTTTGTGTGATTGGTGACGGTGCAATTACTGCAGGAATGGCATTTGAAGCCATGAATCATGCCGGTGATATTAATCCAGATATGCTAGTGGTACTTAACGATAATGAAATGTCGATTTCAGAAAATGTCGGGGCACTAAATAACCACCTTGCACAACTTCTATCTGGCAAACTGTATACCACGCTACGTGAAGGTGGCAAAAAAGTCTTTTCTGGTATTCCCCCAATTAAAGAATTACTGAAAAAGACAGAAGAACATATTAAAGGCATGGTTGTGCCCGGCACCATGTTTGAAGAGTTAGGTTTTAACTATATTGGTCCAGTTGATGGTCACGATGTTATTGCTTTAGTACAAACGCTCACGAATATGCGCGATCTAAAAGGGCCGCAACTTTTACATATTATGACCAAAAAAGGTCGGGGTTACGCTCCCGCAGAGCAAGATCCAATCAGTTGGCATGCGGTACCTAAATTTGATCCGAAGACCGGTACTTTACCTAAAAGCCCCAATGCACGCCCGACGTTTTCAAAAATTTTTGGGGACTGGTTATGTGAAGAAGCCGCCACTGATGAAAAATTAATGGCAATCACCCCTGCTATGCGTGAAGGCTCTGGTATGGTGCGCTTTTCTAAAGAGTACCCCGCACAATACTTTGATGTCGCAATTGCGGAGCAACACGCCGTCACCTTCGCTGCTGGATTAGCCATTGGTGGTTATAAGCCGATCGTGGCTATTTACTCCACCTTCTTACAACGCGCTTATGATCAAGTGATCCACGATGTGGCTATCCAAAAACTCCCGGTACTCTTTGCTATCGATCGTGGTGGCATTGTTGGTGCGGATGGTCAGACCCACCAAGGAGCTTTTGATCTCTCTTTTTTACGCTGTATCCCTAATATGATTATTATGGCACCTAGCGATGAAAATGAGTGTCGCCAAATGTTGCATACAGGTTACCATTATCAAGAAGGGCCTGTCGCTGTACGTTATCCTAGAGGTTCAGGGGTTGGTGCGCCATTACAACCGCTGAGCGAACTTCCTATAGGAAAAGGTATTATTCGTCGCCAAGGTAAAAGTATTGCAATTTTAAACTTCGGAACCTTATTACCCGAAGCCTTAGATGTTGCAGAAAAACTGGATGCAACAGTTGCAGATATGCGCTTTATCAAACCACTAGATAAAGAACTGATCCTTTCCCTTGCCAAACAACACGACATACTGGTCACCTTAGAAGAAAATGCCATTATGGGTGGCGCAGGTAGCGGCGTTAACGAGTTATTAATGCAAGAGCGTTGTTTAGTGCCCGTACTCAATTTAGGGTTACCTGATCTTTTTGTGCCACAAGGTGGACAAGAAGAGATCAGAGCCGATTTAGGACTTGATGCAACAGGCATTGAAAAATCGATTAAAGCTTATCAGGCTCATTCTTTGAGCTAATATTTCAAAAGTCTCTCTTGCTTGTAAAGCCGGAGAGACTATTGATAAGGTTAATAAATTCTGACTTTATTTTCTTGTAAAAACTGCCCTTATTTCTTTTCTTTTTTAATTATTTTCAAATCTTGTTAAAGATCACTTTTTAATGAAATTAACTGTAATTTATCAATTTTAAAATTGAATCCATTCAGCGTTAATTGATTCAATCAGTTAGATTTTTCCTTTTTTCTTTCCTTTAACGAAACGTTTCGATCACCTTCACAATATAAATAAATCCAACTTGTTTTCCTATTTTCATTTCCTACTATGTAGAACAGCGAAACGTTTCGCTGAGGAGGCAAAGATGAAAAAAGGTGTATTACTTAATAGTTCAATTTCTAGCGTAATTGCACGTTTAGGACATACTGACAAAATAACGATTGCAGATGCTGGATTACCCATACCCTCCTCTGTTGAGCGTATCGATCTTGCTTTAACTCAGGGGATCCCTGACTTTATGTCAGTGTTACAAACGATCACCCATGAAATGCAAGTCGAAGCCGTTATGCTTGCCATAGAAATTAAAAATATAAACCCACTTCTTTTTAGTGAGATAACCCGTTATTTGCATTTATTAGAACAACAACAAAAAAAACCTATCGAGATCATTTATGTCACTCATGAAGAATTTAAAAAACAACTTCCAGATAATAAAGCGGTGATAAGAACAGGTGAATGCTCTCCTTATGCCAATATCGTGCTGTTTTCTGGTGTGACTTTCTGAGGCCAATATGGAAGCATTACTTGAATTAAAAAATATTGATAAATCATTTCCAGGCGTAAAAGCATTATCTGGTGCGACGTTACGAATTTATCCTGGCCGAGTGATGGCACTTGTTGGTGAAAATGGCGCAGGTAAATCCACACTAATGAAAGTGCTAACAGGTATCTACCAAAAAGACGCAGGTGAAATTATTTATCAAGGGGAACGTTGCTCTTTTAATGGTCCTAAGTCTTCTCAAGAAGCCGGAATAGGTATTATCCATCAAGAACTCAATCTTATCCCTGAATTAACCATTGCAGAAAATATCTTTTTAGGTCGCGAGTTTACCCGTGCATTTGGTGCCATTGATTGGAAAAAAATGTATGCAGAAGCGGATAAATTACTTGCTCGCTTAAACCTTCCTTATCGCAGTCATCGCTTAGTTTCTGAATTATCCATTGGTGATCAGCAAATGGTTGAAATTGCCAAAGTACTCAGTTTTGGCTCTAAAGTGATTATTATGGATGAACCGACAGATGCATTGACAGACACCGAAACTCGCTCTCTGTTTAGTGTGATAACTGAATTAAGAAATCAAGGTTGTGGCATTGTCTATATCTCACATCGATTAAAAGAAATTTTTGATATTTGTGATGATGTAACTGTGTTGCGCGATGGTCAATTTATTGGCGAAAAGCCCGTTTCTTCATTACAAGAAGAGACACTTATTGAAATGATGGTAGGCCGTAAATTAGAAGATCAATACCCTCGCATCCATATTCCTGCAGGAAAAACTAAACTTAATGTCTCTCACTTAAGTGGTGCAGATATACATGATGTCAGCTTCTCCCTATATGAAAATGAAATTTTAGGTATTTCAGGGTTAATGGGCGCAGGCCGTACTGAATTAATGAAAATGATTTACGGTGCATTGCCAAAAACACAAGGTAGCGTGGCGTTAGAAGGTAAAATTTGTCAGATCAAAAAGCCTGCAGATGCACTTGCCCAAGGTATTGTTTATATCTCTGAAGACAGAAAACGCGATGGTTTAGTGCTAGGAATGTCAGTAAAAGAGAATATGTCACTGACGGCGCTACCTTATTTTAGTCGCACTATGGGGATCTTAAATCATAAAGAAGAGCAATTAACTGTCAGTGACTTTATTAAATTGTTCAACATAAAAACCCCGTCCATCAATCAGATCATTGGTTTTTTATCAGGCGGTAATCAACAAAAAGTCGCTATTGCTCGCGGACTAATGACCCGTCCTAAAGTACTTATTCTTGATGAGCCTACCCGCGGTGTTGATGTGGGGGCGAAAAAAGAGATTTACCAATTAATTAATAAGTTTAAACAAGAGGGATTAAGCATCATTTTGATCTCTTCAGAAATGCCAGAGGTAATGGGAATGAGTGACCGCATTTTAGTTATGCATGAAGGTCGTATCAGCGGTGAGTTTTCTGCCAATAATGTCACACAAGAGATGCTAATGGCGGCGGCTGTTGGTAAACAATATGGTGCTACAGTAGGAGTTTGAGATGAGTACAAAATCAATACCAGCGTCAAAACGATGGTTCTCTAAGGCTTGGTTATTAGAACAAAAATCACTCATTGCCTTATTGTTGCTTATTGTCGTGGTTTCAACACTCAGCCCGAATTTTTTTACCTTAAATAATATTTTTAACATTCTACAACAAACCTCTGTTAACGCAATTATGGCTGTAGGTATGACATTAGTCATTTTAACCTCTGGTATCGATTTATCGGTAGGTTCATTACTCGCTTTAACCGGTGCTGTTGCTGCTTCTATGGTAGGGGCTGATGTTAATGCGTTAGTGGCTGTTGTCGGTGCTTTAGCATTAGGAGCCGCTATTGGTGGCGTTACAGGTGTCATTATCGCTAAAGGTAAAGTGCAGGCATTTATTGCCACATTAGTGATGATGCTGTTATTGCGTGGTGTCACGCGTGTTTATACTGATGGCAGTCCAATAAATACAGGATTTAGCGATAATGCCGACCTGTTTAGCTGGTTTGGTATTGGACGCCCCTTTGGGATCCCCACCCCTATTTGGCTGATGATGATTGTCTTTTTAAGCGCGTGGTATGTATTGCATCACACACGCTTGGGTCGCTATATCTATGCCCTTGGAGGAAACGAAGCAGCAACCCGTTTATCTGGTATTAGTGTCGATAAAATCAAAATTATTGTTTATGCGCTTTGCGGTTTATTAGCGGCCCTTGCCAGTGTCATTGAAGTTGCTCGTCTTTCTTCCGCCCAACCAATGGCTGGCAATGGTTATGAACTGGATGCTATCGCCGCTGTCGTCTTAGGTGGTACCAGTCTTGCTGGCGGCAAAGGACGCATAATGGGCACACTTATTGGTGCGTTAATTTTAGGCTTTCTCAATAATGCACTCAATTTATTAGGCATATCATCCAATTATCAAATGATAGTCAAAGCTGTTGTCATCTTACTTGCCGTGCTGGTTGATAACAAAAAATAATACGCTTTCTCTTAATCCGAACCCCGACAGGAATATATTATGAAACTAAAAAAAATAGCAACGCTTCTCTCAGTGGTTGCTCTAAGCGCTACCATAAGTGCCAATGCATTAGCAAAAGAGTCTATCGCCCTCGTTATTTCAACGCTCAATAATCCTTTCTTTGTCACCATGAAAGACAGTGCACAAAAAGAGGCGGATAAATTAGGTTATGACTTAGTCGTACTTGATTCAATGGATAATCCAGCCAAAGAATTGGCAAATGTGCAGGACTTAACCGTAAAAGGCACCCGTTTAATGCTCATTAATCCAACGGATTCTGATGCTGTAGGTAATGCCGTGTTAATGGCAAATAAAGCTAAAATTCCTGTAGTAACCCTAGATAGAGTAGCCAATAAAGGTGAGGTTGTTAGCCATGTTGCTTCTGATAACCGCCTAGGAGGAAAAATGGCGGGAGATTATATTGCGGAAAAAGTGGGTAATGATGCCAAAGTGATCCAACTAGAAGGGATCGCCGGAACCTCCGCTTCTCGTGAGCGTGGAGAAGGCTTTAAACAAGCTGTTGATGCTCACAAACTTAATATATTAGCAAGCCAACCTGCTGACTTTGACCGTACTAAAGGCCTTAATGTTATGCAAAATCTATTAACCGCTAATCCTTCAGTGCAAGCGGTATTTGCTCAAAACGATGAAATGGCATTAGGGGCATTGCGTGCATTACAAACTGCAGGTCGTACCGATGTCTTAGTTGTTGGCTTCGATGGCACAAATGATGGCATTAAAGCGGTTAACCGAGGTGTTTTAGGTGCGACTATTGCACAACGCCCCGATCAAATTGGTATTATTGGTATTCAAACCGCTGATAAAATTCTGAAAGGGGAAAAAGTGGATCCCACTATTCCTGTTGAGCTTGAATTAGTCACTCAAAAATAATCACCCATCTAACCACGTAGTACTTTCACTGCGTGGTTAGTTTCGTTATAAACTAGGTTTTCAAAGGATAAAGGCTATGACAACTCCCCGCCTTGCTGTTTTAGGTAGCATTAACGTTGACCATATTATGAATATTGCACAATTTCCCAAGCCCGGAGAAACCGTGATTGGTCATGACTATAAAATAGCATTTGGTGGTAAAGGGGCAAATCAAGCCGTCGCTTGTGGACGTAGTGGTGCCGATATCACGTTTATAGCCTGTGTGGGAGATGATGCTATTGGTCGCGAAATCATCGCTCAATTAAAAACAGATAATATTGATACTGATGCAATTCGTATTATTCCCAAGACACCTACAGGTGTAGCAATGATCCTAGTTAATGAACAAGGCGAAAATGTCATTAGCATTGTTGCCGGAGCAAATAGTGCTCTCACTCCAAGCCATTTGCATCAGTATCGTCATATTATTGAACAAGCAGATGCTTTATTAATGCAATTAGAATCCCCTCTAGACACTGTCTTTGAGGCAGCAAAACAAGCCAAAGCACATCAAACAAAAGTGATTTTAAATCCCGCTCCTGCACAGCCGTTATCTGATGAATTTCTGAGTTTTATTGATATTATTACGCCAAATGAGACAGAAGCCGAAATATTAACCGGTATTTCTGTGCATGATGAAGTGGGTGCAGCTAAAGCGGCTAATATTTTGCACAGCAAAGGCATAAAACACGTTTTAATCACTTTAGGCAGTCGTGGCGTATGGTTTAGTGAACAAGGCACCGGTATGATCATTCCCGGTTTTCGTGTTGAAGCAGTTGATACTATTGCCGCAGGTGATACCTTTAACGGTGCATTTGTTACAGCGATATTAGAAGGTAAATCAGCTCATGATGCGATCCGTTTCGCCCATGCAGCCGCGGCAATTGCAGTGACACGTCATGGCGCGCAATCCTCCGTCCCTTGGCGTGATGAAATTAAGTCATTTTTAGCAGAGCGAGCATAATATTTTGGCAACAATGAAAGATGTCGCCCGTTTAGCGGGTGTTTCAACATCCACCGTTTCCCATGTTATCAATAACAATCGTTATGTGAGTGAAGGTATCCGCGCAAAGGTTAATCATGCAATAGCAACCTTAAATTACGCCCCTTCAGCATTAGCTCGTAGTTTAAAAATGAACTGCACACGTACCATAGGGATGTTAGTTACCGCCAGTAATAACCCCTTTTATGCTGAAGTCGTTCGAGGTGTTGAACGAAGTTGCTATGAACAAGGCTATAGCCTCATTTTATGCAACACCGAAGGCGACTATGAGCGCATGGATACTAGCCTGGAAACCTTGCTACAAAAGCGTGTCGATGGGCTGTTATTAATGTGTACTGAAGCCCGCGCACCATCAAGTGAAGTATTAAATCGTTATCCACGGTTACCCATGGTGATGATGGATTGGTCTCCATTTGAATACAGTAGCGATATTATTCAAGATAACTCCCTATTAGGGGGAGAATTAGCCACGAATTATTTAATTGAAAAAGGTTTTACTGACATCGCCTGTATTGCGGGTCCCCAAGATAAACTTCCCGCTAAACATCGCCTACAAGGCTACTATAATGCGATGCAACAAGCTGGGTTACCCATTCGTAAAGAGCTGGTTTTAACCAGTGATTTTGAGTTTGCGGGTGGCTTTAGTGCAATGCAAACACTGCTCTCACTCCCTATACAACCACAGGCCGTATTTACCTGTAATGATGCAATGGCGGTCGGTGCTTACCAAGCGATTTATCAAAAAGGACTACGTGTGCCTGATGATATTTCTATCGTCGGTTATGATGACATCGATTTAGCCTCTTATATGATCCCCCCTTTAACGACTATTCATCAACCCAAAGATGAATTGGGCAAACTTGCTGTAAGCCAATTATTACGTCGTATGGAAGATATTGAAGCACAAGCCAATCTATTAGTGTTAACACCCAAACTGATTGAACGAGGGTCAGTGATAAATTTTATAAAATAATAACAAGAAGATTAACACTATTATTACTGATACTCTCTTTTAAAGAGAGAGTAGTTATTTTATCTAAGTTAACAAAATAAATAATTATAAAATCAATAAGTTAATTTATGTTTTTAAATGATATTATTTCTTATTATTTTGTGTATTACCTTCTATATTTTATCTACTTTTTCTCATCTTTTATCTAATAATCCATGAAAGATGCAAAACTCTATCAGATCTATTATACTCTTATCCTTTCGCATTATCTGTGGCAATACTATTTTTGGTCATTTGGGTCATCATATTAGACTTTTTACGCTGAAACGATAATGTGTCCTTTTGTTTATCGGGCAAGTGTTATCCTCTTTGTGACGATTAATCACTTCCCATTTTGAAAAAATTTGAGAGTATTATTATGTCATTACCTTCTTGTCCTAAATGCAACTCAGAGTATACCTATGAAGATGGGGCAATGTATGTCTGCCCTGAATGTGCCCACGAATGGAACGATGCTGAGCCAACAACTGATAGCGATGAGCTGATTGTTAAAGATGCCCATGGTAATTTATTAGCCGATGGGGATTCAGTGACAGTCATTAAAGATCTAAAAGTAAAAGGTAGCTCAACGCCACTCAAAATTGGTACAAAAGTTAAAGGGATACGTTTAGTGGAAGGCGATCATAATATTGATTGTAAAATTGATGGCTTTGGACAAATGAAATTAAAATCTGAATTTGTGAAGAAAAGCTAATCTTGAATTATCATTAAAATGATTAATAACATTATTTTGATTTCAGAGGCGCTCATTAAGCGCCTTTTGTTTATAGCGATATGATTTATTTATTATCACCAAAGTGATCAAACCCTTTCAGATTAGGGTGCACTTCTTTACCTTCACGTAAATAACGTATACCTTCTGCAATTGGCATAATTTGCCCTATGCAATGAAAGTCAGCTCCCGTATGGGCTAAAGCAATATCTAAAGCCCCACGATTTATTTCAGGCACGGTAAAGCATAGTTCATAGTCTTCGCCACCACTTAATGCCCAAATTTCAGCTTGCTCTTTACTCACCTGTGATTTCATTGCCGCAGAATAAGGCAACGCATCTAAGTTAATACGAGCACCACAACCACTTGCCGTTAAAATATGGTTTAGATCTGAAATAAGACCATCAGAAATATCAATAGCAGCACTTGCTAAAGATCTTAATGCTTGCCCTTGTAAAAGACGAGGCTGCGGACGCAAATGCCTAGTAATAAAATAGTCTCGGCTTTCTGGTTGACTAGGTTGTAATCTATTTTGTAAAACCGCGAGTCCTGCCGCGCTATCCCCTAAAAAACCTGTAACATAAATCCAGTCACCAATTTTAGCCCCTGAGCGTAATAGTGCCATACCTTGAGGAACTAAACCTTGTATTGTGATGGTTAAGCTCAATGGCCCTTTGGTTGTATCCCCACCAATCAATTGAATAGAATAATACTCTGCTAATGCAAATAGAGAGCGACTAAAGGCCTCAAGCCAATCATTATCAACTTTTGGCAATGTTAAAGCTAATGAAGCCCAAGCAGGATCTGCCCCCACCGCGGCTAAATCACTAATATTGACCGCTAATGCTTTATACGCTAAATCTTCAGGGGAAATGGTTGGTAGGAAGTGTATTCCACTGACTAAGGTATCAGTACTAATTGCCACTTGTTGCTTTTCAGGTACAGTCAATATTGCACAGTCATCCCCAATTCCCATACTCACATCTTTGCGTTTAACTGGCTGAGAAGTGAAATATTGTTTAATGAGGGAGAATTCACCACAAGGCATTATCAATTTCCTATGAAGCAATGCTTATTAAATAAAAGGCCGGAGTAACCGGCCTTGGATTATTAATTTACCATAGAGGAAACGTGAAGAACGTTATTTTTTACGTACAGTTGGTGCAGCTTTATCTAACACGCCATTGACAAATTTATGGCTGTCATCAGCACCAAACACCTTAGCCAATTCAATCGCTTCGTTAATGGCTACTTTATAAGGAACATCTTCACGGAAGCTGAGTTCAAACATAGCTAAACGTAAAATCGCTTTTTCAACTTGGCCTAGCTCTTCCAGTTGACGTGATAAATAAGGCTCCATCGCCTTATCTAAACGTGCTGCATTGATTGCAACACCCACTAAAAGCTCACGGAAATAAGCAATATCTACACCTTGGGTATCCTGCTCGGATAAAAACTCCAATTCCACATCCGCGATGTCATTTCCGGATAATTGCCATGAGTAGATAGCTTGTACAGCACACTCACGAGCACGACGACGAGCAGCAGGTTTCACAAAATTCCCCTTTAGTTAAAACAGATGATTAGCCTTTAATGGCTTTAAGTACATTGATCATTTCAAGTGCTGTCATTGCAGCTTCAGCACCTTTATTGCCCGCTTTAGTACCAGCTCGTTCAATTGCCTGCTCAATGCTTTCAGTGGTTAATACACCAAAAGTCACAGGGATCTCACTTTGCATTGCAACATGAGAAAGGCCAGAGCTGCATTCGCCAGCAACGTATTCAAAATGTGCGGTTCCACCACGGATAACAGTACCTAACGCGATAACTGCATCATATTTGTCGCTTTCTGCTAATGCTTTTACAGTTAATGGCAACTCATAAGCGCCAGGAACCCAAACGACGGTAATATTTTCTGAGGAAACTTGTCCGATACGCTCAAGTGCATCAACGGCACCTTCTAACAAGCTATCATTAATAAAATTATTAAAACGGGCAATTGCAATCGCTACACGTGCGTTTGGCGCCGCGACAACACCTTTGATTACGTTCATAGGTTACCTTTTTCTCCTATCCGCGGGGCGCGGATTTTATCACATTCTTTCCTTTACTGCGCTCAGTTTTATGATAACACAGCAAAGGAGCCAAAAATCCTTGATAAATCAAGGTAGTTAGTTGGCTGATAACAATGTCGTAACGACAGGGAATAACACACACGGCGCTATTTTACTACAAATAGCGCCATAGACACACATATTTGCATCTATTAATAACGAGGTTTTAAACAAACGCGGATATCAGGGCCGATTTGTTGAAGAGAATCTATTGTAAATTCAGGGGCTTCAGATAATGACGACAGTGGTGAAATGGATAATAAACCTCGAGCATCATTGCCTAAAATTTTCGGAGCAATATAAATGATAAGCTCATCAACAAGACCAAGCTCTAATAGTGCGCCAGCAAAATGTGCGCCACTCTCAACCCATACACTATTAATATTGCGTTTACCTAACTGCATCATTAATAACACTAAATCGACACTACTATTTTTGCCATTAGTAGGAAGCAAAATTTCTGAGACATCACCTTGCCAATCTTCTTGCTGAGAGTGAGTCCGAGCAAGCAAGCACTCACCTGCAAGTTGTGTAATTTTATAGTCGGGAGTTACCCTATTTTGGCTATCGGTAATAATGCGAATAGGCTGGCGCAATGACTCTAGTGGATAAATCGCTTTTATCTCATCGGATAATGCTTCCCAACGCACATTCATTGCAGGATCATCGGCTAAAACAGTGGCACTCGTTGTTAAAATAGCACTAGCTTGCGCGCGAAAATTTTGCACATCTTGTCGCGAAGCGTTAGAGGTTATCCATTGACTTTCCCCTGATGCTAATGCCGTTTTACCGTCTAAAGAGGCGGCCAGTTTTAATTGAATATAAGGAAACCCTGTTCTCATACGTTTAAAAAAGCCGATATTCAATTTTTCAGCTTCTTGCATTAATACGCCATGAGAAACATCAATACCTGCAGCGACTAATTTATGTAAACCACGTCCTGCCACTTGAGGATTGGGATCTTGCATTGCAGCAACAACACGTTTTACCCCGGCGTTGATTAAAGCATCAGCACAAGGAGGCGTTTTACCAAAGTGGCTACATGGCTCAAGCGTAACATAGACGGTAGCACCTTTGGCATTTTCACCCGCCATATTTAATGCATTCACTTCTGCATGTGGACCACCTGCATGATGGTGATAACCTTCACCTATAATCTTCCCTTCTTTCACAATCACGCATCCCACATTTGGGTTAGGTGATGTTGTAAAACGTCCTAATGCAGCTAACTCTATCGCTCGACGCATATAGGTTTCATCATTAGCCGGCTCATTGCCCGTAAGATTGTTGCTGTTGTTAATTGTCATCATAGATTTATTATTATATCGTTATTTTCAAATAGTCGTGTGAAGCGAATGATTAATCTTGTAATTTTGCAATTTCTTCGCCAAAATCCCGCACATCTTCAAAACTGCGATAAACCGAAGCAAAACGGATATAAGCAACTTTATCCAGTTTCTTTAGTTGTTCCATAACAAAATTACCGATCTGTTTGGAAGGTATCTCTCTTTCGCCCGTTGCCCTTAATTGTGATTTGATATGATTAATAGCAGCTTCAACATCATCAGAACTCACAGGGCGTTTTTCTAATGCTTTGAGCATTCCTCTACGTAGCTTTTCTTCATCAAAAGGCTCACGGATTTCATCACTTTTCACAACACGAGGCATCACAAGCTCTGCGACTTCAAAGGTAGTAAAGCGCTCATGGCAAACAAGGCATTGACGACGACGGCGCACTTGTGAGCCATCACCAACAAGTCTCGAATCAATTACTTTGGTATCTACGGCTGTGCAAAATGGACAATGCATAGTTATTCCTACTGTTGACAAAACTCCTAAACAGTGTACCTGTTCAGTGAACAAAAAACACCCTGTCAGTCATTAACTGGCAGGGTGTTTGCGATGTTTATGTCAGAAAAACGCTCTATTAAGGTAAGAGTGTTGTCTGATCTGCACCCTCTTTTTCCACTTTTTGAACAATCAGGTGTTCGCGTTTCATGCCCATTTTCAGTGCTAATGCAGAAGCCACATAAATAGATGAAACAGTACCGAATGAAACACCGATTAACATCACTAAAGAGAAGCCTTTAAGCATTGAACCACCAAAGATATAGAGCATCAACACAACTAATAATGTTGTTGCTGATGTCATGATGGTACGGCTTAATGTCTGTGTTAGTGAAACGTTCATGATCTCATAAGAGGTACCACGACGAATTTTACGGAAATTCTCACGAATACGATCTGATACCACGATACTATCGTTCAAGGAATAACCGATAACAGACATCAATGACGCGACAATGGTTAAATCAACCTCAATTTGGAAGAGTGATAAAATACCCAAAGTGATCACCACGTCATGGGCAAGTGAAATAACAGCCCCTAATGCTAGACGCCACTCAAAACGGAATCCAACATAGATCAGAATACAGATAAGTGCAGAAAGTAACGCCATTGCCCCTGTTTGAGCCAATTCACTCCCGACACTTGGCCCAACAAATTCAATACGTTTGACTGTTGCATCATTATCAATTTCAACATTGATAATATCGATGACTTTCTTACCTAATTCTTGACCAGCCTGTCCTTCAACAGGAGGCATACGCACCATAATATCGCGGCTGCTACCAAAGTTTTGTAACAGAGGATCTTTATAGCCGGCGGCTGCCAAGCTATCACGCATTTTATCTAGATCGGCCGGTTGACTGAGATTGATCTCAATAACCGTTCCTCCAGTAAAATCTAATCCCCAGTTAAATCCTTTCACGGAAATGATAGCGATGGATGCTACCAAAAGCAGAAACGAAATAGTAAAGGCGACGTTGTCCCAACGCATAAAGTCAATGACTTTACGACCATGGTTTAATTGTTCAACAGTATAATCCTGTGCCACAACGTGCTCCTTAAATAGACAGTTTCTTGATGCGTTTACCGCCATACAGCAGGTTTACAATCGCACGTGTACCCACAATAGCGGTAAACATGGATGTCGCAACCCCGATAGCAGTTGTGATAGCAAACCCTTTAATGGAGCCAGTACCGACTGCATAAAGGATCACGGCAGTAATTAACGTGGTTAAGTTCGCATCAATAATACTGGAGAAGGCACCTTTATAACCTTCATGGATAGCTTGTTGTACTGAGCGACCATTACGTAACTCTTCTTTAATACGCTCGTTGATCAGTACGTTAGCATCGACCGCAACCGCAAGGGTTAAGACAATACCCGCAATACCAGGCATGGTTAACGTTGCACCGGGTAATAATGACATGACCCCCACAATTAACACCAAGTTTGCTAATAGCGCCGTACTCGCGATCACACCAAATTTACGATAATAAATAATCATAAAGGCAACAGAGGCTATCAGACCCCATAAACAAGCTTCTAAACCTTGAGTTATGTTCTGAAGACCTAATGTTGGCCCAATGGTTCTCTCTTCAACGATTTGAATAGGTGCAATCAATGCCCCAGCACGTAATAACAGAGATAATTGACGTGCTTCATTCGCATTAGAGATACCAGTAATGCGGAAGTTATTACCTAAACGGGTTTGAATATTAGCCACGTTAATAACTTCTTCATTTTTTACCAAAATTGCGCGATCGTTTTCATCACGTTTACCGCTGTCTTTATACTCTACAAAAAGAGTAGCCATCGGTTTACCGACGTTATCTTTGGTAAAGTTAGACATAATAGAGCCACCAGCACTATCAAGTGAAATACTTACTTGAGGCTGGCCGTACTCATCGGCTTGTGACGTTGAATCGGTAATATGGTCACCCGTCAATACAACACGTTTATAAAGAATGGTTGGTCTACCATCTCGAGTGTATTTCACTTCTGAGTCACCCGGGATGCGTCCTGTTTCTAAGGCGGAAGGATCAACATTAGTATTCACTAAACGGAATTCTAATGTTGCTGTTGCACCTAGGATTTCTTTCGCACGAGCCGTATCTTGAATACCCGGTAATTCAACAACAATGCGGTCAGCACCTTGGCGTTGAACTAATGGCTCAGCAACCCCTAATTGGTTGACACGGTTACGTAGGATGGTGATATTTTGTTGTACCGCATAAGTACGCGCATCACGTAAACGCTCGTCGGTAAAAATAGCTTTTAACGAGTTATTATCCCCATTTCTAAAAATGAGATCTTGGTTACGACGCGCAAGATAATCTGATGCTTTAGAACGGTCATCAGCGTTGCGGAAACGGATTTCAACACCATAATTATCCGTTTTGCGGATAGAAGAATATGGAATGCCTTCGTCACGTAATAAAGTACGTAAACTATCAACATTTTGTTCTTGAAGTTTACCTAACGCGGTTTCCATATCAACTTCCATTAAGAAGTGAACACCACCACGTAAGTCTAACCCTAATTTCATCGGCTCACCGCCAATGGCTTCTAACCATTTTGGCGTAGCTGGTGCAAGGTTAAGTGCAACAACGAACTTGTCACCTAACGCAGGTAACAACGCTTCACGGGCACGTAACTGAATGTCAGGGTTACTGAAACGAGCCAAAATCGCACCATTTTCAAGGGCGATTGATTTCGCTTCAATTTTTTCTTTATCTAATAAAGATCGAACTTGATCCAGTGTTTGCTCATTGGCGGCGGTTCCCCGCGCGCCAGTGATTTGAACAGCCGGATCCTCACCATATAGGTTAGGAAGTGCGTAAAGCAGACCGATGAGGATAGCGAATATCAACATCAGATACTTCCACAAAGGATAACGGTTTAGCACGGCAGTTCCCTTTTCCCTTTGGGGAAATCAAATTAAATAGCTTTCATTGTGCCTTTTGGTAATACAGCGGCAACAAAGTCACGTTTGATAGTTACTTCAGTTGTTTCATTCAGAGCAACAACGATATAGCCGTTATCTGAAACTTTAACAACGCGGCCGATTAAACCACCAGTAGTTAACACTTCATCACCTTTACCAATAGATTCCATCAGTTTACGGTGTTCTTTAGTACGTTTTTGCTGAGGACGTAGGATCATAAAATAGAAAATTAAAATAAAGATCACTAACATCGGTAAAATAGACATAAAGCTTGCTTCAGGTGCTGCTTGTCCAGCAGAAGCAACAGCATCAGAAATGAAAAAACTCATTCACTTTTTCCTCATTGTTGTCGATATCGACGATACTCAAGTTATAAGCCCAATATCATACACAGAATTGGGCTTTCTCGTATACATTAATCGCACTTACTCGCACTGCTATTTAGTGGTGGAACTGGTTTACCAATACGTTCGTAGAACTCATGCACGAAATCTTCGAAACGTGACTCATCAATTGCTTGACGAATTTCAGCCATTAGACGCTGATAATAGCGTAAGTTATGGATAGTATTCAGCCTTGCTCCTAAAATTTCGTTACAGCGATCAAGATGATGTAGGTAAGCGCGACTATAATTTTTACAGGTGTAGCAATCACAATGTTCATCCAGAGTTGATGTATCTGAACGATGTTTAGCATTACGAATTTTAATGACACCATTTGTTACAAACAGATGTCCATTACGTGCATTTCGTGTTGGCATCACACAGTCAAACATATCGATACCACGACGAACACCTTCAACTAAATCTTCAGGTTTACCTACACCCATTAAATAACGAGGTTTATCCGCAGGGATTTGTGGACAAACATGTTCTAAAATACGGTGCATATCTTCTTTAGGTTCACCAACAGCTAGGCCCCCAACAGCGTAACCGTCAAAGCCGATTTCCACTAGCCCTTTCACTGAGATATCACGTAAATCTTCGTAAACGCCGCCTTGAATAATACCGAATAATGCATTTTTGTTGTTTAATTCATCAAAGCGTTGACGACTACGTTTAGCCCAGCGTAATGACATCTCCATGGAATTTTTAGCATAATCCCAATCTGATGGATATGGTGTACACTCATCGAAGATCATCACAATATCTGATCCAAGATCGTACTGAATTTCCATTGATTTTTCTGGGCTTAAGAAAATCTTTTCGCCATTAATTGGGTTACGGAAATGCACACCTTCTTCTTTAATTTTACGCATTGCGCCTAAACTAAAGACTTGGAAACCACCTGAATCGGTTAAAATTGGCCCTTTCCACTGCATAAAGTCATGCAAATCACCGTGTAATTTCATGATCTCTTGACCAGGACGTAACCATAAATGGAAAGTATTGCCTAAAAGGATTTGTGCACCTGTGGCTTCAACTTCTTCAGGTGTCATCCCTTTAACTGTACCGTATGTCCCTACAGGCATAAATGCAGGTGTTTCAACGACACCGCGTTCAAACTTAAGACGACCACGACGGGCATGACCATCTGTTTTATCTAATTCGTATTTCACTCATCCTCCAAGCATCAGAAAAACAGTCCAATGCATAATAAAAACAGCACATTCTAATCATTTGTTAGACGGCTGTATATGTTACATCAACAAAAGCTGTGCTTAGTCAAAGAGATCAAGCAGCAAAATTGACATAACCGGTCATAAAATGAAAAAAAACGTTAAAAAATAGAATAAAGCCCTACTCTTCACCCACTTTTTCATTGATAGCTAAAGGATTACGCGTAATAAACATCGCATCACCATAACTGAAAAAACGATACTTCTGTTCAACCGCTACGTTATAAGCATTCATGGTATTTTTATAACCAGCAAATGCAGAAACCAGCATAATTAAGGTTGATTCTGGCAAATGGAAGTTAGTTATCAAAGCATCAATAACTTGATATTGGTAACCTGGATAAATAAAAATTTGCGTATCATCAAAAAAAGGAGCAATTAATGCATCTTTGGCTGCTTTAGCCGCACTCTCTAAAGAGCGAACAGACGTTGTACCCACGGCAATCACCCGATTACCTCGTGCCTTACAAGCGAGCACGGCATCTACCACCTCTTGAGGGACTTCAGCATACTCGGAATGCATAGTGTGTTCTTCGATATTATCCACACGAACAGGCTGGAAAGTGCCAGCACCAACATGCAAAGTGACAAAGGCCATCTCAACGCCTTTGTTACGTAACGCTTCTAATAACGGCTCATCAAAATGCAATCCAGCTGTGGGTGCAGCTACTGCACCGGGACGCTCATTATAGACCGTTTGATAAAGCTCTTTATCGGATCTTTCATCTGGACGATCGATATAAGGAGGAAGAGGCATATGACCGATACTATTTAAAATAGTCAGCACATCTCTTTCATCATCAAAACGGATTTCAAATAGTGTATCATGGCGTGCAATCATGGTTGCTTGTACACTTTCGTCTTCCCCTAAAATCAGTGATGCGCCCTCTTTGGGTGATTTTGATGCACGAACATGGGCTAACACACGATGTTCATCTAGCATACGCTCCACTAATACTTCTATCTTGCCACCGGAGGCTTTACGACCATAAATACGCGCGGGGATCACTCTAGTATTATTAAATACAAGTAAATCACCGGCATTGAGTTTATCTAATACATCCGTAAAGACACCGTGAGATAAATTGCCCGTTTTCCCCTCTAGGGATAATAATCGGCACCCACTACGTTGGGGGTGAGGATAGTGAGCAATTAAGGACTCAGGCAGGTCAAATCTAAAATCGGATACACGCATAATTAAACGACTACTTTCATAAAAAACAGGCGCACTAGTCTAGTGCTGCATGTTAATCAGTGCAACAAAGAAGCACTTTTTTATTTAAAAAGCGCTATGATAGTACAATGAACTATCTTGCTCACTTACACCTCGCCTTTAGAGCGAAAAGCTCCTTATTAGGCAATATGATGGCGGACTATGTAAAAGGTACGCCGAGTAACGATTACAGCCAAGCGGTAATTGACGGCATTCGCATGCATAGGCGTATTGATGTGCTGACTGATACTCATCCATTAGTTAAACAAGCTCGACAACTTTTTCCGAATGAATACCGCCGCGTTGCACCCATTACTTTGGATATATTTTGGGATCATTTTCTCTCACTACATTGGGATAAATTTGAACCTGACATACCGCTCTTGGAATTTGTTACTTATGTGCGCAATACCATTGAACCGGATTTATGGCGAACTCCGGAAAAATTTCAAGAGCTCAATGAATATTTATGGCCCCAAGCGTGGTTGACTCGTTATGCTGATAAAACTTATATAGCACAGACGTTAAAAGGCATGGCAAAAAGAAGACCGCGTTTAAGTGCGCTTGCAGGCTCTTATATTGCACTAGAAACGCATTATAAAGAGTTAAGTGAGATTTTTTGGCAATTTTATCCACAATTGTTAGAAAGAGCACAACATCATCAGCTGGATGACTGATACATTAAGGCTCTTTTTATTCATCTGTTTGTCATGGTTAAGCATTACATTGAATCGAGCAAACAGAGACTACGTCAATTTATCTTTTTATTGGTAACGATCCGTTAACAAGCGTAGTATTCATTTATAAAGTTGATTAGAATAGATAGTTATACAAGGAGTCATAAATAAGTCATTTTTGTTGTATAAAATTCATCGTTATAACCTATCAAATAGATTGTTCTGTATGATTTTATCAATAACGATTGATTATTTATGCTGTATACATCATTTAAAAACAGGGCATCACCCTAAATTTAAAAACAGGGTATCCCCTAAATTTACTCTAAATAGTTCGAGTGAACGCAGTCAACAACGCGACAACTTGAAATATGACGAGTATAAACTCTTTCAATTTACAGGAGTACATTATGGTTCTGGTTACTCGCAAAGCCCCAGATTTCACAGCAGCTGCTGTTTTAGGTAACGGTGAAATTGTTAATGATTTCAACCTGCATTCATTTATCAAAGGCAAACCTGCGGTTATTTTCTTCTGGCCAATGGACTTCACTTTTGTTTGCCCTTCAGAACTGATTGCATTTGATCACCGTTTTGAAGAGTTCCAAAAACGTGGTGTTGAAATCATCGGCGTTTCTATGGACTCAGAATTCGTACATAACGCATGGCGTAAAACAGCTATCGATGATGGCGGTATTGGTGAAGTAAGATACCCAATGGTTGCTGATATCAAACACGATATCATTAAAGCATACGGTATCGAACATCCAGAAGCGGGTGTTGCACTACGTGGTTCATTCCTGATCGACAAAGAAGGTGTCGTTCGTCACCAAGTGGTAAACGACCTGCCATTAGGCCGTAATATTGACGAAATGATCCGTATGGTTGATGCACTACAATTCCACGAAGAGCACGGTGATGTTTGCCCTGCACAATGGGAAAAAGGCCAAGAAGGTATGGGCGCATCTCCAGACGGTGTTGCTAAATATCTGAAAGCGAACTCAGGCAAACTGTAATATTCCAGTAAGCTAAACAAATATTTGCTAAAAGCCTGTGAAAACAGGCTTTTTTATTAATACTCCATCTATTCTTTTGCCTTTCAACTCAATTTATTAAGATTACTATTTGTACATAACATTATTATTTATTCGCTTAAAGATGATTTTGTGATCATCTCTTCAAAAAAAATTCTCGTCATTAATAACTTCTCTCTATACTTATTGTTACGTAATTGTTAACCACATTAATACTAGCGTATACACACCTACTTTCACTTATCTCTATTGAAACTAACCCACTGTTATTAATGGATATAATCATGATTACTATAAAAAAAACGCACCTGCTGTTACTTACCACACTTTTTTCACCTGCACTCTATGCCGCCTATGAGCCAGCGGTTGAAGCACAACAAGGTATGGTGGTCTCTTCACAACATTTAGCCTCACAAGTAGGAAAAGATATTTTGCAAAAAGGAGGGAATGCCATTGATGCAGCTGTTGCTGTTGGCTATGCACAAGCTGTGGTAAATGCTTGTTGTGGAAATATTGGCGGTGGTGGTTTTATGACTATACACCTTGCTGATGGCACCAATACCTTTATTAATTTTCGAGAAACGGCGCCTACGGCAGCATCTAAAAATATGTATTTAGATAAAGACGGTAACTTGATTAAAGAGGCAAGCCTATACGGCTATCTTGCCTCAGGGGTGCCGGGTACAGTGAAAGGACTTGATGCAGCATTAGAAAAATATGGCACTCTTTCACGCCAAGAAGTGATGGCTCCCGCTATTAAACTAGCCAGAGAAGGCTATATTTTAACCCGTGCTGATACTGACGTATTAGACACCACCACAGAGCGATTTAAACAAGATCCTGAATCAGCAAAAATTTTCTTAAAGCCTGATGGAACACCATGGCAGCCTGGCGATCGCCTCATTCAAACAGACTTAGCCAATACACTTGAACTTATCGCCAACCAAGGTGCTGATGCTTTCTATCAAGGGGAAATCCCTAAAAAAGTAGAACAAGCTTCAAAACAGCATAATGGGTTATTAACCAAAGAAGATTTTGCGAACTTCACTATTACCGAAACACCTCCCATTACCTGTACTTATCGAGGTTATGAATTTATCTCTGCTCCTCCTCCCAGTTCAGGGGGCGTCACTATTTGCCAAACACTGAATATTTTAGAAGGCTACGATCTGAAATCGATGGGTTTTAACTCTGCCGAATATGTTCACACGCTCACAGAAGCTATGCGTCATGCTTATATGGATAGAAACACCTTTCTTGGCGATCCGCAATTTATAAACAATCCAACAGAAAAGTTATTAAGTAAAGCCTACGCCGCAGAGCTTCGCCAACAAATTACACCGAATAAAGCCACCCCATCAGAAAAGGTACAACCCGGTATTGCACCTCATGAAAGCCCTGAAACCACGCATTATTCGGTGATTGATAAAGATGGTAATGCCGTTTCAACCACTTACACCATCAATGGTCGTTTTGGTGCTGTCGTTATCGCCCCGGGGACTGGCTTTTTCCTCAATAATGAGATGGATGATTTTACAACTAAAGTTGGCGAAAAAAATCTTTATGGCTTAGTACAAGGTGAACGAAATAGTATTGCCCCATTAAAACGTCCACTGTCCTCAATGAGTCCAACCATTGTGACTAAAGATGGCAAACCCTTTCTTGTATTAGGCTCACCGGGAGGCTCTCGTATTATCTCAATCACCTTACAAACGGCACTTAATATTATTGAGTTTGGTATGTCCCCCCAAGAAGCCGTCAATAGCCCTCGAATTCATCATCAATGGCTACCTGATGAGGTTTATTATGAACAACGAGGATTATCAAAAGATACCTTAGAAAAACTTTCTGCCATGGGATATAAAATGGTCGAACAAACGCCATGGGGCGCGGCTGAATTGATTATGGTCGGCCTTCCAGGAGAACAAGGAGTGATCCCTGCTTCGTCAGGTAATGATTCTGCTGTTTCAGGGGCGATACGCGAAGGTTATCTTTATGGTTCAAATGATGTTCGACGTCCAGCAGGTAAAGCCGTGGGCTACTAACCATAAAATCATATAATACCATTGGCAAAAGAAACCTTCTCTTTATTAGACAAGGTTTCTTTTTTTATAAAAATGATCTCGTCACTGTTTTACAATTTATTAATATCTTTTTTTATTAATAATAATCAAGATTCATTTTTCATTAAATAAATAATTAATATTAAATATCAATTCATCATTAAAACAATAATTTCAAACGTAATATAAGAACAAATATCTTTATATTCTATTTAAATAATAGAATATATATAAACAATATTAATTATCCTTCGTAATTACAGATAAGAACAATAATCACTTAATTTAATTTTTTAACTAACGATAATTAATTTTATTTCTATGATTGCAGTCACAGAATAAATTTTTTAATAACCACAATATCATAATGGTTAATGAAAAATACGTAAAAACCGAATGTAACATATTGTAAATACAAATATTTAACAATTCACCACAAGCTATTTTCAGTAATAAAAAGTGTTGATAACTATTATGTCTATTCTAAACCAATCGTTATTATATTTTATATACAACGAAAAACAAGTAGAGAAAAGAACACATTTATCATCACAAATTATTTCTTATTTAAATTAGTTAAGCGGAGATAAATATTAATGTCTGATACACATCATCGTCCTATATTAGATATTGGACTATCAAGACTAGAGTTTCTGCGAATATCCGGTAAAGGGCTGGCAGGGATCACCATAGCACCCGCACTACTTTCTCTTTTAGGTTGTAAGCAAGAAGAAATAGACAGTGGCGTTATTCAACTGACAACCACACCTAAAGGTGTATTAGTGACTAATCGTGCCCGTTGCACTGGCTGTCATCGTTGTGAAACAGCATGTACAACATGGAATGATGGTAGCGTTGGCTCTTTCTTCTCCCGTACTAAAATCCATCGTCATTTCTATTTTGGTGATAAAGGCATTGGCTCTGGAGGGGGCTTATATGGCGACTTAAACTTTACCACTGATACTTGTCGCCAATGCAAAACACCCGAGTGTATGAACGTCTGCCCAGTAAAAGCTATCCGTTATCAAGAAGAGTTTGGCTGTATTGTCGTTGATACTCGTCGTTGTATCGGCTGTGCCGCTTGTACAACAGCTTGCCCGTGGATGATGGCAACCGTCAATCCACAAACGAAAAAATCCGGTAAATGTAATTTATGTGGTGAATGCGCCTCAGCATGCCCAACAGGGGCATTACACATTATTGAATGGAAAGAAATTACCGTTTGATTTTTCTTAGCAATCACCTCATTGACCCCTCTTTAGATTAGGAAGCAATATTATGATTAACGGCTGGACTGGCAATATACTAAGAATTAATTTAACTACCGGTGCCATCTCTCGCGAAAGCTCAAGCCAATACAAATCCTTAATTGGTGGTATGGGCTTTGGCTACAAAATTATGTATGAAGAAGTTGCACCCGGTGTAAAACCTTTTGATGAAGAAAACAAAGTGGTATTTGCGGTAGGCCCGCTAACAGGATCAGGCGCACCCTGTAGCTCTCGCGTCAATATCACCTCTCTTTCAACCTTTACTCGCGGTAATTTAGTGGTTGATGCCCATATGGGAGGCTTTTTTGCCGCATGGATGAAATTTGCCGGCTATGATGCGTTGATCATTGAAGGTCAAGCAGATAAACCCGTGTGGATCCATATTGATGATGACCAAGTTTCCATTGAAGATGCCTCTTTTTTATGGGGAAAAGGAACTCGTCAAACAACAGAAGAACTTTGTGCTCAAACAAGCCCTGAAGCGTGTGTTGCTGCTATTGGCCCTGCAGGTGAAAACCTTGTCCCTCTTTCAGGACTTATCAATAGTCGTAACCACAGTGGTGGTGCTGGAATTGGTGCCGTACTTGGTGCTAAAAAATTAAAAGCGATTGTGGTTGAAGGAAGCCGTGGCGTTAATGTTGCCGATCGTAAAGCGTTAAAAGAGCTTAACGACTATATGATGACACAACTCATTGGCGCAAATAATAATCACGTCGTACCAAGTACCCCGCAATCTTGGGCAGAGTATTCACATCCGGGTTCACGCTGGACTGCACGTAAAGGGCTTTATTGGGGAGCGGCTGAAGGTGGCCCCATTGAAACAGGGGAGATCCCACCGGGCAATGCCAATACTGTCGGCTTTAGAACCATGAAATCAACCTTCGATCTTGGCCCAGAAGCAGAACAATACACGGTAAAAATGGGGGGATGCCACTCATGCCCTATTCGCTGTATGTCACAACTTAATGTCCCGCAAGCGAAAAAATTTGGCGTACCTCAAACAGGCGGAAACACTTGTGTCGCCAACTTTGTTCATACCACCATTTTCCCTAATGGCCCGAAAGATATTGAGAAAAAAGGCGATGCCAATGTTGTTGGTAATCTTGTCGGCCTCAATATTTTTGATGATATGGGCTTATGGTGCAACTACGGTCAGCTTCATCGTGACTTTACTTATTGCTATACCCACGGCGTTTTTAAACGCGTTCTTTCTGAAGAAGAGTATAACGATATTCCTTGGGATAAACTTGAAGAAGGTGATCCCGCATTTATCAAAGATTTCTATTACCGCTTAGCCCATCGTAAAGGTGAATTTAGTCACCTTGCTGATGGCTCTTATTTAATTGCACAACGCTGGAATTTTGGTGAGGAATATTGGGGTAATAAGAAAAATAAACTTTGGTCACCGATGGGTTTCCCTATTCACCATGCAAATGAAGCTTCTGCTCAAGTAGGCTCCATCGTCAACTGTATGTTTAACCGCGATGCGATGACACATACTCATATCAACTATATCGGTAGTGGTTTACCGCTAAAATTACAAAAAGAGATTGCAGGTGAACTATTTGGCTCTGGTGATGCTTTTGATGAAACCAAAAACTACACGCCGATTAATAAAGCAAAAATTGCCTATACCAAATGGACCATTTTGCGTAGTTGCCTACATGATGCCGTGACATTATGTAACTGGGTATGGCCAATGACCGTATCACCTCATAAAAGCCGCAACTATCGTGGCGATTTAGATATGGAAGCAAAATTTTTCACTGCCATTACCGGTGAACCAACCACTTCTCAAGATCTTGATTTAGCCTCAGAACGCATCTTCACTTTACATCGTGCTTACACGGTTAAGTTAATGAACACAATGGATATGCGTAATGAGCATGACCAAATCTGTTCATGGGTATTTGATAAAGATCCTGATATTCCTGTCTTTACGGAAGGGACAGACAAAATGGATAGAGAAGATATGCAACTCTCTCTCACCCTATTTTATGAAGAAATGGGCTGGGATCCACAATTAGGCTGTCCAACAAAAGCAACTTTAGTACGCCTTGGATTACAAGATGTTGCTGACGATTTAGCATCACGTGGCTTATTACCCAATTAATAGGTAAAGGAGATCATGATGAATAAACAGAATGCATCAGCCTCTATACCACCTGATATTGCTCATGATGCTGATATTACTTTAGAACAACCGGATATTTCTCTTCGTCGTTGGCTATTGCCGTTATCAGAGAGAGGTATTGGGCATGGTACTCACACCTTAACGGATACTACAGAAGAACAAATTGAAGATATCGCGCAATTATCGGCTGAACAACACCTAGCCAATGCAATCCGTCAATGTTCAAAAGAAGGTGAACTATTAGCTATTTCCACGCTGTATGATGCGCCTTATTCACTCTCTGAAGAAGAGGTAATGCAATTAAGAGTCGCGTTGAAAGAGGACGCTTTCGTTGATATTACTTATTTAACACATAATGGTGAGGATTATTTCTATTCTGACACTGTTATGTCAGATAACTATGCACAATTACAGCTTCTCAATAGATATACCGATATTTGTACTGCCATTGCAGGTTTAGTTCGCTTTGAATGCGAAACCTACCCTCGACCATTGAAGCAAAGCATGTTGATGTTGGAGCCTTTTTATTACACCGCTGCAGAAATAGACGATGCATTGACGCTGATGAAAACTCACCCTGATTTTCAAGATATTCAGCAAATATTCGCCTCTAACAATGCCCCTTACCTATTTAGTAGCACCCTAATGAGTTATGGCAAGGCGAGAGGATTAACAGAATGGCTGGAGGTAGAACAATATGAAAATCCTTAGTGCTCTACCCTGTCGACGAAATGTTCTGTGGGTATTACAACAGCATCAGATTGAGGAGCAAAAATAATGCGTGTTTCTCGCCGTAAATTTGTAGCAGGTATAGGTTCTGTGATCTTTTTCAGTGCGCCACTGGGGAGTGCCTTAGCGGCAGCCACAGATAAAAAACCGATACGCTATGCCATGATCCATGACGAAACACGCTGTAATGGCTGTAATATTTGTGCCACAGCGTGCCGTCGATTAAATAAAGTACCAACCGGAATGGCGCGAATGGATATTGCACACATTCCATTAAGCTTAAAAGAAGATAACGATAAGTACCATTTTTTTAGACACTCATGTCAGCAGTGTGAAGATGCTCCTTGTATCTCGGTTTGTCCTACGGGCGCATCTTGGCGCGATGAAAGCAATGGTATTGTTCGCGTTAATAAAGAGAAATGTATTGGCTGTAGTTATTGCATATCAGCCTGTCCTTACCAAGTTCGTTATCTTAATCCCGTAACACATGTTGCTGATAAATGTGACTTTTGTCTTGAGTCTCGATTACAAAAAGGGTTCCCACCGATTTGTGTCAGCGCTTGCCCACAAAACGCCCTACTCTTTGGTAGAGAAGATAGCCCACAAATTCAGCAATGGCTAAAAACACATGACTACTATCTCTATCAACTTGATGGAGTAGGAAAACCGCATCTTTATCGACGTGTTGGACCTCATGTACAAGGGGGAGATAACGTATGAGTGCAATAAATATCATGCCAAATGCAGCACAATTTCAAGCCTCACTCAAACAGTATGTCTTAATCTATACACCGGACTATTTGCCACTTTGGTTAATTGTTGCCGGCGTATTATTTGTCGGCATGCTACTTGTACTCGCACTTCATGGTTTTTTACGTTACCGCTTTGCCACACCCCATGGAGAGCATCATCAAGAAGAGAAACTCTATCTTTACTCAAAAGCGGTACGTTTATGGCATTGGAGTAATGCAACTTTATTTATCTTACTCCTTCTCAGTGGCGGGATTAACCATTTCGCCCTACTCTCGGCACATGACACGGCGTTACTCGTCAATGTGCATGAAATTTGTGGTTATCTACTCTTAGTATGCTGGTTGTCCTTTGTATTAATTAATCTTGTTGGTGGCAATGGTAAATTTTACCGTATTGACAGTAAAAACTGGTTGCAACGAGTATTAATGCAAACGCGTTTTTATCTTTACGGCATTATTAAAGGGGAAGATCATCCTTTTCCAGCCACTCCCAAGGTTAAATTTAATCCACTGCAACAAATGGCTTATTTAGGTGTGATGTATGCATTAGTACCATTACTTTTAATCACTGGGATCTTACTGCAAAATCCCATGTTTATCCCTGCTGATGCTGTGCTATTTAAAGCTTGGTTATTAATAATTCACCAAATACTAGCCGTGTGTAGTGTCTTTTTTATCTTTGGTCACCTTTACCTGTGTACCACCGGAAGAACGCCATTCCAAACCTTTCGCAGTATGGTTGACGGCTACCATAGACACTAATAAATAGATGGATCAAGGAG
Organism: Proteus sp. G2675; assembly: GCF_963886535.1. NCBI lineage: Bacteria > Pseudomonadati > Pseudomonadota > Gammaproteobacteria > Enterobacterales > Morganellaceae > Proteus > Proteus sp. G2675. Next base: position 236,898 of record NZ_CAWPCB010000036.1, read on the forward strand.
CTTATATGTCAGTCCCTTCACAGGAAAATATCACACTAACCAAAGAAGACTTACGCCAACTGCATGTTTCAAGTTCACTTTATCGTTGGTTTTTGCGTTATTTTCCCCATGGAGGTACTTACCGTGCTATCCATAATGAATTGATAAAACAACGTCAAACACAATGGATAGAAAGCTTAATTCAATATATTTATCTGCGTCATTTTAGTCAGTCCTCTTTTGCCAAACAGGAACAAGAAGTGATAGAAAACATCTTGTCCCTGTTAGGCAATGAAAAACAAACCGGTGTGACATTACAACGTTTACCCTATCACCAACCGCAATCTAGCGACGAAAACATCCAGTTTTCCACCGAATGGCATCAACTGATTGTCAAAAGCCAACAATTTAACACCGCCCTTGCATTATGTGGTCGTGATAATATTGTCGCCTTTTCCGGTGATGAAAACAGTATTGCTAACACTGGTTATAGTAACCAATTAATCAACAGCGGATTTGCTGGAAAAATCAGTAATACGGCAGATCAATGTCGTATTGGTAGCTTAGGAGGACGCTCTCGTATTTGTAATAGTGGCAACGATGTTAAAATTTACGCTTCTGGCCAAGGGGCGCATATTGCCAATAGTGGCATAAGAAACTTTATTAATGCGACTCAATCCCGTACAAAAGTCACCAATACTGGTGATTTAGCACATATTACTGTTACTGGCGATAACGCCATTGCTATCAACACAGGTGATAACTGCACACTCTCTGTATCTGGGGATAACAGCGTGTGTATCTCAACAGGGCATCTTCAGCAATTTTGCTTAGGAAAAGGCGGTAGTGCTGTGATTGCCTATCACGATGGAAAACGCACCCGCTTTAACGTTTTCTATGAAGGTGAAGATAATATTGAGGCCGGCATTCACTACTACTTAGATGAAAAACAGCGCCCTGTTGCAATGGATAATATTACTTAACTCAATAATTAATAAAAAATTCTCATAGAAGCTATTGGGCAAACATGGAGACGAAACACGATAACTTCGCATTGTTTCACAAAGATTTATAGTTATATTTTATATTTTATATTTTTGATATAAACAGCAAAATATATTTTTAAGCATAAAATGTGAATAAGCTATTATCACCACTTGTGACCAAGTTATGCATTAGGGACTACTGTGATAGTTGTATTAGTATCCTTGTCTTTCTTTATAAAAGAACCATTTTTATCTTTAATATATGCAGAATTACCGATCCTAATTTCCTCTTCATTTAAAGAATACATTATTGACATCACTTTATCTTTTTCTATACATTTTTTGTTACTTTTAATTTCAGTAAAACATAATCGATCGTATTTTCCTTCTTCTAAATATCCATCACCATAATTTCATATATAAATATAGAAGGAGCTATCTTTAGCTTTAAATAAATTATACTGTTCATCTAAGATAACCTTATTTTTTTTCCACCATAGTATTTTTCCATAATCAGTTATCGGAAAATCCTCAACCAGAATAGAGGTAGTATACGTATCTTTATGTACTCCCATAACTTTAACGGGAATAAAAAACTCATACACTACAAAAAAAATAAAAGATAGCAAAAATATGATTATTGTTATTTTATATTTAAAAGCCATTATTTTGGACTCCG
>NZ_CAWPCB010000037.1:0-244305 GCF_963886535.1 Proteus sp. G2675
CACATAACACGTATCTCTTAGGTAAGGAGGTGATCCAACCGCAGGTTCCCCTACGGTTACCTTGTTACGACTTCACCCCAGTCATGAATCACAAAGTGGTAAGCGCCCTCCCGAAGGTTAAGCTACCTACTTCTTTTGCAACCCACTCCCATGGTGTGACGGGCGGTGTGTACAAGGCCCGGGAACGTATTCACCGTAGCATTCTGATCTACGATTACTAGCGATTCCGACTTCATGGAGTCGAGTTGCAGACTCCAATCCGGACTACGACAGACTTTATGAGTTCCGCTTGCTCTCGCGAGGTCGCTTCTCTTTGTATCTGCCATTGTAGCACGTGTGTAGCCCTACTCGTAAGGGCCATGATGACTTGACGTCATCCCCACCTTCCTCCGGTTTATCACCGGCAGTCTCCTTTGAGTTCCCACCATTACGTGCTGGCAACAAAGGATAAGGGTTGCGCTCGTTGCGGGACTTAACCCAACATTTCACAACACGAGCTGACGACAGCCATGCAGCACCTGTCTCAGCGTTCCCGAAGGCACTCCTCTATCTCTAAAGGATTCGCTGGATGTCAAGAGTAGGTAAGGTTCTTCGCGTTGCATCGAATTAAACCACATGCTCCACCGCTTGTGCGGGCCCCCGTCAATTCATTTGAGTTTTAACCTTGCGGCCGTACTCCCCAGGCGGTCGATTTAACGCGTTAGCTCCAGAAGCCACGGTTCAAGACCACAACCTCTAAATCGACATCGTTTACAGCGTGGACTACCAGGGTATCTAATCCTGTTTGCTCCCCACGCTTTCGCACCTGAGCGTCAGTCTTTGTCCAGGGGGCCGCCTTCGCCACCGGTATTCCTCCACATCTCTACGCATTTCACCGCTACACATGGAATTCTACCCCCCTCTACAAGACTCTAGCCAACCAGTTTCAGATGCAATTCCCAAGTTAAGCTCGGGGCTTTCACATCTGACTTAATTGACCGCCTGCGTGCGCTTTACGCCCAGTAATTCCGATTAACGCTTGCACCCTCCGTATTACCGCGGCTGCTGGCACGGAGTTAGCCGGTGCTTCTTCTGCGGGTAACGTCAATTGACAAGGGTATTAACCTTATCACCTTCCTCCCCGCTGAAAGTACTTTACAACCCTAAGGCCTTCTTCATACACGCGGCATGGCTGCATCAGGCTTGCGCCCATTGTGCAATATTCCCCACTGCTGCCTCCCGTAGGAGTCTGGGCCGTGTCTCAGTCCCAGTGTGGCTGATCATCCTCTCAGACCAGCTAGAGATCGTCGCCTAGGTGAGCCTTTACCCCACCTACTAGCTAATCCCATATGGGTTCATCCGATAGTGCAAGGTCCGAAGAGCCCCTGCTTTGGTCCGTAGACATTATGCGGTATTAGCCACCGTTTCCAGTAGTTATCCCCCTCTATCGGGCAGATCCCCATACATTACTCACCCGTCCGCCGCTCGTCAGCAAGAAAGCAAGCTTTCTCCTGTTACCGCTCGACTTGCATGTGTTAGGCCTGCCGCCAGCGTTCAATCTGAGCCATGATCAAACTCTTCAATTAAAAGTGTTTGATGCTCAAAGAAATCGAAAACTTAGCTTATTCATTATATGAATTAACTTGTTAGTCACTCTTCAAGACTTGATACATCTAATTTTTTAGAAGATATCGTCTCTGCGAGTGCCCACACAGATTGTCTGATAATTTGTTAAAGAGCAGTGCAACTGTCGCTGCCGTTTCCGGTCTTCTGCGTTGTTGCGAGGAGGCGTATATTACGCTATTCCTATGAAGAGTCAAGAGTTTTTTCAAACTTTTTTCTTTTCTCTTCCCTTTCCGTCGTTGCTGTTGTCAGCTCATCGTCGGTCAGTGGGTGCGCATTATAGGGGCTTCTCAGATTAGCGCAAGTGTTTTTTGAAAAAAATTTACCGTTCGATTAAAACCCCAACAATGCGTACAAAAAACAGGTCACAACGAACAAATATCACTCAATTTTGGAAAATTTTGTCGCAAATTCGCTAACTTTATTCCAATCAGTATATTCGATTTCTTTTGTTGGATCGGTTTCACCCTTAGTCATCTTCATAATAAGCTGGATCATCACTCTATCAATCCATTTATAACGTGGGTAAAGAAGCGCGCCTGCAAAAACACCTGTTAATCTAGGCTTCCATGGAGTCTTATCTAAAAACTTACGCATATAAGCATTGGTTTCGGGTGTACTCTTTTCAGCTTTTCTTGCCGTAAGGTTCACCCCAAAAAAGGCGGATGGCATACTATTTAATTGAGAAAGGTGTTGGGTAATAAATTTATCCAGTACTTTATTAAAATAGCCATATCTAATTGATGCCCCAACTAACACTTTATTATAAGCAGATAAATTAAGGCTATGGTGAACAGCAGTTAAATCTCTTACATCACATTCATAGCCCTGTTGTCTTAGTTCATTAGCTATGTGCGTCATTATTTTTTTAGTTTGACCATCTGTACTGCAGTACAGCAACAGCGCGCTCATACATCACTCCTTGTTTTTGGTTAATCACGCCAAAATGTTGGTGTAAATAAAACCAATAATGTGAAAACTTCTAATCGGCCAAATAACATGGTGACAACAAGTATCCACTTAGCGGCTGGATTCATTGTTGTAAAGTTATCAGCAACAATACCTAATCCTGGACCCAAATTATTAAGTGTTGTAGCAATAGCAGAAAAAGCAGAAAACTCATCAACGCCTGTCGCTATTAATAGCATTAAGCTAATAATAAATACTAAAGCATATGCTGAGAAAAAGCCCCAAACCGCTTCTATAATACGTTCTGGTAATGCTCGATGTCCTAGTTTAATCGTATAAACCGCATTAGGGTGTACAAGACGTTTTAATTCACGAGAGCCTTGTAAAAATAGCAGTAAGATGCGGATTACTTTTAATCCCCCCCCCGTTGAACCAGCACAGCCCCCGATAAAGGCAGAGCACAACAGTAACAGAGGTAAAAAAGTTGGCCACTGGGCAAAACTATCTGTTGCAAACCCTGCGGTTGTTGCCATTGAAACAACTTGGAAAAAAGCTTGATTAATTGTTGTCCATCCAGAGTCATATACCGAATAGAGCCATAGAATAAGGCTACAAATAATCACTAATCCGAGCTGTATAAAAATAAACATGCGAAATTCAGGATCACGCCAATAAATATTGAGGCTTCGCCCTGTTAAAACCGAAAAGTGTAAAGCAAAGTTACACCCTGAAATTAATAGAAAAACACCAATAATGACGTTAATTGTTGGACTATTAAAATAGCCAATGCTTGCATCATGGGTAGAAAATCCACCGATTGCAATAGTAGAAAAACTATGCGAGATAGCATCAAACACGTCCATACCCGCAATCCACAACGCAAGGGCACAAATAATAGTGAGTAAGACATAAATCAGCCACAATGCTTTCGCAGTTTCTGCGATCCTTGGGCGCATTTTATTGTCTTTCAAAGGCCCCGGCATTTCTGCCCGATAAAGCTGCATTCCCCCAACGCCTAACAGTGGAAGAATTGCCACCGCTAATACGATGATCCCCATTCCCCCTAACCATTGCAGCATTTGGCGATAAAATAAAATCGCTTTAGGTAAGCTATCCAACCCAACAAGTGTCGTAGCCCCTGTGGTTGTTAATCCGGAAAAAGATTCAAAAAAGGCATCGGTAATCGATAGATGAGGTTGTTCCGAAAAAATAAAAGGCAATGCCCCTACGCTGCCTAACACAGTCCAAAATAAAACCACAATAAGAAAACCTTCTTTGGGTTTTAGATCACTTTTATTGTTTCGATTGGGGATCCACAACATTAGCCCAATAATAAGAGCGACAATAAATGTCTGACTAAATGCTCGTCCTGCACCATCCCGATAGATCAACGCAACGATACCGGGGATGATCATCGTGACAGAGAATAAAATAACAAGTAGCCCAACAATTCGGGTTATTGAACGAAAATGCATTTAGCGATTTCCTTGGTAGCAACGATTATTCATTCGGTTCTAAACATATTAATTGCATACTGCCACGACTGATATCGCGTAGTTTACTTTCAACTTTTTCACTCTCTACTGCTGGCAATGATAGTTCAAAAGTGACTTTATCAGTATATTCACTAGAGAGGATCTTCCCTTGATATTCTGCAATAACTTGCTCAAGTAATGACACTAAGGAATATTCACACTCCACAAGAAATCGGCGCTGAGGTACTTTGGTTTTCGTTGGCAAAAGTTTTAATGCCTGCTGTACCCCATTGCCATAAGCACGAACTAATCCGCCAGTGCCTAATTTGATCCCGCCGAAATAACGTACCACAACCGCAGTCACCTCTCCCATACCACTCCCTAACAGGGGTGCTAGAATAGGTTTTCCCGCCGTGCCTGTTGGTTCACCATCATCAGAAAAACCTAACTGTTGTGAATCATCCGGTCTTCCAGCAACAAATGCCCAACAATGATGCCGAGCATCGGGAAACTGCGCTTTAATTGATTGGATATACGCTTTGGCAGCCTCAATCCCTTCAGTATGAGCAATAAATGTAATAAAACGGCTCTTCTTTATTTCTTCACTGAATTCTACCGTTTCAGCGGGGATCAAATAAGCTTTCATCAGGCTAAATGTAAGTCTCTTGTCATATTTTCAATTTTGTTATCGTGAATAATAATATTATCTTCAATACGAATGCCACCAAAAGGCTTGAAGTGTTCAATCAAATGCCAATCAAAATGACTACGATATTTCCCTTCACGCCAAGGTGCTAATAACGAATCAATAAAATAGAATCCTGGCTCAATGGTAAGTACCATTCCCGGCTCTACAATACGTGTACAACGTAAGAAAGGATACATGGCTGGCGCAGCTAAATGAGTCCCTTTATCATCCTGCATAAATCCACCCGCATCATGAACTTGTAAACCTAGCGCATGGCCTAATCCATGTGGTAAGAAGGGAGTTGTTAATCCTTCACTCACCATCTCTTCTTCGCTAATCCCCTTAACGATACCGTATTTATGTAATAATCCGGCAATACGTTGATGCATTTGAATATGATATTCGCTGTAGCGTACTCCCGCTTTCATTGTCGCTATCAATGCCTGTTGCGCATCATTCATATCTTTGACTAAAGCAGTAAATTCATGATTTTCTTTCGCTGAATAAGTACGCGTAATATCCGCAGCATACCCATTATACTCTGCTCCCGCATCAATAAGGAAACTACGATATTCATCTGGCGATTGATGATCTAATTTGGTGTAATGCAAAACAGCAGCATGTTCATTTAATGCAACAATATTGCCATAAGGTACATCTGTGTCCCGATGTCCTGTTGCCATTAAATAAGCCATATTAATATCAAATTCACTTAACTCAGCTTGGAATGCCTCACGAGCGGCGATATGTCCATTGACTGCCATTTTCTGCGCTTCGCGCATACATGCCAGTTCATAACCCGTTTTATAAGCACGATAATAATGATAATAGTTAAGAAGAGATTGGTTATTAACATTATCAAGACTGACACCTAATGAATCAGCCCGTTGTGTATTTGGCCCAATATAAGCAGTATTTTTATTAATAAAAGGTGCTAGCTCTTTTTGAATATCATCGACATTTTTTAAATGGATCAGCTCAATTTCATGGGTCCAATAGCTACTTGGTAAAGCTTCAACACTATGCCAATAATCAACAGGTGAATAGAACCAGAGTTTTGGTTTATTGACACCATCAACCAATAACCAACAATGTGGCACATCAGTTACTGGCACCCCCGCTTTAAAGTGTGCATTCACTTTAAAAGGGTAATCACTATCATCAAGGAAAACACCAATAGGTTCACCAGAGTGAATCAAGACATTATCAAGGTGGTGTCTAGATAAAGCATCACGAGTACGATTTTGTAGTGTTTTGATATGTTCTTGATACAGAGAAAGCAATTTTTCCATTACTAATCACCTATCTTTATTTATTGTTAATTATTCAGCTTAACACGCCAACTCTTTTACAGGGTAACACCATAGCAAAAATAGCTTACCATGACTTATTACTATGTTTTTACGATCCTTAATTATGCTGATTTATTCATTTAAACCAATCATATAAAAATCAATATATTAGATAATTTCATTGTGATCAGCCCTACATTTCCTTAATCAAATATTTGCAATTAATTAACATTGTATTCACACTCTAATTATCTGGTCATACCAGTTTATACTTTAGGGAGAATACAAATGCTCTATCAAAGCGAAAATATTCAAGCCGATTGGGTGAAGCAAGGTATTGTTGAGCTCGTTTTCAATGCTAGCGGTTCTATTAATAAATTAGATACAAAAACGGTGGCAATGTTAAGCGAAGCGTTAACAGTATTAGAAAACACATCTGATCTAAAAGGGGTTATTTTACGTTCAGAAAAACCCGCCTTTATTGTTGGTGCCGATATTACCGAATTTTTATCACTTTTTGATGCACCCGTTGAAGAACTGACACAATGGCTACATTTTGCTAATCATATTTTCAATCGATTAGAAGATCTCCCCGTTCCTACAGTTTCTGCCATTAATGGCTACGCCCTAGGCGGTGGCTGTGAATGTGTATTAGCAACGGATTTTCGTATTGCATCACCGGATTTACGCATTGGTTTACCCGAAACAAAACTTGGTATTATGCCGGGTTTTGGTGGCTCTGTTCGGCTACCTCGCCTTATTGGCGTTGATAATGCCTTAGAAATTATTACCGCAGGTAAAGATATTAATGCCGAAACGGCACTTAAGAATGGCTTAATTCAAGCTATTGTCCCTGTTGATAAGCTAAAAGAAAGTGCCATTTCACTGATAGAGCAAGCCATTGATGGCAAATTTGACTGGCAAGCTGCTCGTCAACCTAAAACTGTGGCGTTAAGATTAACGGAACTTGAACATAAAATGTCATTTGCTGTGGCAAAAGGCATGGTGATGAAAGTCGCAGGCCCTCATTATCCAGCCCCAATGACCGCCGTTAATACGATAGAAAAAGCCGCATTTCTAGATAGAAAAGCGGCACTTGAATTGGAAACAGAAAACTTTGTCAAACTGACCCGCACCGATGTTGCCAAAGCATTAGTGGGTATTTTCCTTAATGATCAATATGTGAAAGGTATTACTAAAAAACGTCATGCTAGCTTACCAAAACAAGCGGCAGTATTAGGCGCGGGGATCATGGGTGGCGGAATTGCCTATCAATCTGCACTAAAGGGCATTCCTGTTACCATGAAAGATATTAATGCCAACTCCCTTGAATTGGGTATGACAGAAGCACTCAGTCTGTTACAAAAACGTCAAGAAAAAGGACGTATGAGTGCCGTTGATATGGCAAAAACCCTCGCCTCTATTCATCCTACCCTAAACTATGCCAGTGTAGCTGATGCACAAATTGTGGTCGAAGCGGTGGTTGAAAACCCTAAAGTAAAAGCCTCTGTACTTGCTGAAACCGAAGCGCTCCTTGCTGATCATGCTGTACTTGCTTCGAATACCTCAACAATCCCCATTTCGCTACTTGCCAAATCACTAACACGCCCTGAAAATTTCTGTGGAATGCACTTCTTTAATCCCGTTCACCGCATGCCTTTAGTTGAGATCATTAAAGGTGAAAAAACCAGTGAAGAGACGATTAATCGCATTGTCAGTTATGCTAGCAAAATGGGTAAAACGCCAATCATTGTTAATGACTGTCCGGGGTTCTTTGTCAATCGCGTGCTCTTCCCTTATTTCGCCGGGTTTTCTCTTTTATTAAGAGATGGTGCTGATTTTATTGCTGTAGATAAAGTGATGGAAAAAGTCTTTGGCTGGCCAATGGGCCCGGCTTATTTACTGGATGTTGTCGGTATCGATACAGCGAATCATGCTCAAGCAGTGATGGCTCAAGGTTTCCCAGACAGAATGGGCAGTATTGATAAAGACGTTATTGCGCTTTTATATCAACAACAACGCTATGGTCAGAAAAATAATCATGGTTTCTATGACTACACTATTGATAAGCGTGGTAAAAAACAAAAGCAGGTAGATAACGATATTCACAGCCTTATTGAACATCATGTCGGCAAAAAACAGGAATTTAACCAAGACACTATTATTGCTCGTATGATGATCCCAATGATCAATGAAGTTATTCGTTGCTTAGATGAAGGCATTATCGCCTCACCTGCAGAAGCCGATATTGCATTAGTGTATGGTTTAGGCTTCCCTCCTTTCCGTGGTGGTGTCTTCCGTTACCTCGATACCATTGGATTAGCACAATTTGTTGCAAATGCAGAGCAATACTCAGAATTAGGGCCACTTTACCAAATTCCTGAGAGCTTAAAACAAAAAGCATTACGTAACGAAACCTACTATCCAAAGCCTGCAAAAGTAGATGTTAACATCAGAGAACTCGCTTAAGGAGAGAAGAAATGGAAAAGGTTGTCATAATTGATGGTGTTCGCACCCCAATGGGACGTTCAAAAGGCGGGGCATTTCGCCATGTAAGAGCTGAAAATCTCTCTGCGCAATTAATGCAAGCTTTGCTTAAGCGTAACCCTGATATTGATCCCAATGATATTGGCGATGTGATTTGGGGCTGTGTGCAACAAACTTTAGAGCAAGGCTTTAATATTGCACGTAATGCCGCACTATTAGCAGAATTACCGCATAAAGTTCCGGCAGTAACCGTCAATCGTTTATGTGGCTCTTCGATGCAAGCCTTGCATGACGGTGCTCGCCAAATTATGTTAGGAGAGAGCCAAGTTGCTTTAATTGGTGGCGTTGAACATATGGGTCATGTACCGATGACCTATAATGCTGACTTTAACCCAGCATTAAATCTTTCTGTGGCAAAGGCTTCATTCTCAATGGGGTTAACTGCAGAAATGTTAGCAAAATCATTTCAAATATCTCGCGAAGAACAAGACAAATTCGCCTATCGCTCACACCATTTAGCCGCCCTCGCGACCCAAAAAGGCTATTTTGACAACGAACTTGTTGCCATTAATGGTCATGATGCAGCAGGAGATTTTATACGCGTCAGCACGGATGAAGTTATCCGTTATAACCCAAGCCTTGATGAATTAGCACAACTTAGACCCGTGTTTGATCCCGCCACGGGCTCCGTTACTGCGGGGAATTCATCGGCCGTCTCTGATGGGGCATCCGCGATGTTTATCACGAGCGAAAGTTATGCTAAGCAACATCATTTAAAACCCCGTGCAATTATTCGTTCGATGGCGGTAACAGGTTGTGATCCGGCAATCATGGGATATGGTCCCGTTCCTGCCACTGAAATAGCACTAAAAAAAACGGGGTTAACCCTCAGTGATATTGATATCTTTGAACTTAACGAAGCCTTTGCAGCGCAATCCTTAGCTTGCATGAAAAAAATGAATTTACTCGATAGCATTGATGACAAAATCAATCTTAATGGTGGTGCTATTGCACTTGGGCATCCATTAGGTTGTTCTGGTGCCAGAATAACCACCACGCTATTAAATATTATGGAGCGTAAAGATGCACAATTAGGATTAGCGACAATGTGTATTGGATTAGGCCAAGGGATAGCAACCATTATTGAGCGAGTTTAATCAAGATGATTTTTCATTTTGAGTAATATCACTTGGTTGACATGTTTGATTGCTTGGTTTTTTAACCATTTTCCCGCCGTCAGGGGCGGGTTTTTTTATGGTTTTTTTATCGTTATTGCGTGTTAAATAAACTCAAAAGCATCACTAAATAAGCGTTCTCTATCAGCATTACGCTCATTACAAAAACGATCTCGCGCTATTTTAGCCATTTCAAAACGTCCTGCGATATAAATATCATAGGATGATAAATCGCCAAAATCTTCACTAATTGCCGTTAATACAGTCCCTTTTCTACCACGCCAAGCGTCATCAGGTTGTTCAACAACAGGTACGACTGATAATGAGGGATACTTTTCCGTTAAATCTTGCAACTCATTAAGATCATAAAGATGTACCTGCTCTCGTCCTCCCCAATAAAGCGTTACCGCACGTTGAGGATTTTCTTGTAATGCCGCTAGCAAGATAGAGTGAGTATAAGAAAATCCTGTTCCTCCTGCGATAAGCAACAAAGGACGTTGGCTCTGTTGTCTAAACCACGCATTACCATGGGGAATATCAATCTTTAATTGTTGAGTTTCTAAAATAAGATCGAGCACAGCCATTGCGTAAAGATTCAGATCTGACGCGCCAATATGAAGCTCAATAAAGTCTTTATTTTCGGGAATAGAGGCAATAGAGAATGGGCGCTTATCTCGCTCATCCATAACCGCTAAAAGGTATTGTCCAGCCTGAAAATCAAATGGGCCATCAGGTAATAATCTTACCCGATACACCGTATCTGTTATCGGCTCAACGAGTGAGACTTTACAGTTCAGTATCGCCATGTTGTTCCTCTATTATTATTTAACAATATCGAGCTGTTCCCAAATAGTATCGACCCGCTGTTTTATTTCATCCGTCATTACGATAGGTCGCCCCCACTCTCTCTCTGTTTCACCGGGCCATTTATTGGTCGCATCTAACCCCATTTTGGAGCCTAAACCTGAAACAGGTGAAGCAAAATCAAGATAATCAATTGGCGTATTTTCCATCATAATGGTATCTCTTGCGGGATCCATTCTAGTTGTGATAGCCCAAATCACATCTTTCCAATCTCTTGCATTCACATCATCATCGCAAACAATCACAAATTTAGTATACATAAATTGTCGCAAATAAGACCAAACTCCCATCATTACGCGTTTAGCGTGACCAGCATACTGCTTTTTCATGGTCACAACCGCTAAACGATAAGAGCAACCTTCAGGAGGTAAATAAAAATCGACAATCTCAGGAAATTGTTTTTGTAATATCGGTACTAATACTTCATTAAGCGCAACGCCTAATACTGCCGGCTCATCCGGTGGACGCCCTGTATAAGTAGAGTGATAGATAGCATCTTTACGACGTGTTAGATGTGTTATGGTAAATACTGGAAAAGAGTCAATCTCATTATAATAACCAGTATGATCACCATATGGCCCTTCTGGTGCAAGCTCACCGGGTTCGATATACCCTTCGAGAATAATTTCGGCACTTGCCGGGACTTCCAAGTCATTGGAAAGGCATTTAACGACTTCTGTTTTATTACCTCGCAATAATCCAGCAAAGGCATATTCAGATAATGTATCTGGTACTGGCGTTACGGCACCTAAAATTGTCGCAGGATCAGCCCCTAATGCAACAGAAACGGGAAAACGTTCTCCTGGGTGTTTTTGACACCATTCTTGGAAATCTAACGCGCCACCGCGATGAGATAACCAACGCATAATCACCTTATTTTTGCCAAGCACTTGTTGGCGATAAATACCTAAATTCTGGCGCTCTTTAAAAGGCCCTCGCGTTACTGTAAGTCCCCATGTAATCAAAGGGGCTGCATCTTCAGGCCAACAATGCATCACTGGGATCTTAGTTAAATCAACATCATCGCCAGTTAACACAACCTCCTGACAAGGGGCTTTGCTCAGGCGCTTAGTTGGCATATTTAAAACTTGCTTAAATTTAGGTAACTTATCAAAAAGATCACGAAATCCTTTCGGAGGATCAGGCTCTTTTAAAAATGCTAATAGCTTACCCACTTCATGTAAGGCTTTAACATCATCTTGCCCCATCCCCATAGCAACACGCTCAGGTGTACCAAATAAATTACATAGCACTGGCATATCAAACCCTTTAGGATTTTCAAATAACAGTGCAGGCCCACCAGCACGTAATGTTCTGTCCGCTATTTCGGTCATTTCAAGGTAGGGATCTATTTCAAAGGTGATGCGTTTTAATTCACCTTTTTCTTCGAGTAATGAAAGGAAATCTCTTAAATCGCGGTATTTCATCATAATCTTACGAGCCAGTGAGTGAGAGAAAAGAGGGCAAAGCCCTCTTTGAAACACTATAAGCTAAACGCATAACTCACTAAAAAGCAATGCCTTTTATATGAGATTGCAAATTATTATTATAAACAGCGAAATGGAACCCATTTTGCCAACATTTTTGTATCAAACTGTTCTGGAAAAGTTTTTCCATGTTGGAAAATTTTAAAGCCTTCATTTTTAGCGCTGTAATAACGTAACTCTTCACCCTGAATATATAAGTAACTACCTTCACGAATGGCAACCACTATCTCGTCTGGGTTCATCGCACAAAACTCCGCAATACGCTCATCTCGAGTTTCGCCCATATGTCCACTAATGGTGGCATCAATATAGTGCGGGTTAATTTGTACAGGGAATAATCCCAGTGAAGGCATAACAACAGAACAGCGCACAGGCATATCATTTGTAGTACGGATAGTCGGAGTGGCAACATTACAACCCGCACTCCAACCGATATAAGGGATATTACGTTCACGAACTGCACGCTGGATAGGAACCACTAATCCTTTCTCATGCAGCATTTGGTTTAATAACCACGTATTCCCCCCACTAACTAAAATACACTCAGCATTGTTAATGGCTTCCACTTCTGAATCAAAATGTTCAATACAAGTCACTTCAATACCTAATACTTCTGATAATTCACGAGCACGTTGGTCGTGATCAGAACGAATAACCGCATATGCAATAAGCACGGCAGAACGAATACCACGCTTTTTAATCATGCTGTCGATATTATCTTTGGCGTAACTTAACCATTGTGGGTCCCCGGCAATCTTCCCATTACTCAATAAAAAAACTTCCATTTGAAAACCTCTTTATAATTATGGATCAGGATCTAAGATAATTATCTTGGGAGTTTTTTCTTGTTTTTGCCATCATTTTTTTGTCAACTTGTTACCTCTATCTGAGATAAGATTGAAACTTCTCAAAACCACTGCATTTATTGCGTCTGAACACGGTTTCAGTGATCATTTTCTAGTATAAAATTGCATTTCACTTGTTACATTTACCGACAGATGACTGTTACCTTTATCATAAATTTGCTATTATCCTCCTAATTAAGATCAACTAACCCTTTGTCTCTATTATGAAAAACTGGCACCTTCTGTATTGTAAACGCGGACAAATCGCTCGGGCGATCGAACACTTAGAACGTCAGCAGGTGATCTGCTTTACGCCGATGGTGACAATAGAAAAGTTAATAAGAAATAAAAGAACTTTGGTCACCGAGCCTTTGTTCCCGAATTATCTATTTATTCAATTTGATCCAGAGGTCATTCATACCACTACGATAAATTCTACCCGTGGTGTTAATGCCTTTGTGCGCTTTGGACGCTATCCTGTCACAGTGCCACAAGAGGTTATAGATACCTTACAATCGCCGACACCGTCTTCAGTTATCTACAGTGAAGAAAATGTGCCGCATAGTGGTGATTATGTATTAATTACGGAAGGTGTTTTTCAGGGGATCAAAGCGATATACCAAGAGCCAGACGGCGAAACTCGCTCTATTTTGCTATTAAAAATATTAAATAATGAAGTGAAAAAATCCGTTGATAATAAAGAGTTTAAAAAAGAGCCTTTCTAAAAAGTTAACCCAGCCTTAGCTGGGTTAATAAATTATGTTTTTAGAAAACTCACTTCCTAAAATTATTTCTGCTGTTCTGTTGCTTGCGCCTCAGCCTCTTCAGCTTCTTCTTCTGGTGTTTTTCTTCTGCCATTATTGACATAAAAACGGGACACCAAGACACCAATCTCAAACAATAAATACATCGGTATTGCTAATAATGTTTGAGAAAAAACATCAGGTGGCGTTAATACCATGCCAATAACAAAAGCACCCACTAAGATATAAGGACGTTTTTTCTTTAATGCATCAGGTGTTGTGACACCACTCCAGCACAGCAAGATAATCGCAATAGGAACTTCAAATGCTGCCCCAAACGCCATAAACAGCGTCATTACGAAACTTAAATACTTACTGATATCTGGAATAAAGTTAACCCCTTCTGGGGTAGTATTCACAAAGAAACCAAATGCAAGTGGAAACACAACAAAATACGCAAACGCCATACCGAGATAAAATAATACGGTACTTGAAACCAGTAACGGTAACATTAAGCGGCGTTCATGTTTATACAGTGCTGGTGCGATAAAAGCCCATACCTGATAAAGGATCACAGGAACAGAAGCAAAAACGGATACCATAATAGTCAATTTAATCGGCGTCAAAAAAGTTGAGGCAACATCAGTCGCACTCATATTTGACCCCTGCGGCAACTTATCAAGTAAAGGTGCCGAGATTAATTGATAGATATCGTTAGAAAAATAAACCAAAGCCAGAAAAACCACTAGAACTGAAACTAAGCTGTACATTAGACGCTTACGCAGTTCTATTAAATGGCTGATCAGCGGTTGGGTATCATTTACTGCCATGTTTTAGTGCTCACCATTTGCCTGATCAGTTGTTTTCTTCTCTACTGTTACTGTTTTAGTAACAGGAACATCTGGCTTAATAACATGTTCTGTATTTTCAGTTACCGTTTTGGAACTGTGTTGAACATCGTCATTCGCTTCATTCGCTTCAGCCAGTGCCGCTAAATCAGAAGGCGTAGGTTCCGTAGAGTCGGTTTTTACAGACTGCTCTGTCTCTGTAGATCCTGGCGTTGTAGGTGCTTGATAAGTTTCTTTTAAAGACTGTGCAGCCTCTTTTAACTCATCCATCGACGCTTTTAGCTCAGGGGATAATGTTTGCAAATTCGCTTTCTCTTCCACTTTCTTCAGGCTCTCTTGAAGCTCTTGAAGTTTTAGTTCTTGAGTTAGCTCATTTTGCACATTCGCCGCCAAAGAGCGCAATGCCCTTACCCAGCCAGCAATTGTTTTTACTGCTACGGGCAATCGTTCTGGCCCCAGAAAAACAAGACCTATCACCATGACCAATAGCAGCTGACTAAAACCAATGTCAAACACGGTTTACACCTGCTCTTTATTTTTGCTCTCAGTGGTTGACTTCTCTTCTGTCGAAGTCTTCTGCGCTAAATTTTTAGTATCAAAATCTGCGTCGTTCGTGGTTTTTTCTGCGTTGTTGGTCTCTTTTTGGTTTTCGTCACCCATCGCTTTTTTAAAGCCTTTGACTGAAGCACCCAAATCTGAGCCTAAAGTGCGCAGTTTATTAGTACCAAATAATAAGACTACGATGACAGCGATGATGAGTAATTGCCAAATGCTAATACCGCCCATTTTATGTTCCTCAACTATTTTAGGAGTTATACTTTACAACAGTGCCCATTATATACATCGAATTCAATTTTCGGGAATCTCGAATTCATATTATAAATTGTTCAAAGACAAACTTTGATGTGTTTTTATTGTGCATTACCTGATTTAAACCAGCCCCAAATCCATGCGAGAAGGCCTAAACTGATAAAAACACTAAATAATGTTTTAAAACCAGAAACAAAAAACAGGCTACCGCATAAAAATAGCGTTGTTCCCATACCCAATAAAAAATAGGACTGTCTTTGTTTGACTCTCTGTGAACTTATTTGTTCCGTCAATTTTTCTAGCGTTAACTTCATATTTTTGTGTTGTTTCAGGCTATCATAAACCAATTCAGGCAATTCAGGCATCTTTTCAATCCAGTAAGGCGCCTTACTTTTGATACCATTTACCAACGCAGTAATACCAATTTGACTATGTAGCCAATCTTCTAAGAAAGGTTTTGCCGTTTTCCAAAGATCAAGCTGTGGATAAAGCTGACGACCTAAGCCTTCAACATACAACAAAGTTTTTTGCAGTAAAACCAATTGCGGTTGTACTTCCATATTAAAACGACGAGCCGTATTAAAAAGATTCAGTAGCACATGCCCAAAAGAAATTTCTGACAAGGGTTTTTCAAAGATTGGCTCACACACTGTGCGAATAGCAAATTCAAAATCTTCTACATTGGTATCAGCAGGTACCCAACCAGAATCAACGTGTAACTCAGCCACACGACGATAGTCACGATTAAAGAATGCTAAGAAGTTTTCCGCTAAATAACGTTTATCTTCTTTATTCAGTGAGCCGACAATACCACAGTCAATGCCAATATAGTATGGGTTTTCCGGATGATCATAACTGATAAATACATTACCCGGATGCATATCTGCATGGAAAAAACTGTCTCTAAATACTTGAGTAAAAAAGACTTTAACCCCACGCTCTGCCAATAGCTTCATATTGGTATTTTGGGCATTTAACGCATCAATATCTGAAACAGGAATACCATAAATACGCTCCATCACCATTACATTTTCATGGCAATAATCCGAATACACTTCCGGAATATAAAGCATAGAGCTATTTTCAAAGTTACGACGCAATTGAATGGCATTTGCCGCTTCACGTAATAGGTTTAGCTCATCAAGTAATGTTTTTTCATATTCGCGGATCACTTCTTTAGGCCGTAACCGACGCCCATCGGGTAAAAATGGCAATAAATTCGCTAACCGATACATCAAACGAATATCCGCTTTAATAACAGGCTGAATATCAGGACGGATCACCTTTAATACCACTTCTTTACCATTTTCTTTCAATGTAGCGGTATGGACTTGTGCAATTGACGCAGAAGCAAGAGGTGTTTCGTCAAAATCATCAAACCATTTATCGATAGGGCCACCAAATGATTTTTCAATATATTGTCGCGCTTTTTTACCATCAAAAGGAGCTACTTTATCTTGCAGTAACGCCAACTGATCAGCGATATGAGGAGGAAAAAGATCACGTCGAGTCGATAACATTTGACCCAGTTTTATCCAAACAGGCCCTAATGTTTGTAATGCAAGTCGTAAGCGTTCACCTAATGGTTTATCGGCATGCTGATTTTTGATCCAAAATAGTGCTCGGCACCCCAATCTTGCCGGCAAGGTAATTCGATGTTTAGGAATTAACTCATCAAGCCCATAAGATAAGAAGACTTTAATAATATGATAAAGGCGCTTTAACTCACTGAGGAGCATTATTTTTTCTCCAAGGTGCTTAACCGTTTTTCTAATTCGGCTGTTTGCTGTGCCAGTTGTTCTATTTCATCATAAAAATGGACAGTCTCTAATGTTGAGGGGGCGGTTTTCCACTCTTCAATCAAAGCGTCTCTTAAATAAGCTTTTTGTCGGCCAAATAGTGTAGTGAATAATTTGAGCCCTTTACTTGCTGCAAGCGATAATCCTTCTGCAGCCAAATCACCAATATAAGGCGCTAAATATTGCGCAGGCTCCCAGGGTGCCATATCCAGCAAGGCAGACCAGTTTTGTACCACCTGCATATCGCCTTCAATGGTAATATCACCACGATTAATTAATTCAGACAACTTTTGTCGGTCAGTGAGTTTAATTAAGGTTAATAATTTAGTTTTTATCGTGCAATCAGTCTCATCATTCCATTGAGTTAACACATCAACTTGCTGTTCGCTGAAAATTAAATAGATAGATTGAGGAAACTCATTAATAGAAAGCGCCAAGACTTTGCCCGCAAGGCGATTGCGGGCAGGTTTAAGCACATTTTCCTGATATAAAACATGATTAAGTGCCGTTTCCATCGATGCAGTTATCAGTGGATAGAGCACTTGAGAAGCAATATCATGAGAAAAAGTGGCTTTTTCCATCTTAGAATTTAAACCCTTTGTGTAATGCAACTATACCTCCAGTCATATTGGTATAGGAAACCTGATCAAACCCAGCTTCTTCCATCATTCCTTTTAATGTTTCTTGGTCTGGGTGCATGCGAATGGATTCGGTTAAATAGCGATAGCTATCTGCATCATTCACAATCACTTGACCAATTCTTGGTAATATATGGAAAGAGTAAGCATCATAAATCTTACTTAGCGGATCAAGAACGGGTTTAGAGAATTCAAGGACTAATAGACGTCCACCGGGTTTTAGCACACGGAACATAGAACGTAACGCTTTGGCTTTATCAGTCACATTACGTAAACCGAACGAGATAGTGATACAGTCAAAGTAATCATCAGGGAATGGCAGCTCTTCTGCATTCGCTTGTACATAACTGACATTACCAACAATACCGTGATCACGCAGTTTCTCACGTCCCATTTTTAACATGGAGTCATTGATATCAGCTAAAACCACTTCACCATTCTCTCCTACTAAACGAGAGAATTTTGCCGTTAAATCGCCGGTTCCACCTGCCAAGTCAAGTACACGTTGATTACGTCTTACACCACTTGCCTCAATGGTATAGCGTTTCCAGACACGATGGATGCCAAAAGACATTAAGTCATTCATTAAATCGTATTTAGATGCAACAGAGTGAAAAACCTTGGCCACCATGGTTTGTTTTTCATCTTTGTCAACGGTTTGGAAACCAAAATCTGTTGTTTCCTTAGATTGTTGAGTCATATTATTTGCCCGCTAATTAATCAAAATTTAGTAAATTCAGTACATTTCTTGCCCGGAAACCGCTATTTTTATTTATGTAAATCAATCAGAAGCTGATTTTTCAACCAGATCATTATCAATGGTCTTTTTTATCTCAACCCCTAAGGATTTAAAGCCTTCTGCTTGGCTGATAAGGTTTCCACGACCTTCAGAGAGTTTTTTCATCGCTAATAGATAGCCCGATTGCGCTTTTTGAATGCTATTACCTAGCCCTTGCATATCATCAACGAAAAGTCTTAATTTGTCATACATTTTAGCCGCTCTATCAGCAATTTCTTGCGCATTTTGGCTTTGGTATTCATAACGCCACAATGCGGCTATTGTACGCAAAGCAACAAGTAAAGTAGATGGCCCAACCAACATTATATTATTTTTCAATGCTTCTTCTAATAAATCTGGAGAATGACCAATAGCAACGAGGTAAGCAGGCTCTATCGGTATAAACATTAAAACGTAGTCTAACGAAGTCACTCCCGGTAGCTTATGATAATCTTTGAGACTTAAGCCTTTAATGTGCGCTCTGATAGAGTTCACATGAGCATGCAGCGCTTGTTTTTGTTCATTTTCATCACTGCTATTAAAGTATCTTTCATAAGCAATCAGCGACATTTTAGCATCAATAATCACATCTCGACGATGCGGTAAATGCACAATCACATCGGGTTGATAACGACTGCCATTTTCATGGCGAATACTGACTTGAGTTTCAAACTCGTGCCCTTCGCGTAAACCAGATGACTCTAAGATCCGCGCTAATACCGTTTCTCCCCAGTTGCCTTGGATTTTATTATCCCCTTTTAAGGCATTAGTCAGATTAACGGCTTCTTGCGCCATTTTGACATTGAGTTGTTGCAGTTGGCGAATTTCATGTACCAGTGTATGCCTTTCTCGCGCTTCTTGTCCAAAACCTTCTTGTACCTGCCGACGAAAACTCTCTAGTTGCTCTCGAAATGGAGAAAGGAGATGGGTTAAACCTTGACGATTAAGCTCTTGCGCTTTACGTCCACTTTGCTCAAAAATGCGGTTAGCCAGATTTTCAAACTGAGTGGCTAGTCGTTGTTCACTATTAAGCAGTAAACGCTGTTTCTCTTCAGCGGATATTCGGCTCTCTTCCCAACGCGTGGTCACTTCCCTTAATTCGGCTTCTTGAGAAGTAATTATTTCACGTTGTGCACGTAACTCTTGCTCTAAGTGCGCTATCTGTTGTTGTAAAGAAGGGATCACCAATGCTTTTTGTTGTGCAACCGCAAGCTGAGTATAATTTTCACGTAATAGGTTTTCTTTTTCGGCTAAGCGTTGTTGGATAAGCCACCAAACGGCGATCCCCCCCACCAAAACACCGCCTAATAAACCGATGATCCCGTATAACAACTGAATATCCACTCAAGTAACCTTTTTATTTTCTAGCGGGCTACGTTAAAACGCATCAGTAACATTGTCTAGCAACAATTTACATCATACGCTGATTTGCGATAAAGGACGCAATTATCCTATCCATTTCGCCAGCCATTGCAGGCCAAACGCCCCTGGAGCCAGAATACCAAATGCCCAGATCATCGCAGAAGCCAAATTCGCCAGCTGAAAATAGCGTTGTGGCATAGCACAAATCCCCGCAACTAAAGGCACTATTGCCCGAAAAGGCCCAAAAAATCGCCCAATAAATACCCCCCAAACACCCCAGCGATTAAAAAATTGATGCCCTCTTACCAAGGTCTGCGGTGAGCGAGAAATCGGCCATAAGTTTCTTACCCCTTCTTTATAGTGATAACCCACCCAATAGGAGATCCAATCACCAAAAAAAGCGCCTAGGGCGGCGGCAAGCCAAATTGGCCAAAAGAGTAGACCACTTTCACCTATTAATGCTCCTAGGCCTAATAGGATAACAGTGGCAGGTATTAATAACGAGATAAAGGCAAGTGACTCACCAAATGCGAGTAAGAACACGATAGGCACAGCCCATATTTCGTGCTCTTTTACAAACAGAGTGATGGTATGAATAATGTCTTGTACTGTCACAATAGAGACCTTAAATTCGGTTAATTTCAGTAAAAAAGCACAACATCTTTAACCGAATATAAATCACTTCACTATTCGAGAAAATAGTTTTGTAAGCTTTCTCTACTTTGCGCATCCAAGCCAATATCTTTTTCAAGCCAAGTATCGATATTGCCATAGTGTTGATTAATACTGGCAAGGGCTGTTTGCAGGAACTCTTCTTGTACTGAATAAACATACGCAAATTTATTCACCACATTTTCACTCAGTGTTTTAGCATGCTCTTCTAAAAGATAAGCGCGGAAAGGCGCTAATGTTTCATTGGTGAGTAAGTAATCTTCCATCACCACATCTAATGAGGCCCCTAAGGCAAATAGAACTAAAGCAGAGCCCACCCCCGTTCTATCTTTACCTACTGCACAATGTTGTATGACACCGCCTTTTTCTGGTTGCTTCAACAACGTTGCCAACTGTTTATAAGCCGGATTATTAATAGGTAGTAATTTATATAGCTGAAACATAAATGCTTTAGCATCAAACTGTTCCAGTATTTCTGGGGTGAGTTTTTCAAGGTTAGCTGACACTTCTTTCGATAATGGATTGGCTGGAGCATGGTAATATTGTGCCCCTTCCCATACTCGATCCGGCTTATCAACAATTTCACCTGTGTCACGATAGTCTAAGATTTGAAAAAGATTTTTATCAATAAGAAGCGCTTGATCGGTATCCGTTAATCTATCCAGTGAACCGGAGCGAAAGAGTAAGCCGGGTTTGATAATACCGCCATTACTGAGCTTTTTTCCCCCTAGATCACGAAAGTTAATCCCACCTGTTAAAGGCAACACCGAAGGATGTGTTTGTAAGATATCAGTCATAATGCCTCTTCTCATTGTTGTATTGTTAAGACCATCAAGACCTTAACAGAAATCTATGACGGTTGACATATTAACATGATGAATTACCGCACAAAAAAAGCCTTTAATACACCAATGTATTAAAGGCTTTAGTATTTCATTTAGAAAACTTATTTCATTAAAGTGCGAGCAGCTTCAATCACGATACCTAATGCATTATTTTCAGTTTTCTTCAGTAATTCAGCATCGGGGATCTCTTGTTGAGTACGGTTAACAATAACGCCTGCAACCATACCTGCACGTAAGCCTTGGCTTGCACACATGGTTAATAATGTAGCGGATTCCATTTCATAGTTCATCACACCCATTTCTTGCCACTCTTTCATAGAGCCTTTAAAACGACGAACGACTCGACCTGTATAGGTGTCGTAACGCTCTTGGCCTGGGTAGAAGGTATCAGAAGAGGCTGTAACACCAACGTGAACCGTTGAACCATTGTCTTTAGCCGCTTTATACAGTGCATTCATACATTCAAAGTCAGACACTGCAGGGAATTCCATTGGTGCAAAGTGCAAACTTGCGCCATCTAAACGAACCGCTGCTGTGGTTACTAAGATGTCACCAACATTGATGTGCTCTTGAATAGCGCCCGTTGTACCAATACGTAAGAAAGTACGAATACCTAATTGTGCTAATTCTTCCACTGCAATTGAGGTTGATGGACCACCGATCCCTGTAGAACAAACGATCACTGCTTTTCCATCAATTTCACCACGCCATGAGGTGTACTCACGTAAAGAGGCCAGATGAACTGGGTTATCCATTAATTTGGCAATTTTTTCAACACGCTTAGGATCACCTGGAACAATTGCTAAAGTGGCACCCTGTAGGTCATTTTTGGTTAAACCTAAGTGAAATACATCAGACATATCGGACTCCTCAATGGGACAAAACCAATGTTCATTAAATTAAGTGTTACTTTATCAGTTTTTTAGACCTTTTTAGTGACTGACATCACCTGTCAGGTAATAAAAAAAGTAACAATTTCATAAAAACGTGATAGTTATCACAAATAACAATGTCAAATAGTGACGCCGTGGCGGCATTATCAATATCGCTTTGGCGTAATAAAATCCTGCATTCTATTCTTGCTTAGTCGGATAAATATCACTTGAGTATAGATGAAGATACTAACTTCACGTACACTACTCGCCTTTAAAATTAACATCTCAATATAACGTAATAATGCGTTGATAGTTATTGGAGCAAGCATGAGCTTATTTAACCAAATCGCAAGCCTGTTGGGCGGTGAGAAAATTAATCAATTCAAAACAGTACTCGAATGGGTAGAAACCCAAGGGGGAATTGAAGGCTTGGTTAAACAGTTTAATAGCGCAGGATTAAGTGAACTGATCCAATCTTGGATTAGCACAGGCAGTAATTTACCTATTAATGCCGAGCAAATCGTACAAGTTTTTTCATCGCCAGTGATTAATGAATTGGCTGCAAAGATCAATATGAATACCGCTGAAGCCTCTGATATGGCTGCACAATATTTGCCCAAATTGGTTGATAAACTCACGCCAGAAGGTGTTATCCCCAAAGAGTTAGATTTAATGAGCGCCGGTATGGATATACTTAAAGCAAAAATCTTTGGTGGCTAATAAATTGAATGATGGCTATGGCGCTATTGTTTCTTAACCAATCAAGCGCAATAGCCATCTTGCTTTCTATAATCAATCGCTCTCATCACTGCATTAAAGCGTAATTAGAGAATACCTTCCTCTATTAATGCCTCATGAAAACGTTGTTTTTCTTCTTCTGTTGCTTGAATTCGAGCTAAAGGAACATCTAATACATAAGGAATATTTTGTTGTGGCTCGTACACCGCCAAAACATAAGTTTTGCCTTCCATTTCTAATGTAATGGGTGGCGTTTTCTTATTACCTGAATAAGTAATTGAAGTCTCTTTTCCGGCAACATTGGTTTTATAAGTAGCAATAAATTGTTTATTACTCACAACGACCTTAGCAGGGATAGCCGTTAATTTTAAAGGTTTGGTGCCTACTGAAAGCAATGCTTTTTTGACTTTATTGCTGATCATTTGACGATAAATGAAAAAGATCACGCAAAAAGCAAATAATGCAGTAAAAACTAATGCACTAATTAAGCGTAACCAAATATTATCAATTGCCACATCGACGGTCATTTTAGTCAGATCGTTTTCATCTGCTACTGGCTCAACCAATATATCTTTATTGCCAAAATCAAGAAAAGTAAAATTTCGTGAAACCTCGTTACTTTTATAGCGTAAGTCAACACTACAATTGGTTAAAACAAATAGTTTTGAACGGCAAGAGCCATCAACATCGGCATCAATAAACACGGGGTTTTTACTAATTTGATAATCATAAACAATATTAGGAATTTGATAAGCACTAAATACTGTCATCCCTAACATTGCAATCACTAAAAATAAGGTACGGAATAAACCGCCATCCCCTTTTAATGGAGATAATGTTAAAGCTCGAGTAGGAAATGCATTTAATATTTTTTCTGACAGGTGAATACCATTTTGCACAATATCTATATCCATAAAATTAAGTTTTGTGCAGTATAGCAATATTAAAAAATATCAATAATAAGATTATCTCTTATTTTTATTTACCTATTAATAAACATTTTTGATTAATAAGAAAAAAATAGCCTATTATATTGATAACATCAAAATAACAGGCTACTAAAATGTATTATTTAAATATTATTATACGTTCTGGCGTAAATATTTAGCCGCTTCAACCATATTTGCCAATGCTGCACGGGTTTCACTCCACCCCCGCGTTTTTAAACCACAATCTGGATTTACCCATAAACGTTCCGCAGGGATACGCGATTGCGCTTTTCTTAACAATCCAACAATCCATTCTACATTCGGTACATTAGGCGAATGAATATCGTATACCCCAGGACCAATTTCATTTGGATAATCAAAATGTTCAAAGGCTTCTAATAACTCCATATCTGAGCGTGATGTTTCAATGGTGATCACATCCGCATCCAATGCAGCAATCGCCTCCATAATGTCATTAAACTCGCAATAACACATATGTGTATGAATTTGTGTCTCATCATCAGCGATAGCTGCACTGAGCTTAAAGGCATCAACAGCCCAATCTAGGTATGCTTGCCACTCATCACGACGTAACGGTAATCCTTCGCGTAATGCAGGCTCATCTATCTGAATAATACCGATACCGGCTTTTTGTAAATCATCCACCTCATCACGTAACGCTAACGCAATTTGTTTAGCGATAGTTTCACGGCTGACATCCTCACGCGGGAAAGACCAACATAAAATAGTCACCGGCCCAGTTAACATACCCTTAACTGGCTTATCGGTTAATGATTGAGCATAAGTTGCCCAATCTACCGTAATCGGTGCAGGACGGCTAATATCACCAATGATCACCGGCGGTTTTACGCAGCGGGAGCCGTAGCTTTGTACCCAGCCATTTTGAGTAAAGACATAACCTTCAAAATGCTCGCCAAAATATTCAACCATGTCATTACGCTCAGCTTCACCATGAACCAACACATCAAGCCCTAAGCGCTCTTGTTCATCTATGGCTTGCTTAATATGCTCGCTAATATTAGTGCGATAAGCAGTGGTATCAATACGCCCTTTTTTAAAGTCTAAACGTACTGTGCGGATCTCGGTAGTTTGTGGGAATGAACCTATGGTTGTCGTTGGCCACAGAGGGAGATTAAACCGGGCACGTTGCACTTTAGCTCGTTGTTGATAAGGCGATGTTCTCTCACTGTCTTGTGCATTAATCGCCTGCAAGCGTGCGGCCACTTTTGCATTATGTACACGACTAGAGTGTTCACGTTGACGAATGGGGGCACTGTATTGGGCAAGTTGTTCGTCATATTCACCTTCTGGTGCATTTAATGCTTTTGCGAGTAACGCCACTTCTGCACATTTTTGCACCGCAAAGGCAAACCAGCTTTTCACTTCATCATCAAGCTTAGTCTCCGCACTTAAATCAATTGGACTATGCAACAAAGAGCATGATGTGCCAATCCATAATGGACGCTTACCTTTTAATGCAACTACTTGTTGATAACGGGTAGTTAGATCCGCTTTCCAGACGTTGCGACCATTAATGACCCCTAACGATAACACCCAGTCTTTAGGCAATGCTTGGTGTATAACTTGCAATGCGTCCTGTCCTGCACATAGATCAATATGTAGTCCATTTACCGGTAAGTTTTTAATAATATCAAGATGATGAGTAATACCATCAAAATAGGTAGTCAATAATAGTTTAACCTGTCCAGTCAATGCTTGATAAGCAACTTGATAAGCATTTTGCCACTCAATGGGTAAATCAAGTACCAGTGCAGGCTCATCAATTTGTACCCACTCGATACCTTTTTGCTGTAACTGACTCAATACTTGCTGATAAACAGGTAAAATAGCGTCTAACAGTGACAATCTATCAAACTCAGGTCCTTTAACTTTTCCTAACCATAAGTAGGTGATCGGCCCCAAAAGTACCGGTTTCACATTATGGCCTAATGCTAAAGCCTCATCGACTTCATCCAGTAGCTGTTGCCACGCCAGTGTAAATGATTGTCCTTGCTGAAATTCTGGCACGATATAGTGATAGTTAGTATTAAACCATTTTGTCATTTCTGAGGCGGCCGCAGGTTTACCCGTTGGTGCTCTGCCTCTCGCCACTCGAAATAGAGTATCAAGATCTAGGCGACCATCTTCATTACGATGGCGTGGCGGTATATTGCCTAATAGGAGACTAGTACCCAAGACTTGGTCGTACCAAGCAAAATCGCCAACGGGTAATAATTCGACTCCTGCATTAGCTTGCTGTTGCCAATGACGAGCGCGTAATTCTTTACCAACTGCCAGAAGTTCTGCCTGAGAAAGATCACCAGCCCAATAGCTCTCTTGTGCCTTTTTTAGCTCTCTATTTAAGCCAATACGTGGGAAACCTAATGTGTGATTGCGAATTGTCATAATAAAAAATCCTGTTTTTAGCCGTCTAGATGTTTACACATCCATAATCTACAGGTAGTGTATAAACCACAAGCGCAAATTTTTCATTCACAACCTGAAGGTTTCTCATGATAGAAATAAAACACTTAAAAACGATATTGGCACTTAAGCAAACAGGCTCTCTTGCCAATGCGGCAAATCAGTTACATCAAACACAATCCGCGCTCTCTCACCAGTTTAGTGAATTAGAGCATCGTCTTGGTTATCGTATTTTTGTCCGTAAAAGCCAACCACTACGATTTACACCACAAGGCGAAGTGTTATTAAGATTAGCGCAAGAAGTCCTACCCATTGTGCGCCGAGCGATAGAAGAGTGTAATGAGCCGGGTAATGCTCATTTAAATATTGCTATTGAATGCCATAGCTGTATTCAATGGTTAACACCCGCATTACAGCAATATCGCCAAACATGGCCGGATGTGAATGTCGACTTCCATTCAGGTGTCACTTTTGATCCACAACCGGCTTTATTACAACGAGAATTAGATGTCGTACTCACTTCTGATATCTTGGATAACCAACGCCTGCACTATACCGCGTTGTTTGATTATGAAGTTAAGCTTGTGTTGTCTCCTGATCACCCGCTGGCTAATCGCTTACATATTCAACCACAAGATTTGATCTCAGAAACACTGTTTATCTATCCTGTCCAAAGAGAGCGTTTTGATATTTGGCGTCATTTTTTACAGCCCGCAGGGATCACGCCACATTTTAAACATGTAGATAACACCTTACTTCTTATTCAAATGGTGGCAGCAGGAATGGGTATAGCGGCACTGCCGCACTGGGCCGTAGAGAATTTTGAAAAACAAGGATTAGTGGTCACAAAGACCTTAGGAGAAGGATTATGGAGCCGGCTATATGCAGCTAACCGTACAGGTGAGCAACATCAACCGGCAATACGAGAGTTTATACGCTTAGCAGGTCAACATGCCGTTAATCATCTGCCTTTTGTAAAACAGGTTGGTGTATCCAACGCCGATGGAACCAAAGTGATGCAACAATCAGGCTCGCGCCTATGATGAAACTTGGCCAATTAGGGTGCTGTTGCCAAATAGAGAAGTTCACTAATAATCCCGCTGGAACCATCATATTATTCATAATCGCAAGGGTTCCAGCATCTACCTGTGTCGCCCCATAGTTCCACATAAAATAGCCTATTCCAGAAGCGCCAATACCTAACCAAAGCAATACCCCCCACTGTAACGATGTGGTCGGTATTTTTTGCCAATCGGCAAAACATAACGAGCCGACTAACACAACCACCACCGCCCCGATATAAAACCAAGAGAATGCGTGATGTTGAGGAAGTGGATGCATTTCCATTAATCGTTTATAGCCTACCTGTCCTATGGCGAAGAAAATATTGGCTAACTGAACCAATAATAATCCCAGCCAGAAGTCATCACTAAGATGATCATAACGAATAATGGCCGCCCCTAATACCGCCAGTAGTGCGCTAAAGGCATAGCCCCAACGTAAACGTTGTCTTTCAAGTAGATCATAAATTAAGGTGACATAAAGTGGTGTTAATACAGTAAAGAGTAAAAACTCAGCTACGGTTAAATAGTTATAAGCGTGGAACACAAACAGGTACATAATACCCAATTGGCATGCGCCTACTCCCATATACAATAAAATCACTTTAAGGCGAATGCCTTTCCAACGTAGGAAAGGCAAAAAGACAATGGCAGCTAACACCACTCTAATCAATACTGAGATCCAACTATCAACCTGACCTGCGAGATATTCACCAATCAGACTAAAAGAAGCCGCCCATAACAACGTTGTAATAACCAGTAGCCACATAATTAACTGTCTTTCTCAACTAACAGCGCTTCCATTAAATCTAATTCATGAAGCAAAAGTTGTAGTGTTTCGTTACTAATTTTACGCGTTGCACGTAAGTGATAAAGCTCACCACGCTCTGCACGCAATGCCGTTAGGCGAAAACGTCTTTCCAGATCTTCCACCAACATATTGTGCATCATCTCGTCCTGATCCGCGGTACGTCGTCTTAAATAACCGGCAACTCGAGAAGCTACTTCATTAATTTCTTCCGCATCTAGTTGCTCTTCTGTACTTGCAGCTAAACGCTCTTCCATTTTATTGAGGCTAACAATAGCGACTTCTGCCATGACTTTCTTGGCATAACGTACTTCATTTTTATCCGCTTCTTTATCGGTAGCTTTAATCCCTTTTAGTAAGAAAGGTAATGAAATAATACCGACCAAAATCGATAATAGGATCACCCCAGCCGCAATAAAGATTATCTGATAGCGCCCAGGGAAAGTACTGCCATCAGTTAAAAATAGCGGTATAGAGAGCGCACCGGCTAAGGTGATAGCACCACGTACCCCGGCAAAAGAAGATAGCCATAATTCTCTCGTCGTATAAGTGGCGAAATCAAGGGGATGTTTTTTCATAAAGAGATGGCTGATTTTCTTCATTAGCCATAACCATGTAAAACGTAAAATCAGTAACGCAAAATAGATAACAAAGACGGCGGCAAACAGCATCCATACTTCAACTTCAGGATCGAGATCAGCTTGAATAACCGAGCTTGTCCAAATAACAGGAAGCTGTAAACCCAGCATAATAAAGACCAGTCCGTTAAAGACAAACTCTAACATTGACCAGACACTATCTGCACGCAAGCGCATCGCCAATGGTGCATTGCGGATCACACCTGATTTACTGATAGTCATACCTGCGGCCACGGCAGCAAGGATCCCAGAAAAACCAATATGTTCAGCAATCAAATAAGAAGCAAAAGGCAACAGCAACATAAAGACAATTTGAGTGGCAGGATCATCACCACTCCAACGGCTCATCAATCGCAGTGATTTACTATAGACTAACGTTACCGCAATACCCGCTAATAAACCGCCTATTGCCACTTTAAAAAACTCAAAGGTTGCGCCACCCACGGTAAATATCATCGTGCCCATAGCCACAGCAACGGCAAATTTTAGCGCCACCAGACCCGAAGCATCATTCATTAAGGCTTCGCCTTCTAAAACCCCCATGATCCGCTTCGGTATTCGCCCCTTACCGACAATCGAGGATAATGCCACCGCATCAGTTGGCGAGAGAACCGCGGCGAGCGCGAACGCAGAAATAAGTGGAATACTAGGCATTATCCAGTAAATAAGGTAACCAATACCTACTACTGTCACCATTACCAAAACCAGCACAAGGATAAAGATCTCTCGACCATTTTGGATAAATTCACGTGTGGGGGTTTTCCATCCATCAACAAAAAGTAAAGGAGGGATCAGTAAAACTAAGAAGAGTTCAGGATCAAAGGTGACATGTAAACCAAACTGAGGCCAAGCCAAAAGTGCCCCGATCACAATCTGGATTAATGGTAATGGAATGCGAAAAGGAATAACTTTGGTAATGACACCTGAAACAGAAACTACCAATATTAAAATTAAAATAGTAAAGAAAATTTCCATGCTACCCTTACATGCTTATTTTTATCTAAGAATCTGCCATCTTTCCTGATATGAAAAGAACCCTTGCTGAATGATAAAGAAACGCATCATAAAAGTTTATCTACCATGCCTATCTTTACCTTTCCTATTTTAAACTGAACCCACATCGACTAATGAAGAATGATATAAAATTAAGATTAATCGTATCTTACAAAAAAGCTAACATATTAATGCATAGTGTTATCTATTAACGGCATCAGAAAAAGAAAAAGTATGCTGTTATTGCTGTTTTCTGTTCTAGTCATACTCTTAAGAGGATCAAAAAGTAAAATAGGCTCTATCATTGAAAAATGAAAACAGCGTCAAGCCCCTACAGAGTTATTCGATATTTTTTAGCTGAGCCATCATCACAACATCACAATATTTACCTTCTCTGAAGGCTGCATTACGACGAATGCCTTCCACTTCAAAACCTAATTTTTTATACAAATGAAGGCCTCTTTCATTATCAGCATAAACTTCTAGCTCGATACGTGTTGCAGCCAACCAATTAAAAGCATAATCAATTGCCGTATTAATGAGTGCTTTACCTATACCTTTTCCTGAAAACTCAGCACCAACACCAATACCAAAGCTGACGATATGCCGACGACGAGGATGATTGTCGATGATCAACGCTAAATGACCTGCGATTTGACCGTCAAAAGAAGCAACAAAATGTGGAATATTTTGTTCAGAAAATTCAATTAGCCTTTTTTTCCACATAGTGACTGATGGGTAAGGGAACTGACAAGTACAAATATATAAGTCTGGATGTGTATACAATTGCTGTATTGCTATAGCATCTTCAGGCTCACCATGTCGTATTTCTATCTGATGCATTTATTTTACCAAAAAATTAACAATGAGTCTTAACCTCGACAATAGCGAATAAAACTAGATAAATAAATAGCAAAAAAGCGGAATAAAAATATATTCCGCTTTTTATGTTTAAACCTGATGATTTTAATTAAATTGCCCAGTGTCCGGCATAAAATGCCACTAAAGCAATAGCAATTAGAACTGTACCAATATTAAGTTTACGCCACTCACCGGCAAAAATACGGCCAATCACTAAACAGCCAAAACCCAACATAATGCCTGTAACAATATTACACGTTAATACGATAAATACCGCGCACACCATACCTGACATCGCATCGACAAAATCACTAAAATCTAACTTAGTGACATTACCTAACATCAATAAACCCACATACATTAATGCAGGGGCTGTCGCATAGGGGGGAACTAAATAAGATAGTGGTGATAAAAAGAGGATCAATAAAAAGAGAATACCGACCACGGTTGCAGTGAGCCCTGTTTTACCACCAGCCGCAGTACCCGCTGCGGACTCAACATATACTGCTGCAGGTGCCGCACCAATTGCCCCAGCAAATATACTGCTCACGGAATCAGAAGTTAACGCTTTACCACCATTGATAATTTGTCCTCGTTTATCAAGTAAATTAGCTTGTCCCGCCACTGCGCGAATGGTTCCTGTCGCATCAAAAATAGCCGTCATCACTAAAGCTAATACACTAGGTAAAACAAGTGGTTGTAATGCGCCTTTAATATCCATGGCAAATAATAGTGCAAGGCCCTCTTCGCCTAATTGTGGCATTTTAAAGAACCCTTGGTATTTCACGTTAGGATCAAAAATCAATCCAATAATCGAAATCGCAATAATGACTAATAACACACCACCGGGAACTTTACGTTTTTCTAGACCAAAAATAGCAGCAAGACCGGCCAATGACATTAATACTGAAAAAGAAGTAAATTCTCCCATCGCAACAGGTAATCCGGCTAATGGATTTTTCACCACTAACCCAACACTATTGGCTGCGATCAAAAGTAAAAATAGCCCGATACCAATACCGGCGCCATGAGCGATACCAATCGGAATATTTTTTAAGATCCACGTTCTGATCCCTGTTAAAGAAAATAGGGTAAATAGGCACCCCATCAAAAACACCGCCCCCAAAGCAACAGGTACAGAGATATGTTGACCAAGTACCAAACTAAAGGCGGTAAATGCCGTTAATGAAATGGCACAACCAATCGCCATAGGTAGATTTGCCCACAATCCCATTAACAGAGAACCAAATCCTGCCACTAAACAGGTTGCGATAAATACCGCCGTGTGGGGGAACCCCGCTTGCCCTAGCATACTGGGTACGACAATAACGGAATAGACCATCGCCAAAAAGGTTGTTAAACCGGCGATCATCTCTTTACGAACCGTAGTGCCTCGGGCGGTAAGCTTAAAATAATTATCCAGTTTACCTGTGGTTGCTGATTGATTAGCAGACATTACATTCCTCTGACATAAAAAACAGTTCACCCTCCCCAACGAAAACGATTACGTCTAAAATTATTATCACCTCCAATGGTAAAAAATCATCAGAGGAGTGAAAAAGCAAACGTTTGTTTATTAATGTGGATAGAGTGAGAGAATTTGACGCAAACGATTATCTGGTGCTTTTAGGGTAAGAATCAAGAAAAAAAATACTTTTTTAGCAAAAATGTCATAAAAAGACATTCTAGTGTTCGCAGAAAAAAGAAAAGAGGAGAATAGTGATATATTTCTCCTCTGGTTAAACTGTTTTAGCAACGCAATCACCCTAAAAGGTGAAGCGTACTTATAATCAACTGTTTTTATTAATATCATTGATGTTTATATTAATAATGCTTGGTTTGATACTATAAATATTAATTAAATATTTCTTATGTTTTTATCATTTTTGAACTTACTGTTTTAACAGCATCTTCCCTTGTTTGGCGATAATATTGACTCAGTATTCATCACACTCTGCTTGAAAAACATACACCTCCTTGTGATAAAACTAGATGAAAATAGTGCCATTTGGCAAATCTTTCTTATTTCATTTTATTATTTCTGGATTATTCTTAATAAATCACCAATAAAAACCTTTGAATAGTATGTATCGCATTGATTATTAAAATAAAGATAATAAAAGAAAAAATAATTGAATGGGTGATAAAACAGCAGGAAATTATTGTCTAATTTAATGAAAATAGCGCCCTCTTTTACCTACAATAAGGTAAAAAAGAGCATGCAATTATGATGTATGACGATTTAGAGTGTCGACATGCAAGTTAAAGCGATCCATCGTCGAAACTAAAAATAATCCCGTCATAACCACCAATAAAAAAGGTAACGCAGATGGAGAGATTTCAGACATAGCACCGGCTAAAATGGGACCGGAAAGATTACCAATGCCCCATAACATCGCCGCTGAAGCATTTGCTATCATCAGATCATTTCCTGAAAAGTATTGCCCAATTTGTACCAATGCAATGGTATAAATGGCTCCCGCCGTTGCACCAAGCACTAATAATAGTGGCCAAATAACTAAAGTATGTGGCATAGCAATGGGCAATAATAAGCTTGCTAATAATGTAATGACACCACAAATTCGGTATAGCCGTGTTCTATTCATATGATCAGCAAGCCAACCAAATGGCATTTGCATTATTGCATCTCCCGCCAAAATAGCACTGATCATCATCGCAGCAATCGCTTCACTATGACCAACACTTAGCCCATAAATAGGGAACATAGACAACACTGTGCCATCAAAAAATGCAAAAAAGATAATGCCGCCACATATCGCAGGCGCCACTTTAATAAAACGAAGAATAGAAAAGTGCGACTCTTCTGAGTCTTTAGCTAATTTATCGCCCACTTTCTGATCCATCATTAAAAATAGCACGATAGAGATAATATGAAGCAATACGCTGATTAAGATCGGCGTTTTATCAGCAACGCCATATAACGCAATAATTGAAGGGCCTAACAACTGGCTGATAGTAAACACGGTCGTATAAATCGCTAAAATACGACCTCGCTTATTATCCGGTACAAGTTCATTGATCCATGTCTCCCCCAAACAGATCATCACACCACTGGCAATCCCGGTGATTAGTCGTAATGGGAACAGGAATTCTAATGGCAAACTCCCCATTAAAGGCAATAGACTAATGGCTGATATAATCGTTGCTAATAACATCGCTAAACGTTTACCAAGCCATTGCACAATATAGCGTGCAAAGGGTGAGATGATTAACATTCCCATCGCAGGTGCGGCTGAAATCAGACCAATAATAGATTCACTGATCCCCGCCAAGTTTAGCCGTAAAGCCACCATCGGAATAGTTAATCCAATAACAATCCCTATCACCGCAATACTGACTGTAATAGTAGTAATAGCAAAAAGCTCGGACTGACGATAATTTTGTTGCAACATATTATTTTGTTTCTACACGCTGTAGAAACCTCATCATAGTGAATATTGAATGAATGGAAAATATTGCCTTATTATAGGGGATAAGAAATAGATAAACATGCTTTAAAATATCGCCTGATACGCGCACCCTGTTCACAAAATATTGTCTAAATAGTCTGTGCTTTTCCCGTCTGTGAAGAATTGATGTTATCATCTACAGGAAATTATACTTTTAAACTGACAATATTTTGAATTGGCAATGAACCCACAATCACCGAAAAAGACAAACGAATACCTTGGTAATAAGGTTAAGCAGTTAAGACAATCTCGAAACTTGTCACTTAATGAGTTATCAAGAAAATCAGGCATATCTAAAGCGGCATTGTCCAAATTAGAGTCTGGCGATTCTAATCCTCGCATCGATACCTTAGAAGCTATCGCGATAGCCCTTGGATTTCCATTAGGTGATTTATTTAGTTTTACCCGCGAAGAATATCCTCGCTTAGAGCGACATAAGCCTATCGTTGGCGACTATGCACAAGAATTTAAATTCCGTATTGGCATCGGCAATATTACTGAAATTTGGCATATTGAGATGAAGCACGGGGCAATTATTAATAGCCCAGCCCATGCCGACGGCACCCAAGAGCATATTATGGTCTATTCTGGCAAACTGATGATGCGTTTTGCTAACGATGAAACCGTATTATTAGAAACCGGCGATTTTTACGCCTTTCATGGTAATGCGCCACACTCTTATATTTGTGTGGAAGGCCATATGCGTGCATCAGTTATCATGTCTAGCCCCAATCAACAACACTATCATCATCGCCCTTAAGACAAATACCCATTATATTTCACCGCCATTTAAACTATTATTCTAAGTATTATTAATAATGGCGGGGATAAATAGCATGGGTGCAGGCCACGAGCACGGTGATGTCAAAGCGCTACCTGAATCACGTCTGTTAATTGCTTTTGCATTAACAGGCTCTTTTATGGTGATTGAGTTTATTGGTGGCTACTTAACAGAAAGTTTAGCCTTGATTTCTGATGCAATGCATATGATGACAGATGCATTTGCACTCTTACTTGCTCTTATCGCGATCCACGCAGGTAGAAAAGCAGCAGATCTATTCAGAACTTATGGCTATGCTCGTTTTGAAATATTGGCTGCTGCGATGAATGCACTGATCTTAATGGCGGTGGCTTTTTATATTCTTTATGAGGCTTATCAACGACTCTCTTCCCCTCCTGACATTCAGTCTATGGGTATGCTTGTTGTGGCAATAGCAGGACTTATCATTAATTTTATCTCAATGAAAATGCTCACCAGTGCAAAAGATGAAAGCTTAAACGTTAAAGGGGCTTATCTTGAAGTGTGGGCGGATATGTTAGGCTCAGTGGGCGTCATTATTGGGGCGGTAATTATTTGGCTAACCGGTTGGCAATTAGTTGATTCTATTATTGCGGTATTAATCGGCTTTATGGTCTTTCCGCGCACATGGATCTTATTAAAAGAGTGCCTGAATATTTTATTAGAAGGCGTGCCTAAAGGCATTAATTTAACTGAGGTAACAGACACCATTAATAATACCGCAGGGGTGGCTAGCTCCCATGATTTGCATTTATGGGCACTGACGCAAAGCAAGTTGGTCCTCAGTGGTCATATTGTCTATCAACCCAATGTAGATAGTGAAGCATTACGCCTTGCTATTGATAAGCAACTACGTGAACAATTTCATATCAATCATATTACCTTACAGATGGAAAGCGAGGATAAACAACATCTGGAAGATAATCATCATTAGATATTTAGGTTCTGGCTCTCTCGTACCTAAAAAGAGCCAGAACAAACAGTGCAATTAATTTAAATAACTTTCCATCTGTTCAAAAACGCGCAGATCATCACTAAAACGCACTTCTTTTACGTCCTCAAGTTTTTCCACTTGACTCACCATCTGCATTAAACGCTCATCTTTTTGTACTAATAACCAAATACGACTTTTATCGCTGTTTTTCATTGGTAAACATAAAATACCATCGACGTTAAATGCACGACGCGCAAATAGCCCACAAATATGGGTCATCACACCGGGATGGTTACGAACAATAAGTTCTAGTGCGATAGGTTGTGATTGTAGTGACATAAATTAAGCTCCTATCATCTCGATATTTGCCGCCCCCGGCGGAACCATTGGAAATACTTTTTCGTTAATATCAATCATGGCATGAATTAAACAAGGCCCAGGTTTAGCAATTGCCGCTTGTAGCGCCGCCTGAGGATCTGCTTCTTGATTTAAATCACATGTATCCAACCCAAATCCTTGAGCAATACGAATAAAATCCGTTTGATAAGGGTAGGCTGCGGCATAAATACGCTCATCAAAAAAGAGTGTTTGTTGTTGGTGTACTAACCCTAATGCTTGATTATTTATCAAAATAATCTTTACATCTAACTGATGCTCAGCGGCTGTTGCTAACTCCTGAATATTCATCATGATGCTACCATCCCCTGAAAAACAGAGGATCTTTTTATTTGGCTCTGCCAATGCGGCCCCTATCGCTGCCGGCAACCCAAATCCCATCGTCCCCAAGCCTCCTGATGTTAACCATTGGCGCGGTCGATTCAGTGGATAAGCTTGAGCAACCCACATCTGATGCTGCCCTACATCGGTGGTGATAATCGCTTCATCATCAACACAATTTGCCGCGGCAAGTACGATGCCGTAACCGCTAAGAATATTGTGTGAGTTTTTCATTTCTAAGGGATATTCTTGTTTTAAGGTATTGACTCTATCTATCCATTCGTTGCGCTGATTGATATTAATTAAAGGTAATAACAGCGACAGTACCGCTTTAGCATCTGCATGAATGGCAATATCAGGACGTTTGATCTTGCTTATCTCTGCCCTATCAATATCAACATGGATGATCTTCGCATTGGGGCAAAATTTTTCTGCTTTACCAATTGCCCTATCATCAAATCGCGCCCCCAATACGATCAGCAGATCGGCTTCTTCTAAAATAAAGTTGGTACTCCGTGCCGCATGCATACCTAACATCCCTAAATATAGCGGGTGTGTTGGTGGCATTAAACCTAATCCCATTAACGTCATCGTGGTGGGTAGGCTATTTTTCTCCGCCAACTCAATCGCTTCTTTACACGCTTCAGAGCTAATAATACCGCCCCCTAAATAAAGCACAGGATTTTTCGCTTGGTTAATCATTTGCGCGGCTTGGATCACCAAATCGGTATTAAAGGCTGGAGCTGCATCTTTTTGTGGTATCGGTGGCAATTGATCTAAGGTGATAGTCGCTTGTTGAATATCTTTAGGTACATCAACCCATACAGGTCCAGGGCGACCTGACATTGCCAAACGAAACGCATCACAGATAATTTCCGGCAACTGTGCGATATCGCGGACTAAATAGTTGTGTTTGGTAATAGGAATAGACATCCCATAGGTATCAACTTCTTGAAACGCATCAGTCCCAATCATGGCTGAAGAGACTTGCCCCGTAATGCAAACCAAAGGAATTGAGTCTAATTTTGCATCAGCAATGGCTGTAACTAAGTTTGTCGCCCCCGGTCCACTTGAGGCAATACACACCGCAGGCTGACCATTTGCTCTAGCCATACCTTGGGCAATAAAACCCGCCCCTTGTTCATGACGTGCCAAAATATGGCGAATAGACTGACTTTGGCTTAATGCATCATACAAAGGAAGAGCGGCTCCGCCGGGGATCCCCGCAACCGTAGTGATACCTTGCCGTTCCAGTAAATAAACAATTAATTGCGCACCAGTGAAGGTTTTTCCTGTGGCATTATCTTGTTGAGCACCCATTGTTCTGTGTCCTTTTTACTAAGCCGGACTTTATGGGCGGTAGATATGAAAAACCCCGCCCGGTTAATACGCCGGCGGGGTTGCGAAACTGTGTTGATTCGGACCCGTTACGGCGCTTTGCCGACGACCACCACCACACGCACAACAACCACAGCCGCGATGTGCGCTGTTAGTCGTAGAGTTTGTAGTAGAGTAGTGATGATCATGGGTTACCTATCAATTAATGTAATGATGTGTTTGTCTGTTATCTGTATCTAAAAAAACATAACTTCTATAAATTAACAACCTTTTTTTTCAGTTTATTTTTTATCACCGCTCAAAACGAGAGCTAGATCACTTGTTAATCCAAGTAGTAACTCCGTGTTGTAACAGCATAAAAAACCAGAAAAAAACACCAACCAAGAATAAAGAATCGACGCAATGCCATAGTATGGCTATCAGTTAAAACAATCTCGCCAACATCATAAAAGCGCTGCATAAAATTAAAAACAACGTTGCATACTGAAATACCCTATCCGGCATTTTAATTAATAGCCATTTTGATAGAGGAATAGAGATCAAAGAGCCAAGAAACAGCAGCAATGCTAAATGAATATCGGTATGACCATCTTGCATATAAGCTAATGCAGAAGAGCCTGATAATAGGGTGGTCGTAAAAATCGAAGTACCTATCGCTTGTTTTATCGATAGATTGGCGTAACGCAATAATAAAGGTAACACCACCACACCACCACCGACCCCTGTGGCACCTAAAACAACACCTGCTGCAATCGCCGGCAATAACAGTGCCTTAATATTTAGAGGCGCTAATGGGGTTATCTGTTTAGCTATCACAGGTGAAGAGAAAAACATTCTTTGAATAAACAAAAAGAGAGAAAAAATAATGGCAGCCACCACCAGCGCATTAATCCCCCACTCAACTTGCTGCTGATATTGCGCTAATGAACCTAAATAATTGACGAGTAAACTCGCTAAAAAAGTACTTGGCAACATAATGGCAAGGACTATCATGGCTCGTTTAAAGGGA
Source organism: Proteus sp. G2675 (assembly GCF_963886535.1). NCBI lineage: Bacteria > Pseudomonadati > Pseudomonadota > Gammaproteobacteria > Enterobacterales > Morganellaceae > Proteus > Proteus sp. G2675. The sequence goes on from NZ_CAWPCB010000037.1 coordinate 38,935, forward strand.
ATATTCCCCAAACGGAAATGCATATATGAGGATGTCACTTTCATCAACATTGAAAGTAAATTTGCGGTTGCCACCGCCATTAATGCATTCATACCAAAGAAATACGTTAATATAGGTAAAACAATAACACCACCACCTACCCCCGTTGTGCTAATAATTAAGCCAATCGCCGCACCAACAGCTAATATGGTGATAAATAACATTATTGATTTCCTTGCATTACAGCTTGTCGCCCTTTTAATAGCGCTTTTTCCGCTGAGCCTTTTGCCAGTGTCATATATTTAAAAAACAGCACATCAAAAGCGACCATTTGCAATACTTGCGGTGTGATCACCCCCAATTGTGAATGTTGCTCATCATAAAAATAAGGTAATGTGTAATTCGCTAAGCGCGTAGCTTCATCTTGCCCAAAACGTGTTAAAGCCACTGTGATACAGCCTTCTTGTTTTGCCGCTTTCAGCATTCGATTAATATCCGCAGTATTGCCTCTTGCAGTAACAGCAATCGCCAAATCATCCGCGGATAAATTCGCTGAATAAGCAAGTTGCGCATGGAGATCTGCACTAAATAAGGTGTTTTTATTCACTCGGATCAGTTTATGGAAGATATCGCTCGCAACGATCGCAGATGCGCCCACACCAAATAAAACGATCCGTTTAGCGCTGATCATTTTCTCAGCGAGTAGATCTATCGTCGCTGCATCCAGTAACGCTATCGAATCCTGAATGGCGGTAGTAAATAGATGTCCTGTTTTAGCAATAATCTGCTCTGTCGAGTCTGTTTTGGCTAAATTGGCATAAAGAATATCACTACTGCTTTTTTGTTGTTTTTCCTCTGAGAGATAATCAATTTTAAATTCAGGATAACCGCCATACCCCATTTGGCGGGAAAAACGGATAACAGAAGCACTACTGACACCGGCTTTTTGTGCCAATTCTGCGGCATTCATACTGGCAATATTATCGCTATTTTCTAATAAATAGTGGGCGAGACGTTGCTCTGTCCCTTTGCCTTGTAAGCGCAAATTTTCAAGTTTCTTAGTCAGTGTTGACATTCTATTATCCTTTTTCTTTTCTTCTTCTGACTTATTTTTCTGGATCAGTAAATCCGATTAATATACTGGCAATAAAACCGACAACCCAAGCCCCCAATACTGCGATAAGGAATTTGATGATCTGCCCATCCCCCACCAGTGGAATTAATGATAACCCAGCAGTACCAAATGGAATAATGATCCCAACCTGAAAATAAGCCATTAATGCACCACCCGCAGCCCCGCCAATACAACCAGCAATAAAGGGCTTACCTAAAGGTAAAGAGACACCAAATAATAAAGGCTCACCCACGCCGAAAATTCCGACAGGCAATGCACCCATTAATGTTTTCTTTAAGCGTTGGTTTTTAGTACGTAAATAAACCCAGAAACAAGAGCCTACTTGCCCCATTCCGCCCATTGCTAAAATAGGGAATAGGTAATTTAACCCAAAGGTATTTAAAATTTCAGTGTGGATCGGTATTAAACCTTGGTGTAGACCGGTTAGTAATAAGAATAAGAAACTACCCCCTAACGCTGCGCCTGTCACAACCGCACCGCCACCATGATTTAATAGTGATAAGGAGACGCCTTGCGCTAATAGTTGATTCAGATAATGACCAATAGGTTGGAATACCATAATTGCCACTAACGCAGAAACTAAAATAGTGACAAAGGGGGTTAAAATAAGATCAAGACTCTCTTTTACAATACTGCGAAACCATAGTTCTAATTTTGAAGAAAATACCACCACCATTAAGACCGCGAAGATCCCACCACTATTAGGCTGTAATTTCTCACCAAATAATGTGATATCAGCCAGTCCCGGCATGGCTAATAATCCCGCCATAACAGCACCTATGGAGGTTGAAGCCCCTAACTCTTTAGCCGTATTTATACCTATCATAATAGAGAGATAAGCAAATACGGTGCTTCCGATCAGTTTAAATAGCTTAAAGAGTTCAGGAAACTGATCAACTAAGCCGGGAGCCACTAAACGGATAATATTAATTAGCCCCATAATTAAACCACAGCCAATTAATGCTGGGATAGTAGGAACAAAAATAGCCGCCAATGTATTTAGCATACGACGAATAGAAAACCCTTTTTTCACTGGTGTTGACGCAGGGGTTTCTTCGCTATTATCTGTGTTTTTTTGCATACGTTTATTCATGATTGAATAAACTTTGGCGGCCGTTCCCATTCCTACTATGACTTGATGTTGCTCGCCATTAAATACCACGCCTTTGACACCGTCGACTTGTTTTAATGCTTCGGTATTAAATAGCGAACTATCTTTTAAGATCAAACGAATACGGGTCATGCAATGTGTTAAGGTTGCGATATTGCTAAACCCACCAGCCTGTTTTTCTATTTCTGATGCTAAGGTGTCGAGATGTTCTATTTTATTAGCCATAATTGTGCCTGCTAGAGTTCAGAGGATTGACTGATATTGTTATTCATTAAATAGGGCTAACTGTTGTTGTAAAGAGTGGTAAGGATAGCGTTGTGTCATTTGCTCAACCTTCTCTACACTCAGATGAAGCTCATACATTAAAATGGCTTTTCGCGGATGATAATTGACCATTTTTAATAACTCCGCCGCTTTTTGTGTTGTGATCCCACACACTTCACTCACAATACCTTCAGCACGTCGCTGTAATTTTTCATTACTGGCCACCACATCGACCATCAGGTTTTTATGCACCTTACCTAAACGAGTCATCACACTGGTACTTAGCATACCTAAGATCATTTTTTGAGCCGTGCCACTTTTCATTCTTGTCGAGCCTGTTAACACTTCGGCGCCGACATCTGGCGCGATGGATAAATCGGCTATTTCACTCATCATACCTTTACCGCGGGTAGTAATTGAGAGCGTTAATGCATTGATCTGCTTTGCATACTGTAATGCAGCCACTGTAAATGGCGTGCGACCACTGGCTGCGATACCAATAACGACATCGTTAGAATTTACCTCACGGCGTTGCAACTCTTCGATAGCAGCTTGTTGATTATCTTCAATATTCTCAACGGCTTGAAGCATAGCATCATGCCCACCTGCAATAATGGCTTGTACCAGTGAGGGAGAAACGCCAAAAGTAGGCGGACATTCCGCGCTATCTAATACCGCTAATCGGCCACTTGTTCCTGCGCCGACATAAAAAATGCGTCCCCCTTGACGTAGACGTTCACAAATTTTGTCTACGGCTTTCGCGATTGCGGGTAATTCTTTCTTTACGGCATAGGCCACGGTGATATCGGCACTATTAATTAACGAAACTAACGCTAAGGTACTTAGCTCAGAAAATTGTGTGGTCTCTTGGTTACTTTCATTTTGAAGACATAAACTCAATGCATCATCTTTCATTGTAATAACCTTAATGAAATAGTATTTCAATTAAAATTACATCTAATGAAATTTTAATTCAATGTTATTAATGACTATTTTGTGAACAAAATCACAATACCGTAAAAACATTCAACTAAAAACAAACTTAACGCGATGTAAAAAAGATAACTTATTGATAATAAAGCTCTCCTGATTTTAAACAGGAGAGCTGTGAGAGGTATGGCTCATTGATGGCTATTTTGCTGAGCTTAAAAATTCGCTAAATTCTTCAATACTAGGATAAGAAGATTGAGTGCCTTTTCCTGTGACACTTAAACCCGAAAACATAACCGCTTTATTTAACGCTTCTTCAATATTGCCGGTATGCACATAGTAATGAGAAAAACAGCCAATAAAAGCATCTCCAGCACCGCTGGTATCAACGGCATTAACTTCAATGGCGGGGATATATTTCTCAATTTCCCCATTCACCCATAACGCCCCTTTTTCACCTAATGTAACAATGATATTTTTAAACCCTTTTTCGAGTAAAAAGTAGGCTGCTTCTCGAATTTCATCCAACGTATTAATTGACATACCCGTTAAAATTTCCAGCTCTGTCTCATTAGGGACAAAAAAATCACATTGTGCGGCGATAGTGAGATCTAAAGCTTTCGATGCTGGTGCAGGGTTAAACAATACTGGAATATGATGTTTATTACCGAACTCAATCGCGTGATAGACCGTTTCAAGCGGGATTTCTAATTGCAGCACAATCATACGACATTTTTTTAAACTTACCGCGGCTCTATCGATATCTTCAGCCGATAGATGCTGATTCGCGCCTTTTACGATCAAAATACTATTGGATGATTGAGAGGTGACAAAAATAGGTGCAACACCACTGGTGGTTCCGGGCACTTTTTCAACATAACGAGTATTAATACCATAAGACTCTAAATTCATGATGGTGTTATCTGCGAAAATATCATCCCCCACTTTGGTTAACATCATCACCTTAGAATTTAATTTTGCAGCGGCAACCGCTTGATTTGCCCCTTTCCCGCCGCACCCAATCTTAAATGCTGGCGCCTCAAGGGTTTCTCCCTCTTTTGGCATCCTATCTATATAGGTGATCAAATCCACCATATTTGAACCAATCACTGCGATATCCATAGTGCCCCTCTCACCCTAATGAAAAAGTTAAAATGTTAGAATAGTTACATTTAGATAGATATATAACAATGTCATGTTATTTAAATATCATTTGTGATTGTTATCCCGTTAAAAGCTCACTATTATGTTGCCAAACTAACATGAGTGATAAATAACAATCTTCTCTTAAGGAAACGATTATGCGTCCATTAGCTAATTATATCGATCATACTCTACTTGCTGCAGATACAACTGAAGCACAAATCAAACAATTATGTGCTGAAGCTGTTGAACACGGTTTCTTCTCTGTGTGTATTAACACTTCTTATATCCCTTTAGCAAGAACTTGCCTAACCGGAAGTGATGTTAAAGTATGTTGTGTTATCGACTTCCCATTTGGTGCAGGCTTAACAGCAACCAAAGCATTTGAAGCGGCAGAAGCTATTCGCCAAGGTGCTCAAGAAGTCGATATGGTTATCAACATTGGCATGTTAAAAAGTGGTCGTTTTGATTTTGTAAAACAAGATATTGCCGCGGTAAAAGCCGCTTGCGGAAATACAACACTAAAAGTTATTCTAGAAACATGCCTATTAACTGACGACGAAGTACGTTTAGTTTGTGAAATGTGTTGCGAAGTCGGTGTTGATTTTGTTAAAACATCAACTGGATACAGTACAATGGGTGCCACAGAACACCATGTCGCTTTAATGCGTCAAACTGTCGGTGACAAAATGGGCGTAAAAGCGTCTGGTGGTGTACGTGATCGCCAAACAGCCTTAAAGATGATCAAAGCGGGGGCAACACGTATTGGTGCAAGTGCCAGTGTTGCGATTGTAACAGATTCAGATGCACCAGAATCAAATTACTAATAGCCTAGCGTATCGTTATATGGGATACGCTATTCGATAATAGAAGGATCCTTAGGTGATAGAGACCAAACAGCATGAACGTTTGCGTCGCCTTAGCGAATGCATAAAACGCTCAGGCCGCATCCATCTCAAAGATGCCGCGAGGATCCTTGAAGTATCTGAAATGACCATTCGTCGTGATCTCAGTTCAGATGTTGAAAACCCCTATCCGATGTCACTGCTTGGTGGCTATATTGTCGCGTTGGCACAACCTCATAGTAACCTAATCACATCGACTAGTGATATTATCACTCCGGATCAAACCCAAGAATTACATATTCCTAATCTTGCTGCGGGCATGGTGTCTGAAGGTGATGTACTATTTTTTGATAATGGCCAACTTATTCCGACATTAATTGAGCTTATTCCTGAGAGTTTACACTTTACTGGTATTTGTTATTCGCACCGCGTTTTCCTAGCATTAAGCCGAAAGAAAAATGCGACCGTACTACTTTGTGGTGGCGAATATCGCCCTAAAAGCGACTCATTTTATAATCCCCTCCAGCCTTGTTACCTTGATAACATAAATCCGAAAAAAGCCTTTATTTCCGCAGAGGGTGTCCACCTCGATTTTGGTGTTTCTTGCTACAACATCGATGATCTTCATATGAAGAGAAAAGCGATGGATAAATCGATTCGCAAGATCTTACTCACCAAATACCATGCCTTCGATGAAACTGCCACAGGCAATATGGGCGATTTAGCGCAATTTGATGTCGTGATCACCGATAGAAAATTAACAGATGATTACGAAGCCTATTGCCGAAAAAGCTCAGTTAAAATTATTTATTAACCCAAAAGAAAAATCTCACTGTTCCCTAATTTACTTTTTTTGGTAAACAGAAAGAAAAATCACGCTACTTTTTTAATTGCTAAAGTGAAAAAAAGTGATTACTATTCGCCTGATTTATTATTTTCCATTTCACAGAACTGCAAGGAGGTATCCCATGACAACAACAAATATGAATACTCTTTGCGGACAATCTCAAAAGTAATCCTTTCTTTTTACTGTCCGCCAATCACGTTATTTTTTATCCTTTACAATATATGGATTGGAATATGGACAAGTGTGTTCATTATTTATCTGATCGCGTTTGTTATATCGCCTCAGATAAGACTTGGATTGAAAGTAAAGCAATCCAACAACTAGTAACAACCTCTCAACTTCCTGAAATGGCTTATGTCACTGGCATGCCAGACTTACACCCCGGTCGTGGTTATCCCATTGGAGCGGCTTTTTTTTCTGTTAACCGTTTTTACCCTGCTTTAGTCGGTAATGACATTGGCTGTGGTATGACACTGTTTCAAACAGAATTTAACCATAGCAAACTCAATTTAGATAAAATAGAAAAAAAATTGAGCGAAATGAGTGATATCGCGCCCATCGAATGGTTGATAGATAATTTACCTGCAGATATGCAAAATCATCCATTTGCTCACTCATTAGGCTCTATTGGTGGTGGAAATCACTTTGCTGAATTCCAACAAATTGACCAAGTTATTAATCAAGCATTGTTTACAAACAGTGGTATTAATAAAAAACAATTATTGCTATTGGTGCATAGCGGTTCACGTGGTTTAGGGCAATCTATTTTACGTGCTCACACAGAGCAATTTGGCCATCAAGGACTGGTCGCGAATACAGACGCTGCCAATGACTACTTACAAGCCCATGACCATGCTCTTAATTATGCTAAGCTCAATCGCCACTTGATTGGCCATAGAATGATGGAACAAATTCATACACAAGGAACGGTTATTACTGATGTTAACCATAATCTGGTAGAGCCTTGCGAATTATATAATCAACAGGGATGGTTACATCGCAAAGGGGCGACGCCCGCCCATCACGATATTGTGGTTATTCCTGGTTCACGTGGTGATCACAGTTATCTCGTTAAACCTATTATCTCTGAATTAAGCCTCCATTCTCTACCACATGGTGCGGGTAGAAAGTGGATGCGAACTGAGTGTAAAGGCCGTTTATCACATCGATTTACGCCATTACAGCTCTCACGCACAGCACTAGGTAGCCGTATTATTTGTGCTAATAAACAATTAATTTATGAGGAAGCGCCTCAATCGTATAAATCAATTGAAACTGTTATAGAAAGTATGAGGAGTCTTGGTTTAATTGAGGTTATCGCCCGCTTAAAACCGGTTATTACTTATAAAACCAGTGGGGAGATAGCATAATGTTATTACAATTTTCTTCAGCACAAGGCCCCGAAGAATGCTGTATAGCGGTAGAAAAAACATTGAATTATTTTCTAACCGTCACAGAGCAGCGGCAAGTTGATGTGATAATTCTTGAGCAAGAGCCATCTCGTTATGGTTTAAAGTCAGTATTAGTATCGCTTAAAGGTGCAGAGGCTAAAGCTATCGCACAACAATGGTCAGGCACTGTGCAATGGCAATGTACAAGTACTTTAAGACCTAAACATAAACGCAAAAATTGGTTTATCGGTATCGCTTATTTTGACCCACCACAAGAAATCCAAGACACCGAAATTTTATTTGAAACCATGCGTGCCAATGGCCCCGGAGGACAACATGTTAATAAAACGAGTTCAGCTGTCAGAGCGACGCATATTGCAACAGGCATTAGCGTCAAGATCCAGTCTCAGCGAAGCCAACATGCTAATAAAAAATTAGCGAAACAGCTTATTGCTTGGCATCTAACTCATTATCTATCCCAACAGCAAGCTTCATTTAATAACCAGAGACACCTAGCTCATCACCGAGTGATCCGTGGTAATGCAACTCATTGTTTTTATGGACGTGAGTTTTTACCAATAACGAAATAACTCATATAAAACTAAAGCCACGTTATTAAATCGTGGCTTAACTGACTAATAAATCTAATAATTAAACCATCACTGTGATCCTAAATAATAAAATCGGTTATACACCTTAGTAGATAGCGAAAATAAAAACGCATCAGCGATGTTAAATGCCATCAGTATAAGATAGAGGGTTATTATTAATTCACTTTAGTGACGATTAGCCATCTATCACGACTTTTAATTACTATTTCATTTAACATTAGACCTGATTTTATACTATAAAAACAAAGCATTAACACTATAGAGTGGTAATAGAAAACATTTTAAAACGATCAAATATGCATCATCAATTATTGATTTATGACGTTCAATAAAGATATATACTTATATTTTAATATCAAAGATGCCTAAAAGTAATTTCTTATCATTACTATATTACTCAATAAACTACTACTATATGAGTATTTTTTAACAAAGCACTATTGTGATAATATTATTAGTGATAATAATTATTTAATTGGCTATCCCTATTTTGCTGACTAACAGTTGATTTTAGTAATAAACTTTGTGGTGACACTTTCAAAATAATCGCAATACATATTAATTCATCAACGGTTATCTTAGTATAACCATTTTCTAATTTTAGATAATATTGCTCTGTCATCCCTAACTGTAATGCAATTCTCGAACTTGATATATTTAATTCTTTTCTTCTATTTTGTATTCTTTTCCCTACCACTGTATTGATCATCATATACGCCCCTCAATGACAGGTAACCCTAATGATGATTCTAGTACAAATTGATAAAAACGATCAATAAAAAGATTACGATAGCCAACAGCTATCAAAAAACAAGCATTGATCGGTAGTAACAATACTTAGATAGATATACCTATAAATGCGTTTTTTAAGTATTAAATTTTAATAATTTACCTTAATAAAGATTATTATCTAAACAAAAGCCTAATTTACAGTTAATGTAATGTTAAAAAATTAATACTTGTATGTATAAATAAAAATATATTTTAAATTTAAAGATAAAAATAATCTCCACCAATAACTATATTTATAAAAATATATCAAATATGATATTACTTATAATATTACCATAGCATAAAAATGCTTTCTTATAAGCATTTCAAAGAATAGAATAATTAGCTATTTTTACTTATAGATATTTTAAGTCTATTATTTGCTTTTTTTTAAATACGACTAAAAATAGTACAAAATGTAAGAATGGTTGTTATTCTATAATAAAACAGATTTACCTATTAGAATCTTTAAAATAAAGATAAAACCATTTTTAATAGTAAAATCAAAAAAAATGAGCGATTAGAGGATGTTTTACCATTTTATTTTTATATTGTATTTAATAGAGTGAGGAAGATGTTTGAGACATTAAAATCACTATTGTTACGTTAAGTATCAAGATGTTGCAAAGAAATTAAAAAACAATGTTATTATAACAGATATGAATAATTAAACATATTTCTGTACTTCTTCTATAAAATAAGATTTTATACGACTATATTAATAAACTTTCGCATTCGCTATCATTCAGCCATTCACTTATTATCTAAAATACCCATGTATACTCAAAAAATCCTACAACAGAAAATTCTAATATCACGATCTGGCGTAAAGGTGATAACAGAGCGCCCCATAAACCACTGTTACTCTTATTAGCGCTTTCCGAGTACCGCAAAGGCCATCCACGACTATTTAATTATGGTAATGAAATTCATCAACAGTTATTAGAATTATTGATGAATTTTGGCCCATCTCGCCGTGAGCATTATCCAAATCTGCCTTTCTGGCGATTAGTTCGCGATGGTTTTTGGGAGTTGCAACTACCAAAAGAGAGCGATCTATCAAAAGATAATAAGCAACCATCGAAAAATAAATTAATTCAGCAAAATGTGTTAGGTGGATTTGACCAAGAAAGCTATCAGCTTCTTATAAAAAAGCCAAGTTTAATCAATAAGCTAGCACAACAGATTTTAAGTGAACACTTCCCTGATAATGTTCAAGAAGTTATTGCTAACCGTCTTGATTTTCCACTACAAGAAATTCGCCAAAACCGAGATCCCACTTTTAGAAAAAATATCTTACATGCTTACAATTATCAGTGTGCTATATGTGGTTATAATCTACGTTATGCTTCACGCCCTGCGGGTAGCGAAAAGCGTCATTTTTACCGCGTTTCTTGAATCGAGGAAAAGCGGTACGCTGCTGGAAAAAATTCTTGTAAGCCCGTTCCAAATCTTTAAGTGACTGTTGTAACGGTTGTGATGGGGCTTCCTTCAACCATTGTGTCTCTGTGTCAGATTTCCACTCAATGAGCCATGAAGCCATTTTTGTATAGGGAATGTATTTATTCCCTGCTTCGTAATTCTCATTCTGACGTGCTAATGCCCGATTGAAAACAAAACGACAAGCCCCTGCAAAGCGTCTCATCTCACGCTCTTGCTGACCATTGGGTCTTAACTGGAATTTAAAGGCTTGTAGACGTTTCATATTATCTATTATACTTTGGTCTATAAAAAATGAAACTAATATTCGCCTTGGCAGACATTGTGTATTCCTGATGCACGTCCATTTGGTCTTTGTCACAAAATACCGGCGAAAAATATTTGATCAGGATGCCATTGAAAAATTGCGAGGCTACTTTGCCAGTGTTTGTGCTGATTTTGATGTTGAACTGGTTGAAATGGATGGGGAACGGGATCACGTTCATTTACTGATTAATTACCCGCCAAAACTGGCGATATCTAATCTGGTTAACAGCCTTAAAGGGGTATCGAGTCGATTACCTCGACGTGATCGTCCTGATATTGCCCAACGTGATTACTACAAAGGGGTTCTTTGGTCGCCGAGTTATTTCGCGGGGAGTTGTGGTGGCGCAGCAATATCCATTATCCGCCAGTATATTGAGCAACAGGAAACACCTCGTTAGTTAAAAAACCGCGCCTTATTGGTCGCGTGCCAATCGCGAGCAACTTTCTCGAATGTATTAAATTCCTTTTGTTGCTCTTCTTTCACTTCTTTGCGTTTTTCACTTGGATCTACACCACTAGCAACAAGCTTTCTTGCTTCATCTCGTTTTTCTCGAGCATTCGCTAGCGAGATATCAGGGTACACGCCAAATGCTAGCATCTTTTCTTTACCGCCGAAGCGATAACGGAAGCGCCAATATTTAGAACCATTGGGATGAACCAGAAGAAATAGTCCGTTACCATCTGTCAGCTTATACGCTTTATCTTCAGATTTTGCAGAACGAACCTTAGTATCGGAAAGTGCCATTTTAACTATCCTCGCAGCCGAATTGCGGGTACAAAACTTTATCGAATCGGCATATACCCGCAAATGTACCCACATCATTAACTTGATGTCGGTTGAGTTGAGTATACGTTGGTAGAGTTAAAATGCGAGAGGAACCTTGCAAACACTCGATTTCAGATACAAAAAAAGACGTCTGTTGACGTCCATTGATGTTCTTATGGTGCGAAGGCCGGACTCGTACATAACACTTAACCTCATGATCTAAATTAAAATATTAAAGTATAAATTTATTTATACCAACGCATGTACCAACAGATAAAATTCTTACTTTCTCTGATGGTTATCTAATACAAGTAATCGTGATGCTGATGAAACAATATAATCTTATAAGTTATCTTCATGCAGCATCAAGATCTGGTATCATTGCCTCTCGGTTAGCTACTGATACTTCATAGTTACTCGCTTATCTTTGGTCAGATAGAGTAGGATAGCTGATCAGCTGCTAACAGCCCTCCTCATCTAAGTAGGAGCAATTACTAATTGATTTATGAAGAAGAGGCACGCATATGAGATGATATATTTCCCGTATTTTTCCGCCTATTCAAACACCGTTCCCTCTGGGAATGACTTTTCATAGCCCATATTGTCTCTCAATCGTTTTAGAATTTGATCAAATCATTTCTGCATGTGCATATCAATAAATTTAAAAACTCTTCTCACGCATTTCTTCCACCTATGTTGAATCATAAGAGCTTATATGCTAATAGGTTGATATTTAACCTTGCTAAGTTAGAAAGCATGTTGGATACCTTGGGGTTGTATAGATGATACTCTGAGGATTTTAGAGCCTTGTAGGCATAAGATTCAAAAGCAATAACTTAAATTATCATACTAGTAGCTCTCCTTTATGCCTACAACATTATGTTTTTTATACAAATAAAAGAAGTGTGTTTATGAATATTCAGTACATAAAGGTTGGTAGTGTACCCGAAATTATTAGACTGTTACCAAACTCTAGCGAGCAAGCTGATTCCTACTCTTATCCTTTTACCCTATCGGCAAACTGTGCATGGGGAAAACAGGAAGCAGAAATATCAATAGAGAATTTACGCCAAAATATCGAGCCTTGGCTAACCGCACTCTTCCAATCCGAACATTTAAACTTATTGATCGGTGCAGGTTTAAGCACATCTATTCAAATGTCTGCTACAGGTTTACCTCCAGCAGGAATGGGCTGGATAAGCGACCTAGCAGTATGTCAAAGTGAAATAGATACATTTGCTACCCAAGCCGCCCAAGCTGCTGGCCGCGATAAGGGAAATATAGAAGATCAAATTAGAGCTATTAATGAACTTATTAAAGGGCTTGAAATTCTGACAGTGCTGAATACCCCTCAACCTGAAAACCCTCCAGCTCCTCATGTTGCTTATAGAAATCTAAAAGCTGATTTGAAAGCACTTAGGGGAGAGCTTTCTCGATGCCTAGGTGAGTTTTCAAGATCTGTAAGTACTGGAGAATACTTGATTAAAAATGCTGACCCTAAGCGAAAAGAGGAAACATTCAATTATCTGGTGAGCTTCTTGATGAGCTTTGCAAGTAGAACTGCCACTCGCGATAGGTTACATATTTTCACAACAAACTACGACCGTATTATCGAAGTAGGTGCGGAGCTTGCTGGCTTGAGACTTATAGATCGCTTTGTAGGAAGTATCGCTCCAGTGTTTCGTTCTTCAAGATTAGAAGTTGATTATCACTATAATCCTCCTGGAATCCGTGGCGAACCAAGATATTTAGAAGGAGTTGCGCGTTTTACTAAGCTTCATGGTTCCCTTGATTGGCATGAACAAAATAGTGCAATTCGGCGCTTTGGTTTACCTTTTGGGGCACGCTCTGTTGATCCGTTTTTAGAAGCCGAAGGTCATGAAAGCAATAGCTATGAACAGCTCATGATTTATCCTAATTCAGTAAAAGATAGAGAAACTGCCGAGTACCCTTATGTTGAGCTATTTCGAGATTTTGCAGCAGCAACTAGCCGTCCAAATAGCACATTAGTCACCTATGGCTATAGCTTTGGTGATGAGCATATCAATAGGGTAATTGAAGACATGCTTACAGTTCCTTCGACTCATATAGTCATAATAGCCTTCGGAGATCCACTTGGAAGAATTATGAATTTCATTACTAAGAGTGGAAGAAAAGCTCAGATCACTCTGTTAATGGGAGATCATTTAGGAGATCTTAAAACTTTAGTTGATAACTATCTACCTAAACCTGCTATTGATAAAGCATCAATAAAGATGGCTGAATTGCTCAAGCAAAGGGGATTCATGCAGCCAAAAGAATTAGGTAATTCAACTGACTCCGAGGTATCACTATGAGCTACTTACCAATTGAAAGGTTAGAGCAATTAAGAATTGGAACTGTTGGTTTTGTATCGCCTAGTGAAATCAGAGTTTCTTTAGAGATTGACTCTCCAGATTCCGTATCGCTTCAAGGTGGCTCACCTCGTAATTTTCCTCGAATAAATAGTTATGTACTTATAAGTAGTGATGATGGATTTCTTGTTGGGCAGGTTGAGTGGATTGCCGTAGAACATTCACCATACCCTAAAAGAAGGGGATTGCAAGATTTTGGCTTGATAGACCTTCCTTTTCCACTTAAAAAGCTCAGCATCAATCCTGTTGGCACGTTAAGAGTTGATAGAAAAAACGAAGGTTTCAAGTTCACAAGAGGAACAGATGCTTTTCCCTCGGTAGGTGACTCAGTGCTCCTGCCCACTGACGAGCAATTAAAATCAATAATCGAGTCAGGTGACAATAGAAGAGTAAAAATAGGGGATAGCCCCCTAGCTAACAATGCAGAAATAAAAGTGGACCCTGATAGGCTTTTTGGACGACATATAGCTGTCTTGGGTAATACAGGTAGTGGTAAATCATGCTCAGTGGCGGGGTTAATTCAATGGTCTTTAGATGCAGTTTTGCAACAGGAACAAACTCCTAATGCTCGGTTCATAATACTTGATCCAAATGGAGAATACAGTAGAGCATTCGGACCAAAATCAAAATACAAGGGTAAGCTATTACGTGTAGAAGCTAACACGGATGCTGAAGAAATTGAACTTAAAGTGCCGTCATGGTTATGGAATAGTTCTGAATGGGCTGCTTTTACTCAAGCAAGTTCAAAAGTTCAACTTCCCTTATTGCGCCGAGCTCTGAGGGCTATGAGAAATGCTGTTTTGTCAGAAGATAATGTGACAATTCAAGCGAAACACTTTTGCGGTATCCTTCTCGTGTCAATGAGACAATTAGCAAGCCAAGGCCAGATATATGTAAATGGCGGTCATGCGAAAGGTTTCGTTGAAAGTTTAACCTCATGGGCTAATAGTCTCTCCACGTTGAATGAAAAAATCGATAAAAAACCTTTTGATAACCTAATAAACACGATTAATGTGTATCTCTCCACTCGAACAGGTGTACAGTGGCCGTCAAAACCTGAAGTTTCCGACACTGATCAGTTGATTAGCGAATTAAAAAATGCGCATGCTACGCTTGGTGGGGACGAGCAAGAACTTCTTCCGAAAAGTGAAGATGCGCCTATTCGTTTTAAAGGTGACGATTTTGTAGCGTATCTCGAAGCCTTAGCCCAAGAAACAGGTACAGAGCAGTTCGTGGAGTTTCTTCTGACTCGTATTCGGACAATGTTAGGTGACACCCGAATAAGTGTAGTAACAAATGATTCTGAAGAGCCTATCAGTTTAACTAATTGGTTAAACACTTTTCTAGGGATAGATGGGCAAAGTTCTATAACCGTAATCGATTTATCACTGGTACCAAATGAAATAATACATTTGGTAACTGCTGTAATTTCCAGGGTTACTTTTGAAGCACTACAACGTTATCGAAGGCTAAATGGAAAACCACTGCCAACAGTTATGGTTGCAGAGGAAGCTCATACATTTATTAAACGCTACAAAGAGGATAGTGAGGGTCAGTCAGTCTCCGACATATGCTGCAAAGTATTTGAAAAAATAGCTCGAGAAGGACGAAAATTTGGATTAGGTCTTGTGGTTTCGTCCCAACGGCCGTCAGAGTTATCTCCAACAGTGTTGTCTCAATGTAATACTTTTTTGTTGCACCGGATTAGTAATGATAGAGACCAAGAGCAAGTCCATAGGCTTGTTCCCGATAATATGAGGGGATTATTGAGGGAGTTGCCATCTCTACCATCTCGGCATGCTATTTTACTAGGATGGGCTTCTGAACTTCCGGTTTTAGTTAGAATGAGAGAGCTTACTGAAACACAAAGACCTCAATCTGACGATCCTGATTTTTGGGACGTATGGTCTAATACTGGTGAAAATCCTCGCAAAGTTGATTGGCAACTGATAGCTGATGATTGGCAACGTTAAGTAACTTAACTGATTTGTAGTAGTGTTATATATGACAGTCTAGGCTTTGGTTGATAATTAGTTTTCACTACCAAAAATTGACTTGATAGTATCAATACTATCAAGTCAAACTATTAAGCTAATATAAAACGCTGATTGTAATGCTCTCCATTTAGGGCAGAATAAATACAACTAAAATTATTTTTTTCCAGCCACCGACATCTTCGCCAACTCTGGATTATTCGCCTCAAAGATTGATAGTGGTAATTCAACCTTACGCCCGTTCTGATCTTCTACCGCTTTAACCACTTCAAACTCAACGACATCATCACAAGGTATTTCCAGTCCTGCAAAGGTGGCACGCGTTGCGCTAGAATCGCCAAAAGGTTCCACTTCCAGTACCGTATCCCCTAATACCTTTCCTTGCCTATCTTTCATTCTCAAGGTTATCTCAAGCGCACCAAACTCCGCGTGGTCTAGAACCATATGGCTACCGCCATTATCAAGGGTAAATGAGTAACCACAGTAACCTTGGTTAATAAAGTTTGAACTTGTATGCGTGATGCTCGCATAACGCTGTTGTTCTTCAGCCAAGCTAAATGCACTAACTGCTAATAGTCCTATCGCAAATAGGCTTTTTATCTTATTCATTACGTTACCTTTAGTTATCTTTTATTGCCCTCACTACCGCAAGTAACGGTAGCGAGAATGTTATTTATTGTTGGTTGGTTTGCAATCCACCTTTAGTACGGTCTTTTTCTTTCCAATGTGGGCGTTTTTTACCTGATAATTCTTTTTGCTGGTTCCAGTAACCTATCGGATAGCGTTTGACGATAGTACCGTTGACACCAATATCAACTGACGAATATTGCCCGTTATTTATGTATCCTTTTTGGACGTAGGCGTTAGGGCTACAAGTGCCTGTATCGCGTTGTTGCCAGTTTCCGTCAGTTCTTGCCACGATGTAGAAATCACCAAATGCACAACCTGATGCGGATTTATGATTCAGTACAGCAACATAATGCTTGGTTGAGCCTACAATCCTACAGGTACTGTTTTGGCTTCCACACACTTGCCATAAGGTTTTACCGCCATCACCTTTATACTCCCAGATGGTATTTTTAGGGGGCTGGCTGGTGGCAGAAGCTGGTGATGTTATCAACCACAGTGAGGCTAATGCAGTTACGAATACATATTTTTTCATTATAAATTCCTATCAACATAAATAGAAACGTCAGATTGACGCTTGATGAACACCGTCTAATGGGTGCTTGTTTTTCCCTGATATGGCGTATTCGGTGGTTATCGGGTGAATGGTGAATAAGGTATCCACAACAAAAATTGCTGATCATAGTTAATGTGATGACTGACGGTTTAGTCGCACTGAAATCCAGTGACGAATTCGCCGATGAAGATAAAAGGCAATACCACTGGCGATAAGTAAATCAATCAACAATATTGTAGTAGCAACTCCTTCAGTAAAACCGTATAGCCAACCGGATGACATGATAATCAGTAGGCTAGAGAGGGCTAATCCGATAATGATGGACGAGATAATGGCAACTAATTTGGGGTTGAAATGGATTTTATAATCAACTCCCATAAAGGCACTCAAAACCCATAAGCCCAATTGCGCCAAGAGTTGTGGGATAACCAGAGCAAAGAGATATAAAACGAAGTACATCAATGTGATCCCATACGGGTTCATGATGAGAGCGATAAGCTGGAAATGTGTTAGCAATACGCCAGTGATCCAAAGGCATAACAAAATACTGATAACGACAGCGATCCGTTCTAAACCCAGTTGTAAGTGTGAAACTGTGTTCATATTTCTAAGCTTCCTTATGTGATGATGAATTCACGGTGTGAGGGTGATTTTGAATAGGCATGGCCCATTCGTAACCGCAATCGCGGCACATCCAGCCTGAGCCCCATGCAATGATGTCTTGCTCTGAAGAACAGTGAGGGCAATGTGTAGGATGCGATGCTGGTGAGGTTAATAACGTCATGGTCGGCTCCTTTCTTTGTGTGATGGAAGAGAGGTAAGTACTTGTGATATCAATCGAAAATGCGGTAAGGCTGCGATAAAACTGTTTTGTTGTGACAATTGCATCACTGCATGTTTCGGTGTGAAGGGGGTATTTAGCGGCTGAACTTGTTGGATATCCTCCAACAGCAAAACATGCACTTGCTGATGATATTCAGCCAGTAAATACCACTGGCCTTCACGGTAAATCAGTTGATAAGGTTGTAGTGGATTAAAACGACGCTCAGGTGTGAGTAAGCTAATAGATTGCTTACTGGTAATGGCATACACCAATTGATAGAAATGGTCGGCATGCAAAGCCGAAATCTTATGGGCGTGGTGCCAAATCAAACAAGGTGCATGGGGTTGTTGGGTTAGCAGTAATCCCAGTAAGCGGCTGTCTAGCCCCGGAAACAATCGAGTCATCCCAATCTGTTTCACAAAGGTAAGAATATCTTTGTCTCGATAAGCTTTTAGCGTATTGATGGGCAAGCGATAACAACCTTGCCGACCTTCTACACCCAGATAAGCCAAGCGTTCACGTAAATCCCGTTGTAACGTGCGTTCAGAAACATGG
The DNA here is from genome assembly GCF_963886535.1 of Proteus sp. G2675. Taxonomy (NCBI): domain Bacteria; kingdom Pseudomonadati; phylum Pseudomonadota; class Gammaproteobacteria; order Enterobacterales; family Morganellaceae; genus Proteus; species Proteus sp. G2675. Next base: position 57,422 of record NZ_CAWPCB010000037.1, read on the forward strand.
AATTCTTGGGCTAAACATGAGAGCACTAGGCTTTCGCCCGCCATTAAGCGGGCAATCAGCGCAGAGAGTCGCACAGCCATGCGGTCATATTTTCGGTTGGTCTGAAACATAACGTATTGCTCTCAATAACGGACGTTAGGAAATTAAGAAGTAAGGGAGTTTAACTTAGGGGATTGACAGGTTATGTCTGTTGGGAAAAATTATCATTAGGCTTTTTAGTGAAAAACCACTACAAGTAATTTATTGATAAATAATGTTATGTCGATTATTTGAACAATAAGGAGGTAGGGCGTAACGACACAACCTGTCAGGGCGGGAAAATTAGTTGGGCTGGCGAGGAGCAAGTTGGTTAAATAAGGTATCCGCCATCACCCACAGGGCTTTATTAAGTTTGATATCGCCATCAATCCCATTCACCGAACGAGTGCGGGCCCGTTTACCTTTTGCGGTTCTGCCTGATAATCCCCCTTTAATCAGGTTTTCTTGTAAACGTTGGTACACCGTCCAAAGGTCTTCTTTCTTATCTTCAACGCGTCGAGGCTGTAGAATTTGCTCTCGTGTGATTGGCTGGAACTCTTCACCAAAGCGGTAGGTCAAAGCCGCTTCAGCAAAGGCTTGCTGGGCTGGTGGGGGTAACAATAACGACTGCATACTTTCGCGTTTTTCAGCCACTTGCTCAAACGTATCGAGTACCTCATACGCCCCTTCAATCACTTTCCCCACCACATCCCCTTTATGGGGTACACGCACTTCACCTAATACATCACCGCACACCAAACCGTTGGAGCATACAGCTCTAAAGAGTCCCGGCAACATCTGGTAGCTACTCGAACCGTCATGGCTATTGAGCAAAATAATTTCAGGCACTTGTACGCCCGTAATTTGGTCATGTCGCCGAAGTCGTAACATATGCTTGGTGTGCTCTCGACGGCTGACATCACGCACTCGAGTCTGGCAGGCAAAGAACGGGTAAAAGCCTTCTTTTTGTAGGCTGTCTAACAAGGTGATGGTGGGAATGTAAGTATAACGTTCACTGCGTGACCCATGCTTATCTTCGGAGAAAACGCTCGGTACAGTACGAAATAATTCTTCAATGGTGAGTGGACGGTCACGGCGAATACTGTTAGCAGAGCCAAAACGCGAAGCTAATAAACTCATGATAGACTCCTGATTAATCAATTAAGTGGAAAATGGCAGCGGACTCGGGATGTTGTGAAGCGTAGTCACGCAGCTGATAAAAGCGGTCGCACATCACTTCACTTTCTGTTTGGAATGACCAGATGCTGTACAAGATCAGACACACCGCAATCCCTGCAGCCTCTTGGCTCACGGTGGCTTCATTGCAGTTGTGCATGTTGAATAGGGTTAAGGTATCTGCGTTGATATCGGGGTAGATAAAGGCACCGCCATTATTAAGCGAGCCGTACTCCCAGTAACCGCCATGATATTCGTCGCAGAATTGACCCATCGTGGTGAAGATCACCACTTCAAAGGTAGCCCAGCCTTTTACTGCACCAAAATGGTTGAACCAAAAATCTAGGCGTTGCTCATCAGGGACTAATTCCATTGTGATAGCAGATTCAGTTGAATGATTCATAAGTTGATACTCCAATAAAAAGAAATAAAAAAGCGCCAATCCCGTTAAGGAGTGGCGCTAGATGTCATTAATGTTGCGTTAATTTAAGAAGCTAAAAGAATAGGCTCCACAGGGACTTAGCGACGGAGACGATGCTATTTTTGACCGTACCAATCGTACTTTTTATCAGTGGTGGCAACGGAATGATGTCGATTAAAGTATCAACAATATCACTGACACATTGCCCAAAATCGTTACGTGCCGAAGTTTCTACAGATTGCGTCCGGTAAGTATTGTTCAGTTGCCTAGCGACACCGCTACTAGCCTCTGCCGGTAATACCTGTATTAATTGCTCTGCTAATTCAGTCAGTTGGTAACCTTCTGCCGCAGAAACCGTCATCACAGGATGATGCGGCTTAAATGCGGTTATCACGGCTTGTTGCTTCAATTCTAAGTTAGCCGCTTGCTCCGGGGATGGCTGATGCTTGTATTCATCCCACTGGCGACAAGGCTCTATCTTGTCTGCTTGGTTTAGCACAAATAGAAATCGCTTAGGTTGGTAGCCACATTGCTCAGTGAGAAAGCGATAACACTGTTCATCAGAAGACCACGCTCTATCATCGGCCTTAAGTACCCAGATGATTAAATCCAGCTCTGGCAGTAAGTTACGATAGAGCTGGTGATACTCTTTATCTCGCTCAAGGCTTTCACCTACGCCGGGTAAATCTATAAAGGTAAGCGTGTGATTGTTCATCGTCATACTGAAGCGCTGAGCATGCCGTGTACAGCCGGATACATCACTCACAGGTGATAGGATTGATTGGAATAGAGCGTTGATAAGGCTGGATTTTCCAGCCCCTGTTTTTCCCATCAGGCCAATGGTGGGAGAGTAGCTAATTAGGTGATTAAGTTGGTTGAAAAACAGATTTTTAAATGAAGCAGGAAAGGCGGATATCACCCTTCCTAATTCGGGTTGTAGGTTCATATTACATCCTTGAAAAATCATTGTGGCTATTCAAGCTAATAATATATATCTGTAGTTTTTTTAATTTGCCTTTTTAGCTGTCAATATTAGCTTTTTTAATGGTTCCTCTGGTAAGTCAATTTGATCAATCATAGCTTCAATAATTTCATTAATATTTTTATTATGAAGCTTTGCTATTTTTTTTAATTTTAACTTTGATTCTTTAGATATATAGGTATTCAATACCTCTTTACCTTTAACGCCATCACGGAATTTCTTTTGACTCCATGCTTTTCTTGTTCTGGAAAGAAAATAATCCACGTGTTTAGGATTTGAAGTGATTGCCCAGTAATCAAAGCAAGAGTTAATTACCTTCCATTTTTCATTCCTTATCAAAAGAGCTATGTCGCGAGAAATCTCCACATCTTCTTTCACCATTCTCTTAATCAACCAATCTAATGAATCATCGGTTTTATTAATAAATGAAAATACATTTTTATATTTATTAACATATGACATACTTTTATTTAAAAAATCCAAAAATAAAAATTCAAAATTGCTTTTACTCACCATCATACAAATATAGTCAATAAAACAAATTACATATTTTAATAAAGAATCGTTCCCTATCATCTCATCAAGGTCAAATGGAGAATAACTACTCATTGTCATTATTTGGTGATTATTTTCATTCTCTTTTAGTTTTTCATTATAAAATATCATTAAATAATTCATTACTATAAGTAAAATCCGTTCACTCTTTAAAGATTTTATTTTTCCAATTTCAATTAAATTTTCTTTATAACAAGACAAGCAATTTTCAAAATTTAAAAAAGTATTTCTTTCTGACATATACAATTTTATTTCATCTAACAGATCACGATTAGACTTTCCTTTTCTATTATCAGTGAAATGACCAATATTAAAGTTTTGATCTATTACGATTTTATTTTTTAACAAATAAAACTCTATTGCATATATCTGCCTGTAACCTAAGTAATCATCGTCAATTTTTATCATAAAATTTTATCCTTACCTAGCAATTAACGCAGTATTTTACGTAGCATTTATAGTTACCTTGTATCATGTAAGAAACAGGATTTACGTGCTAAATATCACTATAATAGTAAAATTATAGTTAGAATGAAGGATAATCTTTAGATAAATTAATATCAGAGTTGATCTACTTGAAAAAGTATCAGTTCACCTTTGTTCAAAAGCGCTCTGTCACGGTCATCGGTGATGAGATAGAGAAGAGCCTTGCCGTGTTGGTATAGTATTATCTTAATAAAGAAAACCTATCCCATAACTACACCTAGAACATTAATCATTACCCTGTCACTGACTCACTAATTCATATGCTCATCATTTTTCTAAAGTGATGAATTCTTATTTTTAACAACATCCATTCTAGATATGAAAATAAAACCAACCAAAGGTATCAATCATGTCTAGAAACACCTACAACGAGCATTACATTCAAAAGATAAACCACACCATCCGTAAATCACTCTTAACCTATAATCGAGTTACTGCTATTCGAGTGGACTTGCGCTTTCCTTCATCGGATATACTTCACTTAAGTGACTCCAATGCCATCACCCGATTTTTTGAATCGTTAAAAGCAAAAATAAATGCTGACCTAAAACGTAAAAATAAAATATGGAAGCGTAACCATTCATGCCCTTTGTTTTATGTATGGGTCAGAGAGTTTGGTGAGATAAAAAACAAAAAACACTACCATGTACTTTTGCTATTAAATAAAGATGTCTATTGGGGTCTTGGCGACTTTATTAAAACCGAAGGGACGCTCTATGTATTCATACAACAAGCATGGTGTAGTGCTATAGATGTTAACTTCCCTGACAAGCGTTATTTAGTTCATATCCCAGACAATGCAGTTACTTGGCTAGATAACAATAATACCAACAATGAAAGTACGATATTCGAATTAAACCAGCGTTGTAGTTACTTAGCCAAAGAGCATACAAAATATTATGGTGATGGCGAGCGTTCTTTTGGATGCAGCCGTTAATCTACCAATAAAAAACATGAGGGGGATATCTTTTGGAAGAGAGATATCCCTAAACATTTATCGATATCCCTTCTGCCTTTTAACTTTAAAGACAGGAGTTCAATAATGAGTACTCAAGCGATTCCCTTATTAGATGACCAATTTGTTGATATGAAATTTATAACCCGTTTAACGGGACTAACAGACAAGTGGTTTTATAAATTGATCCAAGATGGAGAGTTTCCAAAGCCTATAAAGCTGGGTCGTAGCTCTCGCTGGTTAAAGAGCGAAGTTGAAAATTGGTTACAAGCACGTATTGCCGAGTCCAGAGCGTAACCATCGTACCGCTACCCTTTCTGCGCTGATAGCATCAACATTTAAATCACACCGGAAACCTAACAATGAAAAAGTATCATGACTCTCATGAGGCATAGCTACGCCGTTATCAATACAAGCTAAATGGCTTTACTAAATTCACTATCAATCACGGCATCTAACATCCCTATATAGTCCAGCGGATACTAGCAGATATACGCTTTCCTGGCACCGACAGCACACCCGCTATGCCTGTACCGTTTAATCGACGGTAGAACGTTCCCTGAGCCATTATCAGTACAGTCTGATATGGATGTGAGTTAATGGTTGATAACCGTCTGCTACGTTATCAACCCATGTTAGAGGGGGATTCTTCTCAGCGAATGCGTTCGCCTTGGACAACTTTCATTTGCTAATAAACTGATTAGCCTATTCAAGCAGTTCAATGAACCTGATCTACGCCATAAAGTGATGTGGCTGTACTTGTATGATTTGATGCTGGGTTTTCCTTTAGATGATTGGCTGAATGCCCTAAAGATGAGAACTGAAGAACAGCTGGTGGAATGGATCATTGGCAGGCCGATGAAGAACAGGGGCCTAACTAGGATCATCGATGAGTATGTATTGTTTGCTAACCTATAAAATTTAATCAGCTATTCAGTCAAAAAATCATATCACTTCTATAATTGTTGACTCAAGAAATGGAACTAACAATTTTCACACTGTGAAAAAACACAGCACATCTAGATTTATCATGCGAAAAGGCTATAATGTTTTTTTAATGAAAAACTAGTCATAGTTATTGGTTTGTTTTATTTATTAAAAATCAATTAATTACAAATCAAACTGACAATGGTGTTATAATGGAACTAGATTTAGTCAGCGTTATCAAACTAGCTCTCGAGGGTAAGGATAAAGACTTAAGGCTTTACTTAGCCAAACATATTCGCTCACTCAGAAAGAGTAACCCTTTACTAGCTAAACAAATTGAAGAGTTACTAAAAACTCAGCCAGTTAGGTCTCATCAAATAATGAGAAAAGAGACCCACTCATTCGATCTTCCGATAAATGAAACTGATGATAAACCCGCCATTCCTTTGAATCTCCTTAAAGAACAGGTAGACATCAACAATCGCGACGAACCCCTTTTACAAGAATCGGTAAAAAAGCAACTAGAACAAGTTCTTCTCGAAAGAAAAAAAATTGACTTACTTACTAGAAATGGTTTAACGCCCACAAAATCACTTATTTTTAGTGGTCCTCCGGGAGTTGGAAAAACAATGACTGCGCAATGGTTATCATCAAGACTAAATATTCCTTTATATACACTTGATTTAACAACAGTAATGAGTAGTTTTTTGGGTAAAACAGGAAACAACCTTAGGAATGTAATTGATTATGCTAAATCTCACCCATCGATACTTTTACTTGATGAAATAGACGCTATTGCAAAAAAACGTACAGATGAATCTGATGTTGGCGAACTAAAAAGACTTGTAACCATTATGCTTCAAGAACTCGAAGACTGGCCTGCTACAGGGTTACTCGTCGCAGCTACAAATTATCCAGAGCTAATAGATCCTGCCTTATGGCGTCGTTTTGACTGTGAAATTACGTTTTCATTACCCAATAATAAGCAAGTTAGTGAAGCTATCCGTTTATATTCCGGTAAAGATTTTAAAGTATTAGAGCCATGGTTAGAGTTATTAAAAGAAAATTTTTACGGGCAATCCTACAGTAATATAAAGCGTGAGATACTTCATTTACGTAGACTATATTTACTTCAACCGGATGATTTTGATTCCAACTTTATTTCTCAGATTAATTTTGATTTAAATGCAAAAACTAAAACTGAAAAAATTAATTTCGCGGTAAAACTAGTAAGTCAATTTGGATTTACGCAGCAAAAAGCATCAAAAGTTACCAATGTAAGTAGAGATACTATTCGCAAGAGACTCATGGGTAAGGAGAATCAAAGTGAGTGAGAAAAAAAATTATATTATCGGTAAAGCAGAAGAGTTAACATCATTAAAACCACCACCAAGGATAAATCCTAGTGTAGACCCTATTTATACATTTGAGGAGGTCATTGCTCGGCTGAAACCACAATTCGAAAAAACAGCTAAAGAGTTAAGTACACTAGGTACTGATATATGCCCGAAAGACTTTGCAGTGAGCGCAATTACGTTACATCCCTCATACATTGCAAAAGGACATTTCCCAAGGGCATTATTTAAAGAGATGGGAGTTCGTTCGGTTGGTAGCAAAAGTACAAATGTATTACCAGATCGGTGGACTAGAGTCGGAAAACCAAAAGAATCCCCTACAACTCAAATATTTGTTGCAGGAAAACGGGAGCGACTAGCTGAATTTACCAAAAGTATATCTTTATCTTCAGAAGATAGCCCTGGCGCATCAGATCTTTTTCGTATTTGGAGTATAGCAACAGTTGATGAACGCGAAAAGATAAAAGCGAATTCTGCTGCCTATGATGGATATTGGGAAGTTGGCCTACAACTAATTCCTGGTGGGAACTCAGAGTTTATAAAAAATGCGTTCATCAATTATGCAATAGAATTGGGCTTTCAACCTAAAGAAAACCTAGCTATTGAAGTTTCCAATCTTTGGTTTGTTCCTATGGCTGGAGATGATAATAAATTGATAACTCTTGCAGCCTTTTCATTTGTAAGAGTTATCCGTCCATTACCTTCAATGCGATCTTTTAGACCTTTAACTAGAGGTATGAGTATAGGAGCTGATGTAAATCTACCAAACGTACATCCCTACGCTTCTGATATTCGAGTAGCCATTCTTGATGGTGGACTTCCTGATAGACATGTATTAGAGCCATGGGTATCAAACTATAATCTTTCTGATCCATCAGCAAATGATTTGCCTGATGGACCATCACACGGTTTAGGTGTAACTTCAGCTTTTCTTTTTGGTCCTCTTTGGCCTGATGAAGAAGCACCCAGACCATTTTCATATGTCGATCACTATAGGGTTTTAGACGAAAAAACTGCAGAAGAAGACCCATATGAACTTTATAGAACACTTTCACACCTAGAAGACATATTATTATCTAGACAATATGAATTCATGAATCTAAGTTTAGGGCCTGATCTACCTATTGATGATGATGAAATTCATCCATGGACCTCATTAATTGATACTTATTTATCTGATGGTGAAACGTTTCTGACAATCGCAGCAGGAAATAATGGTAACAGTAACAATTCATTAGGCTTAGATCGGGTTCAGGTTCCGTCTGACTGTGTAAATGCTCTTTCCGTAGGAGCCATTGATCAAGTTGATTCAGGATGGAAACGAGCATCTTATAGCGCAGTTGGTCCTGGTCGATCTCCTGGTTTAGTAAAACCTGATCTAGTTACTTTTGGTGGGACACCAAAACAATATTTCCATATACCAAGCTCTATTGATTTTGGAAAGTTAACACCTATTTGTGGAACAAGTTTTTCAGCACCTTATCTCCTACGATATGCTGTTGGTATACGTGCAATTTTAGGGTATGAAATATCGACACTAGCAATTAAAGCTCTACTGATTAATTCAGCAGATCAATCAACGCATGAAAAAACAGAAGTTGGTTGGGGGAAAATACCCAATTCAATTAGTCAAATTGTCGAGTCTCCAGATGGTACCGCTAAAATTCTATATCAAGGCGAACTCTACCCTGGCAAATATCTTAGGGTTCCATTACCAATACCGAAAAATGGAATAACTGGAAAGGTAAAAATTAAGGCAACCTGCTGTTTTTCTAGTCCAGTTGATCCTCAAGACACATCTATGTATACAAAAGCAGGTATAGAAATTACATGGCGACCAACACCTGATAAAACAGATACATTTTTTAAACAGAAAACAGTTGCGACTGAAGCTGAATTACGTTCGGATGCTGGAAAATGGGAGTCTGTTTTGCATGAAGAAAAAGGAAAGTTAGGAAGTAGTCTCAATGATCCGTGTTTTGAAATCCATTACATGGCAAGAGATGGAGGTGATCAGATATCTGGTTCTAAAGCAGCAATTATTAAATATGCTTTTATAGTATCTCTCGAAGCACCTAAAACACCAGATATTTTTAATGATATCCTTAAATCCAATACAAAATTAATCGAAATACAGCCACGACTGCCTATTCCCATTCCTATTTCAATCTAAATTAAATTGTATATCAATGAGTTAAATTAAATTTAATCTCTTAAGGAAAAAAAATGGATAAGAAAATTAAAGGATCGTGGTTGATACATCATACTAATAAATTACAAGGTGTTACCAACCAATTTGGTTATGATAATACATATTTGGCAGGGAAAGCAGGAATATTATTATCTGCAATTTCTGCAAATAAAGATACAACCTTAGATAACAATAAGTTATCCGTGTTAGCTACGGCTGCAAACATCAATTTATCATTTGAACTTCCCAAACTTATTGATGTATTAAAGAAACAACAACTTATAGATACAGCTACTGGTGGTATTGCTGTATTAGGTGTAACAACTACATCTGCACTTCAACACACATCTGACCTTTTTGATAGCTTAAAACCAAAAGCAAGCGAAATAGCATCTATTTCGCTTGCAGAAAGAGCTTCAATGTCACCTATTTTTATAAAGGATGTTGCTACGGAATTAGCAGATACATATAAACTAGCATCGGAGGAATTAAACCAACTATTTACAAATGCCGAACAAATTGGTTTTGTTGATTCTGAAAAGCTAGATAATAACAACACCTTGCTATTCAATGGTAATCTATTTCGCCGAGATTCAACAAAAAAAATAAAGGCTGTCCTTGACTCACTTAAACCAGATGAGCAAATAAAATTAAATGAACTCCAAGATACATTAAAAAAGCAAGCATGTCTCAATGTTGAGCAAGCTGAGAATTTTCTTGGCACTCAATTATTTCAAAAAGTTACTGCTATCGGTTTGTTTGATATAAGTGTTGTCAGTAATTCAACTGAAAATATAGGATTTATTACGCTACCTTCTGCATTTTCTAAATATAGTAACTCTATGGTTGATGATGCATTTGATCTTGCTAAAGCATTTGTTAGCTCAATAACATATGGTATGACTAAAAGTTCTTATACCCGTGGAAAAATTCAAATGGTTGATGCTTTATTAAGTGCTTTAGTACGAGGTGAAAGTGTTGGCCCCGTTCAAGCAATTTCAGAGGACTATAAGCTTCTTGAATTAAAAGGTGTAGTTAAAGTTAGTCAAGGATCAAAAAAAGGACGTACAGGCCCTATGCTTGAGCTCCTTAAAATTGAGGTTGGAGAGTTAGCCCTTCAAGTAATAAGGCAAGGTGATGTAAGTGAACATTCATTAAAAAACTTTCCCACCGCAGCAGTAACATCTTTCAATGGGCCTGAACAAAATAGAGAATTAACCCGAAGAACTCAAAGAAGATTAAGCCCTAAAGCGACCAATGATATGCTATCTGTCCTTCGGACTGGAGGTGGCTTATGAGTAAATATAAACACACATTACCAAAAGGATTCATGATGGAAGAACTACTTCGTAGTTATTTCATTAAAGCTGGGTACTACGTTATTCGCGGTGTACCATTCAGCTATGAAGGGTTTGATGTTACAGACATCGATTTATGGCTGTATAGCAGGACGTCCTCTGTTTCTCGAGAAATTACTTTAGTTGATGCAAAAAATAAAAAAACACCTCAAGCAATTGAACGAATTTTTTGGGTTCAGGGATTACGTATTGCAACAAAAGCTACAAATGCAATTGTAGCAACAACAGATAGACGTCAAGAAGTAAAAGATTTTGGTAGGAAACTTGATGTGCTAGTTCTTGATGGTAATTTTTTAACAAAACTTGCTAATTCAGATAGTCCAAATATTAATAGACTTTCAGATGAAGAATTTTTTACAAAAATAGATGATTATTCGTTAAGTAAATTAGATGGAAACTGGCGAGGGCGAATTTTATCTTCAAAGGGCCTATTAGCAAAACCACTATCTTTTGATAGCTGTAATGAATGGATTTCCCACGGAAAATTTTTTGCAGAACAATCTATAACTCAAGAAATACAACACGAAACAGCGCTGCGATGCCTTTACTTGATCTGCTCTTTCATCTCTATTTCAATAGATTATTGTATGAAAGAATTATCTTTCCTAGATCAACCTGAACGTAATATTTTGATCAAAGATGGATTTACTTATGGTTCTAGAGGAAGTTCTGGTATGAAAAAAATACTAGATATTTCAATGCGACTTGTAGAAGAACATGCCAACGATGGCTTAGCCATATCCCAGCAAGTAAGACTCAATGTTGAAAATCAATTATCTCAATTGAATACAACTATACTAGGTGATTTCTTTTCGAAAAATGATGTAGCTATGACATTATTTTCTGTGGCTAAAGAGTTTGAGCACTTAGCAATGTCTCGTGATTTCCTATCACATAAAACAGCTAGTTCTAATCTTCGAAGTATTCTCTTTTGCCTTCTTGACTACTGGGAAATTGATAGAGTTATGTTCTCAAAATAACTATTCTATTCATGCTTTATAAAATAATAAAAATAGCCACCTTTACGTTTAGACGTAAAGGTGGCTATTAATTTCCCTTGTTAACTTTTCTTTATTTGAAACAACTTTGATTAGAGTGTTCCAGTTGCTCCCAATAAAGTGGACACTTCCAACTTATCCATATAATCCGCATGCCACTGCATCATTTCCCTGCGTCCATCCATATACTGAGCATGATTATACGTGCCACGGATCGCATTCTTATCGATATGAACAAGCTGGATTTCAATCTATGCAGAGTTATATCCTTTCTCATGCAAAATTGTGCTCATCCTGTGGCGGAAGCCATGCCCTGTTAGCCTTCCTTTATACCCCAACAACTCAATAACCTAATTTAAATTATCTTTAATGGGGAGTGGACAAGATTACCCGATTTAGCAAAACTAAAAGGTGAAATCTCCTTCGTCCTATTCGCATCCAGATAATCAGCCCACCATTGCACCATCAGTCGCCTTTCCTCAATATGTTCAGCCTTATGAATATAAGCAGCCCTCACTGAGTTGCGCTCTTGGTGGCTCATTTGCCTTTCTACTGCATCCTTCGACCATAGACCCGACTCAATCAACGAACTACACGCCATCGTTCTGAAACCATGACCACACACTTCTGTCTTAGTATCATAACCCATCACACGTAATGCGTTGTTTACCGTGTTCTCACTCATTGGTTTTCTTGGATTATGATCGCCAATAAAGATCAACTCATGGTTACCACTGAATTGATAGATCTGTTTTAAGATCTCAATAGCTTGTCGACTTAAAGGGACTAAGTGAGTAGTACGCATTTTTGATCCGCGATGTGAGTGTTTAACCCCTTCTATCGCTTCGCGTTCCGCAGGGATCGTCCACATGGCATTTTCAAAATCGATTTCATCCCAACGAGCAAAGCGCAGCTCACTGGAACGAATGAAGACTAACAAGGTAAGTTTGACTGCAAGTTTAGTTAAAGGTCTTCCCTTATAATCATCGATGCGTTGTAAGAACTCAGGTAGGCGTTTAAGCTCTAATGCCGCTCTATGAACTCGTTTGCCTGTCGCAACTGCGCCAGCCATATCTTGTGCAGGGTTATAGTCGATTAAACCGCTTTGTACGGCATAACGCATAATAGCTGTCACACGTTGTTGTAAACGTGCAGCGACCTCAAGACGTCCAGACATCTCTACCGCTTTAATAGGTTCGAGTAGATCACGAGTTTTTAGTTCGGTAATATTGCGTTTACCAATAGCCGCAAAGATATTGTCCTCAAGGCTTTTGAGGACTCTATGGCTATGCCCTTCCGACCATTTCTTATTGGTTGCATGCCAATCACGTGCAACCTTCTCGAATGTATTAAATTCTTTTTGCTGCTCTTCTTTCACTTCTTTGCGTTTTTCACTTGGATCAAAACCATTAGCAATTAACTTTCTGGCGGCATCTCTTTTCTCTCTGGCTTCTGCGAGTGAAATATCAGGGTAAACACCCAGAGCTAACATTTTTTGCTTACCGCCAAAACGATACTGTAAACGCCAATATTTTGAGCCGTTGGTATGTACCATCAAGTGCATACCATCACCATCGGTCAATTTATACGATTTATCCAAAGGTTTAGCAGCCCTGACTTTAGCATCAGTAAGAGCCATAATTTATCTCCTTGCGTTGGTACAAACTATTATCGAATCGAGAGATACCAACACATATACCAACAGCAGGTACTTGATGTGGGTTGACCTTAGTATACTTGGGAAGACTGAAAAGTGGGAAAAAGCCTTGTAAAACTGGGATTTCAGATACAAAAAAAGACGTCCGTTGACGTCTCTTGATGTTCTTATGGTGCCGAAGGCCGGACTCGAACCGGCACACCCGAAGGCGGTTGATTTTGAATCAACTGCGTCTACCAATTCCGCCACTCCGGCACTGAAGTGTGTTTGGAAAACAGGCTCATTATACTTGCGTGAGGAACCCTCGCAACAATTATTGTTGGTTTTCAGTTTGATTGGCGAAAAAAAGTGCATTTATCTTATCGTTCTTCTATGAATGGGGCAAACTTGTAACATTCATCTATCGATAAGCAACATTGAATTTAACAAGTCTCAATCCCTAAGTCTCTTAGCACACTGACTTCATTTATTTGTGCATAATGGATTATCTTCTGTTGTCATCGTTATAACTGAGTAGTAGATAAAATCGATATATTGAATTATATATAACGAGATATAAAAAAAGGATCAAAACTGGGTTAGTGTTTTGATCCGACGGTACTGCAATTTAAGGGCTTAATTTTATTTTTATGACTATCGTTATTTTTTTAATGTCACTGCCCTTTTCTTCCCTGGTGTAAGGAAGAATTTTTATTCTAAATAGAGTGTTATATTTAATATATATTGTTATTTAAAATAGATAGCCTCTAACTATTTCTTTAACTATATAGTTAATAAATAGCTTTATTTCCCTATCCATTGATTTACTTACTGTTATTTAAACTATTTTATTTTTAAGATAATAATACTTAGTTAAATAAAAGTCTTATCTTTAAATAAAAAGCCCTCTATTAAAATAGATTTATTTATACTGATGATTAATTCATTATTATTTTATTACGGCGATTTTTTACTCTCTTTTTATTTATTCGCTTTCCTTTCATCTTGTTATGTTTTATTTCTCTTTAACCATTTTCCCTTGTTAATTTTGTTAATACGTCTTTACTCGCATTTAGTGTTTAGCTGTCGATTTGATGAGATTATATTAAGTTTTCTTTGTATGTTTCACAACAATTAAAGTATTACAAAGTATAACACGTAGAGTGAGTATCTTTACAAAAACCTTGAAAATGGATAATTTAAATATATGTCTAGAATATAAAACCAGAAACTAATTAATTTAAAGAATATAAATTCATTAATTAACATTTACTTGATAAACAACTGTTAACCGAATAATAAAGAAAAGCTAATAATAAAGTAAAAATAGGCAAAATTTAGGGGGGATTGTAACACCTTTGTAATACTTTCCTGTTTTTTTCACCCTTTTTATGTACAAAAAATAACCAATAATAAGATTTTTATGATGTCCTTCACAAAAAATCTCTTTGTAGAAGTCCTTCAGCCTATTTTACATCAACTTTTCATTAACCCACTATTGCTCTGATAGACATTCTTATTTCTGATAATATAATCAAAATTTGGTTTAAATCTGCTATAAAGGGGATGGTATGGGTATTGTTAGCTGGATCATGGCCGGTATTTTTATTGGGCTTGTTTTAGGTGCTGTACTAAAAATGATAAATAAAAACAAAAAGTAACGCGATAAAACAATCATCCATTTATGTTATGGCTGATTTATTTTGTTCTCTTTTCTTTCACCTTACTCGTTATGTTGATCATAAAATGAAAAAACATCTCCTAAAATATCTCCTCATTCCTGTTGCACTACTTACGCTCAATGCCTGTAGTCAACGTGCAACGGTAACGCCAACGTTACCCGCTAAGTTTAATCAACATAATGTGCCTGAATTGTCACAATGGCCAACCACCTTATCACCAAAGGCGAATAATAGTCGGGAGATTTTTGATAAGTATGCTCAGCAGATTTATCAAAAAAGTAACCCTCAAGGGATGGTGATTGTCATGATTAACAATACGCAATCTCTTAATCGTGCTTTTGGTACTACAAGCCCCGATAGCCGTCAAACCCCGTCAATGAACTCATTAATACGTATTGCTTCTATTACTAAATTAATGACGAGTGAAGTAATGTTAAAATTACAAGATGATGGCAAGTTGTTGGTTACTGATCCTCTGCAAAAATATAGTTATTATGGTGTCGATATTCCATTAGTGAACAATCAATCTCCTATTCGTCTTTATCATTTAGCTACCCATACCAGTGGTTTTCCTCGTGAACAACCCGGTGGAAAATGGGGTAGACCGGTTTTTATTTGGCCACCCCATGGCGATCGCTGGAACTGGCTAAAAAAAGCCTCTTTAACAACACCGGCGGGACAATCTGCCTCTTATTCTAATCTGGCTTATGATTTATTAGCAGATGCATTAGTGAAAGCCTCTGGTAAAAACTATCCTCAACTATTAAAACAGTATGTGACACAACCTGCGGGAATGCGTGATACCACGTTAACGCCAAGTAGCACACAATGTCAGCGATTATTAATTGGTTATAGACCCAGCCCTTGTTCTGAGACTATCGCCGCCGCCGGAAGTGGGGGTGTTTATTCTACGCCTGCAGATATGCAACGTTGGATGCAAGGCTTTTTAAACTCAAATAATACGATGAGAAAAGCGACGGCCAGTAAAGAGCAGTCTATTTATTTTCCGCGCCAACGACTATCTTCTATTGAAGGGATGGATGTTGCAGGGCGAGCGGATGGCATTGGCTTAGGATGGGTTTATATGGCGCCTGCCAATGGTGTGCCTGCTATTTACCAAAAAACCGGTGGTGGCGGTGGTTTTAATACCTATATGGCAACCATTCCTGAATTAAATATCGGTGTTTTTGTTGTCATCACCCGTAAAGCTAATGGCACCAAGTTTAGTGAAGTGACTCGAGGAACAAATGCCCTTGTGCGTGCTTTAGCACAAAGTTTTTAAACGAAATAATCAACTTATAGACCGATAAAAAAGCGCCTTGATTGTTGAAGGCGCTTTTTCTTTAAGCATTGTTAATCGTTAATACTACTTAGCGATTACGCCTCATTAATAGCCATAAACTTAATACTAAAAAGAGCATACCAGGAACTAAGGCTGCCACTACGGCAGGAATGCCATATACCAAACTTAATCGGCCTGAGACTTCATTCACAATATAGAACAGAAAACCAAAGGCTATTCCTGTTACCACACGCAGCCCCATAGGTACAGTACGTAATGGGCCAAAAATAAATGACAGCGCCATTAGCATCATCACTGCAACAGAAATAGGCGCAAAGATTTTTTTCCAGAAGTTCAGCTCATAGTTGGCTGATTCTTGCCCACTCTGTTTGAGGTATTTTACATATTGATATAAGCCACTTATGGATAAGGCATCTGGATCTAATGCCACAACACTCAGTTTTTCAGGTGTTAGGCGAGTCTGCCACTCTAAAGATACCTGTTTTTTACCCGTGATTTTTTGTGGCGAAGTAAGATCAGATTGCTCAACTTGTTTCAGTAACCACACTTTTTTATCTGGATCATAAGTGGCACTGGATGCATAACGCACAGTTTCAAGTTTTCGATTATTATCGAAATTATACAGCGTAATGCCTTGCATCTCATTTTGGCTTTTAATACGGTTAATATAGATAAATTGATTACCATCTTTAGCCCACATTCCACGGTTAGTGGACACTAAAGAGTTACCCATGATCTTTTCTGCACGGTAATTACGTGCATATTGCTCACCTTGCGGTGCCCCCCACTCGCCAATTAATACCGTTAACAGTACTAATGGGATCGCGGTTTTCATCACGGAGCCGGCAATTTGCAAACGAGTAAAACCCGATGCCTGCATCACCACCAGCTCACTACGTGTCGCTAATGCCCCTAACCCTAATAAAGCCCCTAATAAGGCCGCCATCGGAAAGAAGATTTGCACATCTTTGAGGATATTTAAAACCGCATAAATCCCCGCATCTAAGGTCGTAAAATCACCTTGCCCTACTTTGCGCAGCTGATCGACGAATTTGATAATGCCAGACAGTGATACCAGTAAAAATAGCGTCATCAAAATCGATTGCAAAATCGTACGCCCGATATATTTATCTAATACACCAAACATCAGGCAACTCCTTTCTTAAAGCGAGCACGTAGTTTGCGCATTGGTAAGGTATCCCACGCATTCAATAACAGCGCTAAAGCAAAATAAATCCCATTCACTGTCCACATAGCAATAAGTGGGTCAACCTTTCCTTTTTCACCGCTTGAACGCAAGGAGCTTTGTAATAGGAAAAACACCAAATAAAGCAACATCGCCGGCAACATACTTAACACTCGCCCTTGACGTGGGTTGACTTCACTTAACGGCACAACCATTAACGCCATGATCACCACAGAGAAAATTAAGGTTAAACGCCAATGAAATTCAGCGATAGACTCAGGCTCTGTTGAGTGCCACAACTCATTCATGGTTTTTTGTTCGACGCGATTACGGCTAATAGTAGACTCTCGATGGCCTATCACCGCTTGGTAATCGGTAAAATCAGTAATACGAAAATCGCGTAGTACCGCCGTACCTTCATACCGCGTACCCTCGCTAAGTACCACGACTTGGTTACCGTTTGGTAGCTCTTTGGTATAACCTTTATCCGCCACCACAACAGATGGGCGTTGGTTTTGTGTTGGACGCAATTGAGCCAAGAAAACATCTTGGAATTGGTTGCCCTTTACGCTACCGAGATAAAGCACCATATTACGGTCACTGGACATTTTAAATTGCCCTTCCATTAATGCCGCTAAGCTTGGATTGGCTTTTGCATCTTCCAGCACTTGCTCTTGATGTACAGACGACCATGGTATCAACCACACCACATTCCCTGCCGCCAAGACGCTAGTAAGTAATGACAACAATAGTGCTGCTTGCACTAATGCTTTTTTACCTATTCCACAGGCATTCATGACGGTTATCTCACTTTCAACATAAAGTTTGCTGTAAGTCATCAGAAGACCAAGAAAAAGGCTTAATGGTAGAATAAGCTGTGCCATCTCGGGGATCCCCAGCCACAGCAGAGAAACCACAAGGTTTGTAGGAATATTACCTTCTACAGCAGCCCCTAAAATTTCAACCAGCTTTTGGCTAAAGAAGATAAGCATCAAGATAAATAAGATGGCTATCTGACTTTTAAGGGTTTCCCGAGCTAAATATCGAATTATAATCACGCTAGTTATGCCTGTGAAAACTTGTCTTTTTGCAGGAAAATCGCTAACTTCGTTGTATATCTATCATTTGTGCATCTCAGTTAGACATTCTTGCAGCCCAAATGATATCAAAACATGCTATAAACAGGTTCCCAATCAGAACAAGCTTATAAGTTAGCTAAATTAGTTGTGTTCAATTAATGCATTTAGCTTAACATAAAAAGTAAACTTTCTATGGGGTAGATTAATGCGGATCACTATTCTAAACGATACTTTCCGTTTTTGTCTTTAATATTCAGGAGAACGCATGGAGTTTAATGTAAAAAGCGGCAGCCCAGAGAAACAACGCAGCGCTTGTATTATCGTGGGGGTGTTTGAGCCTCGTCGTTTATCTCCGATAGCGGAGCAACTTGATAAAATCAGCGATGGTTACATCAGCGCCTTATTACGCCGTGGTGAACTGGAAGGTAAAGTCGGCCAGTCATTGCTGCTGCACCATGTGCCAAATGTTCTCTCTGAGCGCGTTTTGCTGATTGGTTGTGGTAAAGAGCGTGAATTGGATGAACGTCAGTACAAACAAATTATTCAGAAAACAATTAACACGCTCAATGAAACAGGGTCAATGGAAGCAGTTTGTTTTCTGACTGAGCTACATGTTAAAGGCCGTAATAATTACTGGAAAGTACGTCAAGCGGTTGAGACTGCAAAAGACTGCCTCTATACCTTTGATCAACTGAAAAGTAATAAAACCGAATTACGTCGTCCATTACGTAAAATGGTCTTTAATGTCCCTACTCGACGTGAATTACCAAGCGGCGAACGTGCTATTGCCCACGGCTTAGCTATTGCATCAGGGATCAAAGCCTGTAAAGATTTAGCTAATATGCCACCTAATATCTGTAATGCGGCATACTTAGCCTCTCAAGCTCGCCAACTCGCTGACTCATCCGCGAATGTCTCTACCCGAGTCATTGGTGAAGAGCAGATGAAAGAGCTAAATATGAATGCCTATTTAGCGGTCGGTCAAGGTTCACAAAATGAATCTTTAATGTCGATTATTGAATATAAAGGTAATCAAGATCCTGAATCCCGTCCAATCGTACTGGTTGGTAAAGGGCTCACCTTTGATTCTGGTGGTATTTCAATTAAACCTGCTGATGGCATGGATGAAATGAAATACGACATGTGTGGTGCAGCAACAGTATATGGTGTGATGCGCGTCGTTGCTGAGTTACAACTACCTATTAATGTCATCGGTGTATTGGCTGGCTGTGAAAATATGCCGGGTGGTAAAGCCTATCGTCCTGGTGATATTCTTACTACTATGTCAGGCCAGACTGTTGAGGTATTAAATACGGATGCTGAAGGTCGCTTAGTGCTGTGTGATACATTAACCTACGTTGAGCGCTTTGAGCCTGAGTTAGTTATTGATATCGCCACATTAACAGGGGCTTGTATGGTGGCATTAGGTCATCATTATAGTGGATTAATGTCTAACCATAACCCATTAGCCCATGAATTAATGAATGCTTCAGAGCAAGCGGGCGATCGCGCATGGCGCTTACCTTTAGGCGAAGAGTTCTATGAGCAAATTGAATCTAATTTTGCCGATCTTGCCAATACGGGTGGACGTTTAGGGGGAGCCATTACCGCAGGTTGTTTCTTAGCGCGCTTTGCAAGCAAATATAACTGGGCACATTTAGATATCGCAGGTACGGCATGGCGCTCTGGTAAAGCAAAAGGTGCTACGGGTCGCCCAGTATCTTTACTGTCGCAGTTCTTATTAAACCGCGCAGGTTTGAATAGCGACGAGTAATACCGCATAATTATTAAGGTAAATAGAGCAGACTCATAGAAGGGTATTGCAATGCAATACCCTTCTATTATCGGGATATCATGAAAAACGCCACGTTTTATTTAATGGAACATCCATCAATACATCAAGATTTACAAGCCCATGAGTGGCTTGCTTGTCAACTTGCCGCAGAACATTGGCGTTTAGGCAAACGGGTTTTGCTCGTCTGTGATTCACAGCCACAAGCTGAATTGTTGGATGAAGCACTATGGGCAAGAGAGCCACATCAATTTGTGCCTCATAACCTAGCAGGTGAAGGGCCTCGTTATGGTGCGCCTGTTGAATTATGTTGGCCGGGCAAACGGGGCAATGCCCCGCGTGATCTCCTGATTAATTTGCAGTCACAATTTGCAGACTTTGCCACAGCTTTCCATGAAGTGATAGACTTCGTACCTATCGATGAACAATTAAAACAGTTGGCGCGAGAACGATATAAAATTTATCGTAGCGTCGGCTTTACTTTGACAATGGCTACGCCGCCAACCTATTGAATACGTAAAGAATATGGAAAATAAATCCGCACCGAAAGAGCCATCGCTCGATACAACTTATAATCCGACAGAGATTGAACAACCTCTGTATCAACATTGGGAAAAAAATGGCTACTTTAAAGCCAATGGTGATACATCCAAAGAAAGCTTTTGTATTGTGATCCCACCACCTAATGTGACAGGTAGCTTGCACATGGGTCATGCTTTCCAACAAACCATCATGGACACCATGATCCGCTATCAACGTATGCAGGGTAAAAATACCTTGTGGCAAGCGGGTACTGACCATGCAGGTATCGCAACACAGATGGTTGTTGAGCGTAAGATTGCTGCTGAAGAAGGTAAAAACCGCCATGATTATGGCCGTGATGCTTTCATCGATAAAATTTGGGAGTGGAAAGCAGAGTCCGGCGGTAATATCTCTAACCAAATGCGCCGTTTAGGTAACTCCGTAGATTGGGATCGCGAACGCTTTACCATGGATGAAGGTTTATCTAAAGCAGTAAAAGAAGCCTTCGTTCGTTTACACAAAGAAGATCTTATCTATCGTGGCAAACGTCTTGTTAACTGGGATCCTAAATTACACACTGCCATTTCCGATCTCGAAGTTGAAAACCGCGAAATAAAAGGCTCAATGTGGCATCTGCGTTATCCATTAGCTGATGGCGTTAAAACGGCAGAGGGTAAAGATTATCTGATTGTTGCCACGACTCGTCCTGAAACACTGTTAGGTGATACTGGCGTTGCGGTTAACCCAGAAGATCCACGTTATAAAGATCTGATTGGTAAAGAGGTTATTCTACCTTTAATGAACCGTCGTATTCCTATTTTAGCGGATGAACACGCGGATATGGAAAAAGGCACCGGTTGTGTAAAAATCACCCCTGCCCATGACTTTAATGACTATGAAGTAGGTCGTCGCCATCAACTACCAATGATTAATATCATGGATTTTGATGGCAATATTCGTGTTAGCGCAGAAGTATTAGACACTAACGGTGTTGAATCTGATGTATATAGCACAGAGATCCCAGAAGCCTACCAAGGTATGGAACGTTTTGCAGCACGTAAAGCTATTGTCGCTGAATTTGAACGTTTAGGATTATTAGAAGAGATCAAACCTCACGATTTAACGGTACCTTACGGTGATCGTGGTGGTGTAGTTATTGAACCTTTATTAACTGACCAATGGTATGTCCGTGCAGCACCTTTAGCGAAACCTGCGGTAGAAGCGGTTAAAAATGGCGATATTCAATTTGTACCTAAACAATACGAAAACATGTACTTCTCTTGGATGAATGATATTCAAGATTGGTGTATTTCTCGTCAACTGTGGTGGGGTCATCGTATCCCGGCTTGGTATGATAACGAAGGTCATGTTTATGTCGGTCGTGACGAAGAAGAAGTGCGTCGTGAAAATAACATTGCTGCCGATGTAGCATTACGCCAAGATGAAGACGTACTCGATACGTGGTTCTCTTCTGCACTGTGGACATTCTCAACCTTAGGCTGGCCAGAAAACACCGAAGCACTGAAAACATTCCATCCAACGAATGTATTAGTGAGCGGTTTCGATATTATCTTCTTCTGGATTGCCCGCATGATCATGATGACCATGCACTTTATTAAAGATGATGAAGGTAAACCACAGGTTCCATTTAAAACCGTTTATATGACAGGCCTTATCCGTGATGAAGAAGGTCAGAAAATGTCAAAATCTAAAGGTAACGTACTTGATCCTTTAGATATGATTGACGGTATCACATTAGATAAACTGTTAGAAAAACGCACTGGTAATATGATGCAGCCACAAATGGCTGAGCGTATTGCTAAACGCACCAAAAAAGAGTTCCCAGAAGGTATTGAAGCACATGGTACTGATGCTCTGCGCTTTACTTTAGCGGCGTTAGCTTCTACAGGGCGTGATATTAACTGGGATATGAAACGTCTGTCAGGTTACCGTAATTTCTGTAACAAATTATGGAATGCCAGTCGTTTTGTACTGATGAATACAGAAGATCAAGACTGTGGCTATCAAGGTGGTGAGATGACATTCTCATTGGCTGATCGCTGGATCTTAGCTGAATTCAATAACACCATAAAAGCCTATCGTGAAGCGTTAGATAATTATCGCTTTGATATTGCTGCCGGTATTTTATACGAATTCACTTGGAACCAATTCTGTGACTGGTATCTTGAGTTATCAAAACCGGCGGTTCATAAAGGTAATGATGCTCAAAAACGTGCTGCTCGTCATACCTTGATTGAAGTATTAGAGGGTCTGTTACGTCTTGCTCATCCAATTATTCCATTTATTACAGAAACTATCTGGCAACGCGTTAAAGAGGTGAAAGGCATTGAAGGCGAAACCATCATGCTTCAAGCTTTCCCTGAATTTGATGCGTCATTAGTCGACGAGCAAGCACTTAACGATCTGGAATGGATCAAAGAGGTTATCGTCGCAGTTCGTAATATCCGTGCAGAAATGAATATTGCGCCAGGTAAACCACTGGATGTTATTTTACGTGGTGCGGATGAAACGGCTAAACGTCGTGTCAGTGATAACATTGGTTTCTTAAAAGCAATGGGTCGCTTAGCGGATATTCGCCCATTAGCGGAAGGTGAAGAAGCACCATTATCGGTAACTAAACTAGTGAGCGGTGCAGAGCTGTTGATCCCAATGGCCGGCTTTATTGATAAAGATGTAGAGCTTGCCCGTTTAGATAAAGAGCTTGAAAAAGTAGAGAAAGACATCACTACATTAGACAGCAAATTATCAAACGAAGGCTTTGTTAATCGCGCACCTGAGGCTGTTGTCGCCAAAGAGCGTGAGCGTTTAGCATCTTGTTTAAATGCTAAAGAGAAGCTGATTGCCCAAAAAGTCTCTATTGCTGCGTTATAAGTTATTGCACCATTAATACTAAAACCCGCATTGATTGCGGGTTTTAGTTTATTTTTAACACCTAATATCGTTACTACTTAAGATATAGGTTTATCACTAAACCTAAAAATAAAACATTTTTTCACTATATTGTGACTCGTTTTGCAGTGAAATAGTGTTCTATAGTGCCTTTTCTCTATTATTCTCTCTCTAATGAAATAGATATTTGAAATATATCTCTACCAACAAATACCCTAATCATATAAATAAACAGGCATAACAGTTTACAATCCTATTTAATCAATTAAGATGTTTTCAGTGGCCCTCAGTGCTACTTTCAATGAAGAAGTTCCTTTCCGGTGCTCTCTCAATACATTATCAAAAAATATTCTACTAATAAGTAAAACGATGAGTGCAACTATGACTGCAAACCCTAATGCAACACAAAATATTATTATCAGAGCCATTGAAAAAAGAGATAACGCCGGCATTGCACGCGTTATTCGTGAAGTTTCCGCCGAGCATGGCTTAACAGCGGATAAAGGATTTGCAGTAGCTGATCCGATTTTAGATACCTTATTCGAAGTTTATCATCAACCTCGCAGCGCTTACTGGGTGGTAGAAATGGATGGCGAAATTGTTGGTGGTGGTGGTGTCGCACCTCTTGCGGGTGGCGATGGGGAGACTTGTGAATTACAGAAAATGTATCTCTCTTCTAAGTTACGAGGAAAAGGAATTGCGAAAAAAATTGTTCAGCAATCTCTTGAGTTTGGTAAACAACAAGGCTTTAGTCGCTGCTACTTAGAAACTACTGATATTTTAAAAGCAGCAATTGGTCTATATGAAAAATTAGGCTTTGAGTTTATTGATAAAGCATTAGGTAATACAGGCCACAGCGACTGTGAAATTCGTATGCTGAAATCACTTTGATATTTCTTATAACCATGTATCTACATGCTGTATAGATATAAACGCCCGCATATTTAATGCGGGTTTTTTGTTATCTCACAATAGCACTTATCAATATAAAATGAATTTATCTTAATGGTATAAAAGAGCGATATTTTACGGCTATTTTTAATGATTAATCTATATTTAAATTATTAGCAATCTATTTCACATTAAATATTTATCTTAAATTTAATAAAAAAACACAAGTTTAATTTATTTCTCATTTAACTCTAGATAATCATATTTCACATCTTAAATAAAATATTTTTTAGTTTCTGTTCTATTTTAAAATTCCTATTTTTTTATATTGCTATTTATAGATAATTTAATATCTTTATGCACAGAAAGTCATGCTGTGGCTTTTAACATTCTAAAATTAAAAAGGAATTTCTTATGAAAAACTTTGTCAAAATTGCACTTATTGCTTCTTTTGTTACCGTAATGACTGGTTGTACTGGTAGTGTTTACAACAAAGAAAAAGATTGTAACTACGACTATTTATTACACCCAGCAGTATCTATCTCTAAAATTATCGGCGGTTGCAGCGATACTAATAAATAATATATAGTTTTATGAATAAACTACATTCTGAGTTATTTTTATAAAGCAGAATGTGGTTTTTATTTTGGAAAATAATTAATAATAATTTTAAAATCATTTTTACTGTTAGGCTTTTCTACTTATCATCCCTGACTTTTTTACCTTAAAAAGATCATTCATTTTTTTGAATACCATCAACAAATTCCCCCTATTTTGTTTATAGAGCGAACAATTTATGATCGTACTCATTAAGAAATCGCGATAACTTGTATTACCTCCTTCTGTGTCTGGGTTATTGCGGTTTCTTTCCTTAATCAGGAGAAACATCATGACAATGAGACAGGTAAAACAAATTTATTCAGCACCTAATCCACATTGGGTTGGTAATGGCTTTTCTATGAGCACAGTATTCTCTTATAAAGAGAATGCAGAGCAATATAGCCCATTCTTATTAATGGATTATGCTGAGCCTACATTATTTAAGCCTGTTACTAATGCGCGTGGTGTTGGGACTCATCCCCACCGTGGATTCGAAACGGTCACTATAGCTTATCAAGGCGAAGTATCTCACCATGATTCTACCGGTCATGCCGGTACAATTGCTGAAGGTGATGTGCAGTGGATGACAGCCGCTTCAGGTATTTTACATAAAGAATATCACTCTGAAAAAATGACGAAAGAGGGAGGTATGCTTGAAGTCGTACAACTGTGGGTTAATTTGCCAAGCGCGTATAAAATGGCACAACCCCGTTATCAAGCACTAAAAGCGCAAGATATTCCTCATGTGCAATTACCTAATGCACAGGGCTATGTCCGAGTCATTGCCGGTGACTATGCAAATACATCTGGTATTGCTATGACCTATTCCCCTGTAAACCTGTGGGATGTGCGCTTAAATCATGCGGGTACTTCACACTATGCTATCCCTGAGGGACATAATGCGATGCTATTTGTCGTTAAAGGTGCGATACATCTCAATAACAGTGATATTGTACGTCAACATGAAATCGCAATATTAGATACCCACGGTGATACCCTAACATTAGGATCCATGGGAGACGCTATCGTATTAATATTAACGGGTGAGCCCATTAATGAGCCAGTAGTAGGACAAGGGCCTTTTGTCATGAATACACAACAAGAGTTATTACAAGCTTTTGATGACTATGACAATGGTAAGTTTGGTATGATGGATTAGTCATTCAAAAAATACCCGTCACAAAAAGAGTTTGTGGCGGGTGTTCTTTTTTGCACCTAAAGACTGGTACATTGGGACAACATATAGCGTCAATTAGTGCAGGCGTGATGACTTATCAGACTCGCTTTCGTCATCTTCATTTTCGCCATCTTCGTCATCATACTCAGCGTCGGGATCTTCAAAATAAGTTCCCCAACCATCGTAATAGACCCCCATTTTTTCCGCTAAATTCATTAACTGTTCTACTTGCGCATCAATCAGTTCAGCATTTAGACCACTTTCACTAACCGCATCAAAGCAGACTAAGATCTCACCTGATTCAATTTCAATTTCTTCAGGCTCGGTGACTTCATAACCTAATTTAAAAACTTCAACAGCCGCTTTTTCTAACGTTTCAAAATTTTCACATGAAATGTGGTGTTCAATTGCGTACAGTGCATCGGGATCACTGCCATCTTCGAGTAATTCTTCAATAATAAGACGTGTTTCTTCACGTTGTTCTGCTAGCTCTTTGCTGTCCGCCATAATTCCGCTCCGCAATAGTCTGAAAGATATCTTGGTTATTCTCCCACAGGGGGAATAAACACTCCATAGTTAATATAAGGCTCATATCGCAGAGTTTTTCATTCAAAAGTGACGTTTAAGGGTTGATGATGAATATTTATTGTATTAAATTGAATATAAATTCAATTATAGGATACTTATCTATGAACCCTTTCTACCAAAGATCATTTTTACGTTTGCTCGACTTCTCATCAGCAGAAATACAACAATTACTGGCTTTATCACTAGAACTCAAACAAGCAAAAAAATCAGGCCATGAACAGCAGTATCTCACAGGAAAAAATATTGCGCTGATTTTTGAAAAAGATTCCACCCGTACCCGTTGTGCCTTTGAAGTGGCCGCCTTTGATCAAGGTGCGAATGTGACCTATCTCGGCGGAGGAAGCCAAATCGGTCATAAAGAATCAATAAAAGATACCGCTCGCGTGTTAGGACGTATGTATGATGGTATTCAATATCGTGGTTATGGCCAAAAAACAGTAGAAATGCTGGCAAAATATGCTGATGTACCGGTTTGGAATGGATTAACCGATGAGTTTCACCCCACACAATTATTAGCGGATTTGCTCACTATTACTGAACATCAAACAAAACCATTATCAGAAACCATTTTTGCTTATCTTGGTGATGCTCGTAACAATATGGGCAATACCCTACTCGAAGCGGCTGCCTTAACAGGAATGGATTTACGCCTAGTCGCACCAAAAGCGTGTTGGCCACAAGCAGAATTAGTTGCTGAATGCCAAAATATCGCTCAGCAAAATGGGGGGAAAATTACCTTAACTGAAAATGTCGCAGAAGGCGTTAAAAACGCCGATTTTCTCTACACGGATGTGTGGGTATCTATGGGAGAGCCAAAAGAAGTTTGGAAAGAGCGTATTACGTTACTCAAACCTTATCAGGTTAATATGGATGTAATCAAACTAACGGGTAATCCAGACGTTAAATTCCTGCATTGTTTACCGGCTTTTCATGATGAAGAGACAACAATGGGGCAAGCATTAGCAGAAGAATTTGGCTTATATGGTGGTTTTGAAGTCACTAACGAGGTTTTTGAATCAAAACACAGTATTGTATTTGATGAAGCAGAAAATCGTCTACACACGATTAAAGCGGTTATGGTGGCGACCTTAGCAAATCCTTTTTAAAAATACATATTCATGCAAAAGCACCGTTTTTTAATGATTAAACAAAGGGTGCTTTTTTGCCTTTTCTTTAAGCTAATTGATTTTTAAATTAAAAAAATTTTTTTGCAAAAAATTAAAAGCAAACGCTTGCGTGTAAGATTAAGATGCGTATAATGCGCCACAATTTGTCAGGAGGAAAGATGAAACAGCGCCAATGCCAAGTTGTTGTCACATTACGTACCCTAACCGGTCGTAAGCGCTCTCTTTTTTCCAAAAAGCTATTTTTTAAAACCCCTCTCATTGAGGGGTTTTTTTTGGTCTGTAGAAAAACACATATCGCACCATTTATCGTATCATCAAAGGAGAACTCTAATGACTAATCCGCTCTATCATAAGCATATTATCTCCATCAATGATCTGAACCGAGACGATCTGGAGTCTGTTCTCCATGTTGCTGACAAATTAAAACAACACCCCAATAGCCAATTATTAAAAGACAAAGTGATTGCCAGTTGTTTTTTTGAAGCCTCCACCCGCACTCGCTTATCTTTTGAAACAGCAATCCATCGTTTAGGGGCGTCTGTGGTTGGCTTTGCAGATGGTAGTAACACCTCTTTAGGTAAAAAAGGGGAAACCTTAGCTGATACTATTTCCGTACTACGTACTTATGCTGATGCCATTGTTATTCGTCATCCTCAAGAAGGTGCGGCACGTTTGGCCTCTGAATTTGCTGGGGATATCCCCGTTATTAATGCTGGGGACGGTGCCAACCAACACCCAAGCCAAACGTTACTAGACTTGTTTACCATTAAAGAAACACAAGGCCGATTAGATAACCTCAATATCGCGATGGTAGGTGATTTAAAATATGGTCGCACAGTAC
Source organism: Proteus sp. G2675 (assembly GCF_963886535.1). Taxonomy (NCBI): domain Bacteria; kingdom Pseudomonadati; phylum Pseudomonadota; class Gammaproteobacteria; order Enterobacterales; family Morganellaceae; genus Proteus; species Proteus sp. G2675. The sequence goes on from NZ_CAWPCB010000037.1 coordinate 86,178, forward strand.
ACTCACTAGCCCAAGCATTAGCCAAATTTACAGGAAATCACCTCTATTTTATTGCCCCAAAAGTGCTGGCCATGCCAGAGCATATCTTGCATTTACTCGAAGAGCATGGTGTTGAATATAGTCAGCATGAAACTGTAGATGAAGTGATGTCAGAGCTGGATATCCTGTATATGACTCGGGTACAAAAAGAGCGCCTTGATCCTTCTGAATATGCCAATGTCAAAGCCCAATTTATCTTAACCAGTGCTGATCTGGTGAATGTAAAAGATAATCTTAAGATATTACACCCCCTGCCACGTATCGATGAAATTACCACCGATGTTGATAACACCCCTTATGCTTACTATTTCCAACAAGCAGGTAATGGTATTTACGCGCGTCAGGCACTACTTGCCTTAGTTCTAAATAAAAACTTAGTTCTTTAATAAGGAGCACACCATGACTCATGATCACAAACTAAAAGTTGAAGCTATCAAACGTGGGACTGTTATTGATCATATTCCGGCGCAGGTGGGCTTTAAGATCCTATCTCTATTTCGTTTAACCGAAACAGACGAAAGAATAACGGTAGGTTTTAATCTTCCTTCTGAAAACCTAGGTAAAAAAGATTTAATCAAAATTGAAAATGTCTTTTTAACCGCAGAGCAAGCAAATCGCTTAGCAATGTATGCCCCTCAAGCGACGGTTAATATTATTGATGACTACCAAGTCGTCAATAAAATGGCACTAAGTTTACCTGAATTACTCGAAGATGTTGTACCCTGCCCTAATAGCAACTGTATTAGCCATAATGAGCCGGTACAAAGTAGCTTTCGCGTAAAAAAATTCGCGTCTGACGTGGTATTAACCTGCAAATATTGCGAAAAAGAATTTGAGCGCCACGCCGTTATTCGTTGATTTCTTATTGGCTATCTGCCCTGCTTGATAGGGCAGATAGTAAACACCTACCCTAAAAATAGAATAATCCCCTCTCAACCGCGTTGATCCCTTTTTATGAAAAAATAGAAATAGCTAATAAGCACTATCTTAGAAAAAAAATTGCTATAAATGGGGGATTTAGATGGGCTAAATATCGTATAAAAAGGCGAGAAAGCGTTAGGATTATTTTCTTTTTATACCTATAGACTTTATGATAAAGCCTGATATCTATCATATTGCTCGTCTTCTGCGCTGGCTATAATAGCGCTGAGCTAATCAAGCGTTAGCATGAATCTTATAAAAACAGGAGTTCTACATGTCTTACGAAATTAATACCGAAAAAGCCCCTGCAGCAATCGGCCCTTATGTACAAGGTGTTGATTTAGGTAATTTAGTGATCACATCAGGCCAATTACCTGTTGATCCTGCTACGGGTGAGTTTGTGTCTGACAATGCGGCAGAGCAAGCACGTCAATCTTTAGAAAACGTCAAAGCAATTATTGAAAAAGCAGGTCTAACCGTTGCTAATATCATTAAAACGACTGTTTTCGTAAAAGATTTAAATGATTTCGGTACTATTAATGCAGCTTATGAAGCTTTCTTTAAAGAGCATAATGCAGCATTCCCAGCACGCTCTTGTGTTGAAGTTGCTCGTTTACCGAAAGATGCCAAAGTAGAAATCGAAGTTATCGCGATCCGCTAATTTATTTTTCTACCTGTCATATCAAAGAAGCAAAGTACTCTTTATGAGCACTTTGCTTTTTTTATATTCTCAATAAATGAGCAATCATTTATTACTGCCATTTTTATCTCAGATTTACAATTCAGCCAAGCCCTCTCCAAGCCTGATGTAGCAAAAATACCTTGATTTAGATCAGTTTTACTCAAGATTATTTCGCTTCCAATTACTATATATTGTGCTTTAATAAATACACAGATACAACATATAGTAATTATACACACCTTATCCACAATTAGTCTCAATGCTACGCCATCACCTGTTTTTATGGGATTAGAGCCTGTGGATAAATAGTTAAGGAGCCAGATTGTGAAAACCATAGTGATAAAACGAGACGGATGTAAAGTCTCTTTTGACCAAACCCGCATCAGCGATGCTATCAAAAGAGCAGCCGAAGCTTGTCAGATCACTGATGATGATTATTGTGAGTTTGTCGCTCAATCTGTTTCACAATCTCTCGCAGGACGTTCGAATGTCGATATCCGTGAGATCCAAGACGCCGTTGAAAATCAGCTGATGGCTGGCGAGCACAAAGATATTGCCAGAGCTTATATTGAATACCGTCATGACCGAGATGTTGCTCGTGAGCAACGAGGACGATTAACTCAGGAAATCCGCGGTCTTATCGAACAGAGTGATGTCTCTATCTTGCACGAGAATGCGAATAAAGACAGTAAAGTTATCCCAACCCAACGCGATTTACTTGCGGGAATTGTGGCTAAACATTACGCAAAATTACATATCCTGCCAAGAGATGTGGTACTCGCTCATGAGCGCGGTGAAATTCATTATCATGATCTCGATTACTCACCCTTTTTCCCTATGTTTAACTGCATGCTGATTGATCTCAATGGTATGTTAACCAACGGTTTCAAGATGGGTAATGCAGAAATAGAACAGCCAAAATCCATTTCAACAGCCACTGCGGTGACTGCACAGATTATTGCTCAAGTCGCTAGTCATATTTATGGTGGCACGACAATCAACCGTATTGATGAAGTCCTTGCACCTTTTGTCAAAGCCAGTTACGACAAACACTATAAAGTGGCGCAAGAATGGCAAATAGCGGATAAAGAAGCTTATGCCAACGCACGTACAGAAAAAGAGTGTTATGACGCTTTTCAATCTTTAGAATATGAAGTTAACACTCTACATACGGCTAATGGTCAAACGCCTTTTGTTACCTTTGGCTTTGGCCTAGGCACATCAAAAGAAGCACGTTTAATTCAACGCTCAATCCTTGAAAATCGCATGGCGGGTTTAGGTAAAAACCGCAAAACGGCGGTTTTCCCCAAACTGGTTTTTGCTATTAAAGATGGCTTAAACCATAAATTTGGTGATCCTAACTACGACATTAAACAACTTGCTTTAGAATGTGCAAGCAAGCGGATGTACCCTGATATTTTAAATTACGATCAAGTGGTAAAAGTAACCGGCTCGTTTAAAACCCCAATGGGTTGTCGTAGCTTCTTAGGCGTCTATGAAGAAAATGGCGAGATGCTCCACGAAGGGCGCAATAATCTAGGGGTGATCAGTTTAAACTTACCACGTATTGCCATTGAGGCCAAAGGAGATGAAGCCGCATTCTGGTCGCTGCTTGATAAACGTCTTGAATTGGCTAAAAAAGCCTTAATGACCCGAATTGCTCGTTTAGAAAACGTCAAAGCACGTGTTGCCCCTATTCTTTATATGGAAGGTGCTTGTGGCGTACGTTTAAAAGCGGATGACAGTGTTGCTGAAATTTTTAAACATGGCCGGGCCTCCATTTCATTAGGTTATATCGGTGTTCATGAAACGATTAATGCCTTATTTGGTACGCAAAAACACGTCTTTGATGATGAAACATTGAGAGCTAAAGCAATAGCAATTATTCAGCGTTTACGTGAAGCGACAGATCAATGGAAAGCAGAAACAGGCTATGGTTTTAGTCTTTACAGTACACCTAGTGAAAACTTATGTGACCGTTTTTGCCGTTTAGATGCAGCGGAATTCGGTATTATACCGGGGGTGACTGATAAAGGTTATTACACCAACAGTTTCCACTTAGATGTAGAGAAAAAAGTCAATCCATATGATAAGTTGGATTTTGAAGCCCCTTACCCGCCATTAGCCAATGGTGGTTTCATATGCTATGGCGAATATCCAAACTTACAACATAACCTAAAAGCATTAGAAGACGTTTGGGATTATAGCTACACCCGTGTCCCTTACTACGGCACAAACACCCCTATTGATGAATGTTATGACTGTGGTTATACCGGCGAATTTTCTTGTACCAGTAAAGGTTTTACCTGCCCTCGATGCGGTAATCACAACCCTGCAAGAGTCTCGGTGATACGCCGTGTATGTGGCTATTTAGGCAGTCCTGATTCGCGTCCATTTAATGCCGGTAAACAAGAAGAAGTTAAACGTCGAGTTAAACATCTGGCTAATGGTCAGTTAGGTTAATACTGTGAATTACCATCAATATTACCCTGTTGATGTTGTCAATGGCCCAGGAACACGTTGCACCCTGTTTGTTGCAGGGTGCGTACACCAATGTCGTGGTTGCTATAATAAATCAACTTGGTCACTAACATCTGGCAAGCCGTTTACCCAAGAAGTGGAAGATCAGATCATTGCTGATTTACAAGACACTCGTATTAAACGACAAGGACTATCACTTTCCGGTGGTGATCCCCTGCACCCCCAAAATCTTTCTGCTATATTAAAATTGGTAAAACGTGTTAAAACGCAATGCCCTGAGAAAGATATTTGGGTTTGGACAGGCTATTTATTGGCTGACTTAACCCCAGAGCAACAAGAAGTCGTTAGCTATATTAACGTACTGATTGACGGCAAGTTCGTACAAGAACTTTATGATCCCGCATTACTGTGGCGCGGTAGTAGTAATCAGGTGATCCATAAATTGAAGTAATACACATTGAATTAACTGGAGGATATATGCCTTTAAGTGATAATAAATATGTAAGCTTTTCTGAAGATCATGAACTGAACTACCATTTAAAAAAATGGGGTAAAAAGCAATCGAAAGCCAATCGAGATCAACTCGTGAAGCTAGGCAGTGAATTGAAAAAGAAACTTGATGTTAAACATCTCCAACATACTGAAATAGATGCAGAGGTAGAAAAAAATCTTTCATTATTTGAGTAATATCTCATGATCCCCAGTGATAAATCACCTTACTACTGGGGATCACTTCACTATTATAAAGCGCTCCTATTTAGTCACCTCCGTTATCAAATGCGAATCATTTTCAAAAACAATAGTCAAAGTGATTAGTTTTGTTTTATGATTAGTATTCTTAATTCTTCTTTTTATGACAATATTTAATATGAAATTTGTTTTTTTACCTTTAATTTCAATCGTTTTAATAACTGGGTGTAGTAGTAAATGGGAGCCTAAAGGGGTACCCGATTACACATTACAAGAAGCAAAGTTAATTTGTGATTTGGATGCGAATACACGTTACCCTATTCGTAAAGAGGTACTACAGCACACCGTTTATCGTGATGTAGAAAAAACTTGCCGTAAAGACGACAAAGAGCGTTGTGGGGATAAAAAGACCTATACAGAACGTGTTCCGATGACAGAAAGCTATGTAGCAGATATTAATCAAGAAGATAGAAAAACATTCTATACCTCATGTATGTCTTTAAAAGGTTGGGAACAAAAAAATTACTACTTTTGGCAATAAGCAGTAACTTAGTGACGTTGCCAAAAGAGCTTAGTACCAAAGCCTAGCTGATTATTCACCATTTTAATTTCTTGCAATTGTAATTGCCATAAAGGCACATGGATGGCGGCTAGCGCCACAGGGAAACGTAAGCAATACTGTTTTCTTGCTCTGATGTCGTCATTAGCGGTTAATAAAGACACTGTACCGGTGAATTGAACGCCTTGCAGATTGGCGACAGAAAGCTCTTGAGTACTAATACTGCCCGCAACAAATAAATTTTCCTGCATCATTTGTGCGTGTCGTGTATGTTTTTCTGAGAGAAAAACAAGTCGCATGTTGCTTTCATCGAACCAATAGAAACAATTCGCGCACCAAATATCCCCTAATGCACGAGTTGTACATAAGGTAAACACATGGTGACTGGCTATATATTGTTTAATTATTTTGATCGAGTCTGGCGTAGACATAATTTACCTGCATAGAAACTAAAAGAGACGCTGTTTAGGTGATAATTATATCACCAAAACAAGCGTCTTACCGCGTGTCTCTTTGTGCAGGTAACTTATCGAGAATAATTATAAATTAACGATAAATTTCCGCATTTACAGTCAGATAATCGTCACCTGTAGCACCGATAACTTTATAACCAGTTGCGCCTTCATCTTTTGCGATTTGTGCAATTTTAGTTGTTAAGCCATCTAAAGTATCGTTACCTGTAATTGTGATATACTCACCAGTAGAGGTATGGCTAGTTGCTACGCTGTCAGCAGCGATTGAACCGAATGAAATAGCACTTAAAGCTAATGTTGCAGCGATTAATGTAGATTTTTTCATGATGAACTCCAATTAAATTCTAAATTTGTTATCTATCGCGGAGTGTGTCTCTGTGATGTGGATCATATTATGCATTTTAATTTAACTTTAAAATTAGCAATTATTGCTGTTCTTTTTCAAAATAATTGAATGTATTTTTTTAGAAAAACGTTTTTTACGTCATAAATTTTTTACAACGTGTTGATATAATTACAAGATTTGAAACTTAGTTGTTTGTTAATAACTACCGTTAGAAATTAAGAAATTTTGTTTATTAAAATCATAAGTAGCACAAAAAGGAAAAAAGATGGCTGATACTCAATGGTCAATCTATATTGTCAGAAATCGTCTTGGCTCTCTTTATACCGGAATAACAACGGATGTTGAGCGACGATTTAATCAGCATCAAAATGGAACTGGCGCGAAAGCACTAAGAGGGAAAGGCCCATTATCATTGGAGTTTTATTGCCAAGTTGGCGATAGGCAACAAGCGTCTCAACTTGAATATCGTTTAAAACAGTTAAAAAAAATACAAAAAGAAAAGCTGATCATTGATCAGCCTTCAGACGTTGCACAGTATTTAGCATAATGAAAAGATGCGATTATCAAACCTCATCAAATAACGGCGAAAAGTTCACTAAGCCGTGAATATCATCAACATTGCCATTATCTAAAGCATAAAATTGAAATGCTTCTTCTGTATTCGGCCATTTGCAATGCAAGCCTTGTGATTTTGCCGGTATAAAACCTGATTTTTGATAATAAGTTGGCTCACCTAATACCACAACAGCGCCATAACCAAACTCATTAAGGCTATCAAGCCCTTCATTAATCAATTGACGACCGATGCCCTGACCACGGTATTGTGGCGCCACAGCTAATGGCGCAAGTCCTACCCATTGGCAATCTTTTCCCTCAATATCTACAGGTGTAAAACCGATATAACCAACAATCCGGCCTTCGTCATTGATTGCCACCATACCTAAGGTTAATAATCCCTCTTCACGTAAGTGACCAACTAAATCGGCTTCTGCGCCTGTTGGAAATGATTGGCGTAAAAGATCATCAATAGCAGGAATATCAACAGGAATTTCAACACGTATTAGCATGAAGTTGAGCTCAGTTCATGGCTGTGTGCGGTGTCTTCAACTTCATCTTGAAGGCCACTTTTCACAAAATCAGCCAATTGTAGTAAACCAAAACGCAATACAGATGGCATAGAGTCTAACTCAATTGCATCCATTAGGTTCTTAACATATAACCCAAGTTCTGTATCGCCCTCAATTTGTAAGCGTCGTTGAAAAAACAAGGTGTCCGGATCTTCTTTACGCGCGGCAATTAAAATAAGATCGTTAGCATTACCACTAAAACTTACATCTTCTTTTTCAGAACGGCTTACGATTAATTTATCATCACAAACACTGATAAACCACTGCAAATGTAAATCTTTAATTTCTACCTTTAGCCATTTATCTTCCAAGAAGTGTAAATCCCCCTCAGCTAATGCTTCGCGGAATTGCCAACTTAAAAACTGTTCTAAAATATCACGTTGCAAAGCAAATGGCGTGATTTGCAAAGGGTAACGCAAGAAACGAGGGCCATCTTTAACTAGGCGGGTGCGAATTTTATTAAACACTTTCGGACTCCTTAACATTTAATTGCGGCTATTGTGCCAGATATAGATAGCGATTCTGCGATCCTACATCAATATTCCGTTAATCGGTTGTTCATATTTTGAGTTATTTAATTTTACTTAAGTAAAACTCAATATTCTCTGCCCTAAATCAAAACCTTTTTTTATCCTGCTTATTACAATTTCTGATCATTTTTAATCTCTAAAGGGAAGTGAAGATGGAATTGTTGTGCCCAGCAGGTAACTTACCCGCATTAAAAGCCGCTGTTGATAATGGTGCAGATGCCGTTTATATCGGCTTAAAAGATGACACCAATGCTCGCCATTTTGCTGGCTTAAACTTCACAGAAAAGAAATTGCAAGAAGCCGTCAATTACGTACATCGCCATCAGCGAAAACTGCATATTGCCATTAATACTTTTGCTCATCCTGATGGATTTGAACGTTGGCAAAAAGCCATTGATATGGCGGCTCATTTAGGTGCCGATGCATTAATTTTGGCCGATATTGCTATGCTAGAATACGCAGCTGAACGCTATCCACAGATAGAGCGTCATGTATCGGTACAGGCGTCGGCCACTAATACTCAGGCAATCGCATTTTATCAACGCAATTTTGATGTTGCACGTATTGTACTACCACGCGTTCTTTCTATTCATCAAGTCAAACAATTGGCTCAAAGTAGTCCTGTTCCTTTAGAAGTCTTTGCCTTTGGTAGTTTGTGCATCATGGCTGAAGGACGCTGTTATCTTTCCTCTTATCTAACTGGTGAATCGCCTAATACTGTCGGAGCCTGTTCCCCAGCTCGTTTTGTCCGTTGGCAGCAAACACCACAAGGTATGGAATCTCGCCTCAATGATGTCTTAATAGACCGTTATGCTCCTGATGAAAATGCAGGGTATCCTACTTTATGTAAAGGACGTTATTTTGTTGATAAACACTGCTATCACGCCTTAGAAGAGCCAACCAGCTTAAATACACTAGCGCTACTACCTGAACTTATGGCTATGAATATTGCCTCTGTCAAAATTGAAGGTCGCCAACGTAGCCCCGCGTATGTTACTGAAGTTGCAAGAGTATGGCGTGCAGCTATTGACCAATGTAAAAAAGATCCTCAAGGTTTTAAAACCCAACCGCGTTGGATGAGTGCATTAGGAAAAATATCTGAAGGAACACAAACAACATTAGGTGCTTACCACCGGAAATGGCAATAATAAGGGATATTAATATGAAATACGCATTAGGCTCTGTACTTTATTATTGGCAAAAAGAAACACTTGAGACATTTTATCAGCAAGCAAAACAGAGCGATGCTGATATTATCTACTTAGGCGAAACAGTCTGTAGTAAGCGCCGTGAGACTAAACCACAAGATTGGATTAATCTGGCCAAAGAAGTGGCTAAAAGTGGTAAACAAGTGATCCTTTCTACCTTAGCACTACTACAAGCGCCTTCTGAACTAAAAGAGATAGCAAAGCTGGTGGATAACGGTGAATTTTTAGTTGAGGCTCATGATTTTGGTGTGATCAATATGCTTTATGAGCGTCATTTACCTTTTGTAGCAGGCCATGGATTAAACTGCTATAACGCTTATGCACTACGTTTATTACAGAAACAAGGCATGATACGTTGGTGTATGCCGGTTGAGCTGTCTCGTGAGTGGTTAAATAATCTTTTAATTCAATGTGAAGAATTAGCGATTAGAGATAAATTTGAAGTAGAAGTATTCGCTTATGGTCATCTTCCTTTGGCTTATTCAGCGCGTTGTTTTACTGCTCGCTCGGAAAATCGTGCTAAAGATGATTGTGAAACCTGCTGTCAAAAATACCCACAAGGCCGTCAGGTATTATCACAAGAAAACCAACAAGTGTTTGTTTTAAATGGTATTCAAACGCAAAGTGGCTACTGTTACAATTTAGGTAATGATTTAACTTCAATGGCAGGTTTAGTCGATATCGTCCGTCTTTCACCGCAGTCTGATGAAGTTTTTACTACCTTAAAACAATTTCGCCAAAATGAACAAGGCGCACACCCTATTAACACCATCCATCATCATGATTGTAATGGTTATTGGCGTAAACTGGCTGGTTTAGAATTAGTTGAATAAGTAGATATTTTTTGAAATCTAAATAAGGTGGAAAATAAAATTATTATTCCACTTTATTTTAATAAACATCTACTCATAAACAAAGGTCACACCGATAACGGATTTTACATTACCCGCTCTTACTCTTTCTCCCGTTTCACCATACGAAGCAGATAGCCTTAAACTCACACTATTATTCGTCACATTGCCTAATTTGACCGGTGTATTAGCAGGAATAACACCATTATTATTTGATATTTTAATTCCAACCCCTTTAGCAGGAGAGTTAGATGATATATTGGTAAAGACCGTATTATTCACATCAGACGTTGATCCTGTTAAATAGTAAGAAATATTTTGTTGTCTAGGACAAAAAATAGATAAAGGAATAGGTTGCGCATTACCCGGATATTCAGGAAGATTAATCGTGACATTTCTACTAGAAAGATCACAGCCCCCAGTAGGCATAATAACATCATTTAATGCGTAAATATTCCATGTAAAAAAACGAGGGTGCCCACCATCCCAATCTGCAATTTTGTACATTTCTATTTTTGCAATTAAATCCCCCTTATTTATTTGCTTCCCTCCCGCAGCACCAATACTTTTCAAATACAATCTAAGATTTAGTGGGATAAAATTTCTGTCTTTAATATTAATAACTTTTGTATCGTAATAAAGAGGAATAGGATAATAACTGTTATACCATAATAAAGAGCCGTCAAAATTATTCAGCGCGCCTCCAAAAGTCGTTCCACTAACTAAATTAACATGGTCAACGTCTATTGGATCTCTAGGTCCACCATAAGAATCATTTTTACAAAGAATTTGTTGAGATAAATCCACTACCAAATTCTGGTTTACTTCAACTCGAGGCGTTAAATTAACGCGTATATTAGCAGCACCATCACCAACAATTTGTCCCGTTGAAGCGACTTTACAAGTAAATGATAGTACTGGGTTTGAAAATAAACCGCAGCTTAAATACAATAAAAAACGCATTGTTTTTTTATAGCTTATCATAATGTTTTTTCTATAATTTAATTAAATAACAATTACATAAATACATAGGTAACATTAATTATTGCCTGTACTGATCCCTGTGTAGGTCTACCATTCACAGAGATGGCTCTTACTCGTAAAGGAAAAATTGCAGCAAACGAATACTCACCAACTTCAACCACTTTTTTCGAACCGTTTCTTAATTTATTACCTGCAGTATCTTGTAATTCTAAATGAAGATTTTTAGCTGAGCCCTGATTTCTATAGTATCCAGTACTATCATCAAGACCGGTGAATGTCGCTTCAATAGAAGTTGTACCAATAGGACAATTTCTTAATTCCAAATCAACGGGATACCATTTAGAGGTAGAGCCTGGGATCATAAAATCGAATGTATATAGGTCGCCCATGTCCACATTGGCTGTTTTTGTAATTGTTTCACAAGGCCTTGCTATTACACTTCCATTAACAGTAATTGTTGCATCTGCAGCCATAGCGAATGAAGTATTGCAGCATAAAATAGCAAATATTACGTTTTTTACTCCTCGCCATTTATATTTCATCATTGATTCTCTTTATCTCTATTGGTACTCGAGTGTAAAAGTGGCACTGGCTTTAATTTTTCCAGCTAAGACAGGCATATCGGATGCCATTAATCGACTATAGAAAAAAACGGTGTTACTTTTTCCTGCAACTAAGGGGATCCATTTAAGTTGGTCACTACTTGGATTAATAGGAATGGGTGACCTTTCACTATCTAATATTTGTATTCCAACACCAGAAGCAGATGTTGCTATCGGATCTAACGCTAATAATGAAGGATTATTTCTATCTGAAATACCATTAAAATAGAATTTCACAGCAATCACTGATTCTCCACAAGGCTCCAGTATTATATGAAAAGGAATAAAGGGTGTTGTTTCTCCCACTTTATATAACCGCTTAACTTCATTATTTAATAAATCAATAGTTTGGTATTGTGATTCTGGTGCAACTGCACAGGTGTTATCTCTCATATAACCTGTTATTTGAATAATGCTATCGGCAGAATATGCAACATTAGATGATAATGATAAGAAAAATAACCATAGTGTTGTCAAAATACCCTTAATATTATTAGTCATTATTTATTCCTTAATAGGGTGGCACTCTGCACTATATTCAACATAAAGTTTATCTGGATCTTGTGGTGGTAATGTGTAATTTACTAAGCATTGTTGCTCTTTCTTACTACCCCAATTCACTTTTAATTGTCCTGAAGGTGATAACCCTGTTAAATAAACTTTTCCTTCATCTGCCACAATCCCAGTATTATTACCTGAATCAACGATAGCCCCGAAAGGTACTGGTTTCCCTTTATGGGTTAATGTCGTAATTGCTTTTATCCCAACGCTAGGCTCAAATGTGATCGCACTAATGGCTCCACGAGTAGGAACTACGCTTTTCACCGCATTATCTATTTCAATATTGTTAGAGAATGAATTGGTATCCAATGCAATACGGTTTTCTTTATATTCAGAAACATAAGGTAAAACCGCATAACCATTACTGTCTGTCGTAATGCCACTATTGTTTTCTAATTTTATATTTTTAACTTCAGGTACTTTTACTAACACCGCTGTTTGATATATAGGCTGACTAAGTGTTATACCACCTGAGTGAGCTAAAATACTGCCACTCATACCATAATTTATTTGATGTGATGTATCGGTATAGTTATAACCTATATTGCTATTCATATAAGAACCGTTATAACTTAATGAGGCATATCCTGTTGAGTCCGATTCTTCTTCATGAGAATAACCTGTTTGAATATTGTAACTTAAGTTTTTATCTTCCAATAATGTACCGTTTAATCCGATAGTATTGTTAAAACGTTTCTTCATGTTATGCGAGGAGTTAGTACTTAAACTCGCATTTTGCCATATAGAATCATTATCAGAACGCATAAAGTTACTAAAAGGAATACTAGTATTAAATGCTAGCATCTGATCTTTACTATCATTCCATGATGTTTTAGATAAGCTATAATTTAGGCCTAAATTAATACCTTTAATAATAGTATTAAGGCCTATCTGTAATTGATTATCTTGTTTTTTAGAATTCCAATAACGCTGATTAGTACCAATAATATATAACGTAGATTGATCACCTATTTTTTGAGTAATATTGAGTTGTATCCTTTGCCTTTTATTATAAATAAGATCGTAGTAACTTTGTGGCAATCCACTAACTTCAACAACACCATCCTCCGTTTGTATATAATTTCCTCTCATTTTTTTATAAGTAGTCTCTGCTAAAGTATAAAAACCACTCGTCGCATATTTATAACCGGCAAGTTGCACCCTTGTGCCTAATTCATTGATAGATTTATTATAAAGAATACGTATCGATTGCCCACGGTGTGTAGAGTCATCGGGTAGTATTGATCTCGCTTCGGTAATATCAAATGATAAAGCCCCAAAACGCCCAATATTTTTACCTACCCCAATACTTGCCGCTTGGTAATTTTTGGATAACTGGGTTCCTCCATAAATGGTCCAACCCGCAGGTAAGCCGTGGATCACTGATCCTTGTAAAAAATAAGGCCGCTCCTGCTCATCATTACCCGAACGGTAACTACCTACAGTCACTGAATATTTGGTATGCCCTTCCCTTTGTAATAAAGGGACTGATGAATATGGCACAGTAAAGGTTTGTGTTGAACCATCAGACTCGGTAATGGTTACCTCTAAATCGCCACTGTTACTTGTTGAATAGAGATCATCAATAACAAAAGGACCCGGTGGAAAAGAGTTACGGTAAATCACATAACCATTTTGCTGTATAGTAACCTCGGCATTAGTCCGGGCAACACCTCGAATAATCGGAGCAAAACCTCTTTGGCTATCCGGTAACATAACTTCATCAGATGACAGTTGAAAGCCTCTAAAGTTGATGCTGTCGAAAACTTCACTTTGTGTGTAGCTATCACCAATAATAAGACGAGAATATAATTTATTAATACCACGTTCTATATAAGTATTCAGATGTTTCCAACTTGATTTATTAATAGAATCATAAGAATAAATAGAGTTATCACGAAGACGCCATGGCCCAAGATTGATCCCACTTTGTAAATTGAGATGAGTAAAATGAGTATCTGGGCTACCATCGTTGCGAGTTTTACTACCATTTAAAATATAGGTAATAAATCCAGCCACAATACCATCATCCCATAACTCTGGTGGAATAAAGCCTCGAGACTGATTGACTAAATATACTTGAGGTATAGTGAGATTGAGCTTTTGTGAACCAACATCAAAATTTGCTGTGGCTTGAGCAATTAATGAAGTAAGTGACTGACAATGTTCATCGAGCTCATTTTTCTGTTCAACATTATTTTTATCTTTATTTTGTTCATCCGTTATGAGATTTAAATTAACATTCCAACTTTTTAGCTCTGCTTTTGTGATACATGGTGATAGCTGCCCTTTATTCTCAATAAAATTGATATATTGGGTTTTTAAGAATATGTCATTTAAGTAAATATCAACCAGATAATTACCTTCAGGTACTTCTAATCCTTTCTCAAAAGAAGATAGATCAGCGACAGACTCCGGGTTATCTGATAAGAAATAGGGGTTATAATAAAACTCCTCCTCAGACTTTGAGTCAACTGAAAATAGTAGCGCAAGTATAAAAATAAATAATTTTACGTTATTTATTTTTATGCCGCTTAAGCTATTTATACCTGTTGAAAATGACATAATATCACTCTTTCAATTCTACAATATTAAATAATGATTATCTAACGTCGACGATTGTTTTTGGTGTGATGGCACCATAATCATTAATAGTTTGAAACGAGAGTTTCCCATAAGCTGATGTTGGAATAGAGATAGACTTATCTTCAAAAGGTGGAACCATAGTGTTCTCTAATTTTTTACCACCAAGTTCTAATTCAGTCATCGTAATAAAATAAGGTGTCGGATTTTTTATAATAAGTGTGTCATTATTACGTTTAAATTGTAGTTTTTTATAATTTTCATCTGGAGATATGGTGAGATCTTTTGGTCTATAAAAGAATTTTATTTTACTAATAATCGCAAGTTGTAACATATTCTCATTAGCAAGTGATTTTTCTACAGCGGGGATAGATTTTACACTCAACCAAAATAAAGTTTCTCTATCTTTCGGTAATTTATTGTTAGTTGCATCTATAATTCTTAAAGTATTCTCTTTTTTACCCTGCATAGAAAATAGAGGAGGCGTAATAACAAAAGAGTTATCTTTCTTTCCTTCGCTATTTTCTATCCAAGGCTGTATTAAATAACGTTTTTCATCATTATTAATTACTGGTAATTTTACTTGCTTTTCACCTGCAAAATAAATGACTCTAGTTGCCCCTAATGATACAGCAGCATATGCTTGGTTAATGACACATAGAGTTAAGAGCATTAAAAAAAGGAGCTTTATTTTAGAAAAAGTTAGAATACTATTCATTTTTATAATCCACTATAGCTAATCTTGGTGTATGTCTTATTAAAATAACCCACAAAAAAGTAAAAAAGCCTTATACTAAAAAATAGTATAAGGCTATATATTATTCGTATTGGACAGCAAAGGTTGCGTTCGCGTTTGCGATACCAGGTTCAGTTGCACCTAAAGCATAATATCTTGCTTGGAATGGAATAATATTTTTTCCATCATGTAATTTAGTTGCATTACCGAATCCAGCGCCGTCAAAAGACATTGGTGCACTCTTACTATCTAAAATTTGAATACCGACATTTTTAGCACCACCAGCAGAAGAAGAAGATACTGCTAATACGTCATCTTGTCCTGCAGCAGAAACCCCTGTAAAAGCAACTTTTGCAGTACTAGCTACTTTAGAGTCACAATCATTTAATTGGATAGTAAAATTAGTATTTTCGCTAAAATCACCAGCTTTCGCTAATTTTGCAGTTCTCACTTGACCTAATTTAACTATTTGGCCATCAGATGAAGAGTCAACAGCACATGCTGCATTTACTAATTCACCTTTAAAAAATATTTCGCCACCATTTACGGTTACAGGTCCATTTCCTACAGGATCTTCAGCTGAAACAGCAAAAACAGAACCTACAGATAATGCAGAGATCACAAAAAGTTTCAAATAATTAAGTTTCATATAAATTACCTTAATTCCTAGAAAATAATAAACACATTTAATTACGATTTTTCATAGACTTTTATCTTATTTAGATAATAAGATAAAAGTTACTAAGAAATTAAATTGACATCGATATAATAATACTTAATTAAAAATTAACAATTAATTTTTTAAAATTTTTATTCTTACTTTAATTGAATGTTTTATTTTGATTATTTAATTTAGCCCTTCTAAATTAAATTCATTATAATAAGATTAGTTTATTTTAATTAAGTGTCATTACTGGTTTTTATATAATTGTTTGTTTTTTATGTTTATATAAAAAGTAATTAATTTATTTTTTATATATTAAGATAAGGAAAAGCACTTAAAATAGTTCACATTAATTATTATAACAATAACATTAATTATTTAAGCTTATTAAAAAACATTATTATTATTAAGATAATATCTTTAGATAGAGATTGCATAAAAATAAAATAATTCAAACAAAATTTTGTTATTAATAGACTATTATAGAAAATTCACACTAAAATAAAAAATACGGGATAACTTTTCAGTAATCCCGTCCTATTTACCTAGCATATTACAGATATTATTTACTTTGAACGGTGGTAATGTCTCACCCAATGCTTAAATTGATGAGTAATTTTCCTTAACTCACCATTGCGCAACATCCCCACTAACACCCCCAAAATGGTATATATCACGCCTAAAACCAGCATCATCACGATATCCCCTAGGATGCTTTGGAATGATAATCCCATCTGGTTAATTCCGGCCATAGCATTTACAGCCCATGTAGAAGGTAATGCAGAGGATATTGCCAATACCCAATCTGGCATAGCTTGTAATGGCCAAATAGTTCCCGAAATATAGAATACCGGTGTCGTCACAAATGCTAATGTTAAGTAAATCATCTCAACACTGCGCAAGCATTCGGTGATCAACTTACCTAATCCTAATACTGCTAATAAGAATGGGAAGGTCAACATCCAAATTTGATAGAGGGGTGCTTCTTGACGATAGCCTAATACCCACGGCCATAGTGCAAAGAACACCGAAGATAAAAAGAGCCAAATCGGTATAAGTGCAGATAGCGCGCCTAAATATACCGCTAACGGAGGCTTCCCTTTTGGCGTTCCTCTGACGGCGATACTCACTCGTACACAAGCAATTAATAATGAGTGTTGCAATAACATCACTAACAAGCCTGGGAAAATAATGGCGGCAAAACTGACCCCAGGGTTATACATGGCGATAGTTTCACTTTGGATCGGTTTTAATAATATTTTTGACTGTGTCGCACTAAAACCCGCATTTTGTAAGATACGGCCGTTATAGTTATCTAATAATTGCTGATACGCCTGCATTAATTCTTGCTGAATTTGTCCACTAGCAAGACGGTTGGTCGCATCCCCATACACAGGAACGGTAACATTTTTGCCATTAAGCAGTTTTTTTTCAAAATCTGTTGGAATAATAATAATGGCAAACAGTTCACGCATGATCATGTCATGACGAGCTTCATCTAAATTATCATATCCCTTTAAGCTTAATTTAGGTGTGGCATCTAATGAGCGGATAAGGGCATAACTGGCGGGACTATGATCTTGATTGATCACCGCCACAGGCAGATCCCACAATACAGGTTTAGCGTAGACTAAACTCATAATGCAAAGAGAAACCAATAATAACATCCACATCGGTTTTTCTAACATGCCTAATAAAACACGCTTAAATGTTTGGAAATACATCTGCATCATACGACACCTACCTGTAATTCCAATCTTTTAAAGATGCGTTTGCGAACTAAAAGCGCAATCGCAAAAGGATAAATCAACAAAAGCGTGCACACATAAAGAATACCTTGTAACGAAACTTCTCTTAAGAAGATATCAAACATAGCATTTAAGGCGTGCGTTAATGGCTCTAGATTAGAAATGATTCGAGCAGGTAATATCATCGACAGTTCAGGCACTGCCATCCCTGAAAAAGCTAAGGCGATACTCACTAGCATACCTATCATACTGTATGCGGTTATCGCACTATTGGTAAATGTAAACAACAGCAACCCAATACTTTGTGCCGCGATGATATAAAAGAACCCCACCAATATCATATAAAGCGGATTACCATTGACTTTTGCCCCTGAAAAATGCACCAACGCCGCTAATTCAACCATTAATAATGTTAAGAAAAACAGCGTATAAGGTGCTAATTTACCTATCAGGGCAAAAGTGAAAGGTTTGAGGTTTAATAGCATATTACCCCGTGATAAGGAGTAAATCGTGCAGGTGACAACAAAGAGTTGCAGCATATGAATGGTCGCAGCAAATTGTTGATAGTAGATATAACTACCACTGGCATTAAACAGACTGTCATAAGAGAGTGTTACTTTAGCTAAAGGCGGCACCGGCTTATTCATCTCTTGCGCTAAAACAGTGCGATATTGAGCATTAAGCTCAGCAATTAACCCGCTAAAATCCTGTATAGCATAGCTACCCGCAGCATAATACAACCCATTGTAATACATTCGGGTTGTCGGCTGTTTGCCTGCTAATACATCTTTTTCAAAATGGCGGGGGATCATTAAAATAGCGTAATCTTTTGCACTTCCTAGCTGCTCTAAGGCGGTTCGCGGATTTGTATCTAGTGCACTTAATTTTGCATGAGAGCCTGCATTTAAATCTCGGATCAACGTTTTTGATAGTGGACTATTATCATTATTGATAACGGAAACTGGCAAGTTCAGCAAAGTACCTTCTGAAAAGTTAGCACTAATTAATGTGAATAACATTAATGGAAACAGCCAGCTTAGCCAGTGGAACACTGGGCTTCGCACTGCCATATGGGTTTCTCGTGAGAATGCGCTATTAAAACCACGCCAAGCTGCCTTTACTCTCATTATTCGCCCTTACTTATCCCAACGCCATAATGCGCTCATACCAGGACGTAGTCCTTCAATTTGTGCCGTTGGATACAGTCGAACTTCAAAGGTTTTTAAGTCGAAATCTCCTGTTGCACGCGTCGCTCTTTTCGTTGCGTAATCTCCCATAGGAGCAATATAGCGAACTTCTGCTTCCACTTCTTTATTGCCTAACGCAGGAACAGTGATGGTGATGCGATCGCCTTTGCGGATATCGGCTAAAATATCTTCACGCAAGTTATATACAAAATAGGCTTCAGGAAGACGAATTAACGTAGCTAATGGGCTATTGGCATTAAAAAGCTCACCCACTTCCGCAGGAATAGGCCCCACTTCGCCGTCAACCGGAGCTTTTACCTGTAAATCTTGTTGCTGAACTTTCAGCTCAATTAATTGCTGCTCTGCTTGTTGTAGTGCGGCTCGGTATTTCTCACGTAATTCAATACGATCACCGTTTTTCGCTTCATCTAACTCAGCTTGAGCGGCTTTTGCTTGCTGCACGGCAACATCTCGACGACTACGAGCACTATCAAGCTCATTGGCAGAGACATAACCTTTATTGGCGACCGCACTAAGACGCTGGTAATCTTTCGTTGCATTGATGGCTTGTGCTTGCGCCTGAGATAAGATCGCTTGTAAATTGCGAATGCTTTCTTCTCTTGTACCGTGAATAGAGAGATCTAATTGAGCTTGAGCTTGGGCTTTTGCCGCTTCCAGTGCAGCCACTTGAGCATTGAGTTCTGGGCTATCTAAGGTGATCATCAATTGCCCCGCTTTAACATCATCACCCCGCTCAATATGACGCTCTATAACACGTCCTTTGGCTTTAGAGGCCACAATAACTTCAGGTGCATCCACTTCACCTTGCAGTAATAAATATTGATTATGCGCGCGGAAAAGAACGGCTAATGCAATAAGTATTAGCATTAATAAAATAAGATAGATGGCTCTTTTTTTCATATAACGATTAGACCTTAATAGTGAAGTAGAACACTCACTGATAGCGTTATCTTACACAATAACTGGCTATTTCTTTAAGAATTTTGTGCGCTAGATCACTGACTCAGAGGAAGATTTTCTTTGATAGTGCGATTAAGTTATTCTTATACCAAATTTTATTACTCCATGAATAGCCTCATTTTATCTACGTTTTTTTAATTTATTAAATAAACCCAGAAAGTGGTACACACAACTTATGTACGAATTTGATTTAATTTTGCTGTTATTACAGCAAATGTGCGTTTATCTCATTATTGCGTGGTTTCTCAGCAAAACGCCGCTATTTACGCCTCTTTTACAAGTGACTATCAAACTTCCACATAAATTAATGTGCTATGTGATTTTCTCCATTTTCTGCATTATGGGCACCTATTTTGGATTGCATATTAATGACTCTATTGCTAATACCCGTGCTATTGGCTCCGTATTAGGCGGATTATTAGGTGGCCCGTATGTAGGCTTTCTCGTTGGCTTCACGGGTGGCTTACACCGCTATTCCCTCGGCGGGATGACAGCGTTAAGTTGTATGGTATCCACTATCGCAGAAGGATTAATTGGTGGATTAGTTCATCGTTATTATGTAAAACATGGACAAATGCACCGCATATTTAATCCTTGGACAGCGGCTACCGTCACCTTTTTTGCCGAAATAATACAGATGAGTATTATTTTATTACTCGCTCGTCCTTTTGATGAAGCACTTTCTTTAGTAAAAAATATTGCCGCTCCTATGATTGTAGCAAATACAATAGGTGCTGCGATGTTTATTAGGATATTACAAGATAGACGTGCCATTTTTGAAAAATATACTAGTGCTTTCTCCGCTCAAGCATTAAAAATTGCGGTTTGCACTGAAGGTATTTTACGTAAAGGCTTTAACCAAGATAATAGTACTCGTGTTGCAAAAGTTATCTACCAAGAATTAAAAGTCAGTGCTGTCGCCATTACGGATAGAGATAAACTACTCGCTTTTATTGGTATTGGCGCTGATCATCATTTGCCGGGTACACCGATTTCCTCAGAACAATCTAAACAAGCCATTAATAATAACGAAGTCGTGTATGCGGACGGCAATGAGACACCTTATCGATGTACCCTTTCTCCACATTGTAAATTAGGCTCGACACTGGTTATTCCTTTACGAGGAGAAAATAATCGCGTTATTGGCACCATAAAGCTCTATGAAGCAAAGAATCGCTTATTTAGCTCCATTAATAGAACCTTAGGAGAAGGGATCGCCAGTCTATTATCAGCACAAATTCTTGCCGGACAATACGAAAGAAATAAACAATCACTATTAGAATCAGAAATTAAATTACTACACGCACAAGTCAATCCCCACTTTTTATTTAATGCATTAAATACATTACAAGCCGTTATTCGTCGTGATAGTGATCAAGCAAAACAGTTAGTGCAATTTCTGTCGGCTTTTTTCCGTAAGAATTTAAAAAGACCCGAAGCGATAGTGACACTCAGTGATGAAATTGAACACGTCACGGCTTATTTACAAATTGAAAAAGCGCGCTTTCAAGAAAGTTTACAGATAGATATTCAGATACCTGAACATTTAGCCACTGCGCGCCTTCCTGCATTTTCGCTTCAGCCTATGGTTGAGAATGCAATTAAACATGGAACATCACAGTTATTAGGCATCGGAAAGATTACAATTAGAGCGCATCAAGAAGACCACTTAATAGTGATCGAAATTAGTGATAATGCAGGGCTTTATCATTCGCAAGGCGCATCACATCAGCTCGGTTTAGGAATGAGACTTGTCGATAAGCGGATTAAATTACGCTATGGTGATCTATATGGTGTACTTGTGGAGTGTCAGCCTGATAACTATACCAAAATAAAAATCTGTTTACCCTTAGAAAAAAATATGGATAACGCAGCATAACAATGAATATATTAATCGTTGATGATGAGCCGCTTGCTCGTGAAAATTTACGTTGTTTACTCGAAGAAGAAAAAGATATTCATATTATTGGTGAATGCAGTAATGCTATTGAGGCGATAGGGGAAATACATCGTAAAAAACCTGATGTGGTTTTTCTTGATATTCAAATGCCACGTATTACTGGCTTAGAAATGGTCTCAATGCTTGATCCTGAACATCGCCCTTATATTGTCTTTTTAACCGCATTTGAAGAATATGCTATTCAAGCATTCGAAGAGCATGCTTTTGATTATTTGCTCAAACCATTAGAGCAAGAGCGTTTAGCCAAAACATTAAGTCGTTTACGCCAAGGCAATAAACAAAATATTGATTTATTATCACCACCAGAAGAACGCTTAAAGTGCATTCCTTGTACTGGGCATAGCCGTATTTGGCTAATGCCAATCGATGAAGCCGTGTTTGCTACATCACGATTAAGCGGTGTCTATGTCACCAATAATCAAGGGCAAGAAGGTTTTACTGAGCTTACATTACGTACTTTAGAAACACGCACTCCGCTGGTACGTTGCCATCGTCAATATTTAGTGAATATGGATTATGTCAATGAAATTGTATTTGGTGATAATGGACAAGCAGAACTTATTTTACATAATAATAAACAAATTCCGGTCAGTCGACGTTACCTTAAACCCTTAAAAGAAGCGATTGGCTTAATTTAATCAGTAAAAAGGAATAAGCTAGATGGAACCCATTTATATTAAAGTTTATATTAATCGCATCGAAGTTCGTGATCTTCACACCAAAAAAGAATTTTCTGTAGAACGTCATTTTACTCATAGCCGAATGTTAATTGGTGATTTTTACCCTGCTATTGAAGCGATACGAACAGCACTTACTCAAATAGGTATTAACCCATTATCCTTTTTTTGTCGAAAAAGAAATGTGGTAATTCATCCTTTAGAACGTACCGAAGATGGATTATCCCAAGTAGAAATTCGATTATTCAATGAAGTCATTGCCGGTGGGTTGAATAACAAATACAAAAAAATCGTTATTAGTGCAAAACTCACACCACTTATGGATGCAGAGGTGATTGAATTAATCAATAAATCATAACTCTATATAAAATCAGTATTTAACCATTTACAAATAAGTGTCTAAATACTTATTAAAAACCTGCTGATATTGTTTTCTAGAAAATATAAGTTATTTAATAGGTGTTATTCCATGCTTATCCAAATCTAAAGCCTCCTCTCTATCTAATCCATCCTTATATGCAATATTATTCCATTTCACCTAATGTTCTGTAATATCTAAATTACAAGAAATCACAGAACAATAATCACTACCACAATGGCAACGATAATTCACATATTATTTTTAATAATTAATTATAATCACTAAATTAACCATTAAATAAAAAGTTAATTATGGTAATTAAAATTATAAGTAGACAAATTAAAAGTTTAATTTTAGCCTAATGTAAAATTGAATATAAATATTATAGATAGGAGATCATTATGAAAGAGAAAAAACACTATTCAATTCATAAAGTAGAAGATATGAATATTTACGGTGAACATAATGGAGACTTTTATTATAGTAAATATGGACACCCTGAAATAACAATATTCGTTGCACCATCAGGTAGTAAAATCCACGATGAACACGGAGAAACAGACCAAACGTCAACTTTTGGGCATATATTTATTGGTATTAGAGGTTGGAATCCTGTTACCGAAGAAAGGGAAGCTATTACCGTCGGTTTTAGCCCTGGTGACAGTATGAAAACAAGTGAGGATAATTTTTCATTTAATGATCACCTTCGTTATCCAGATGCATCCACTCTATCAATTAGATCATACAATTGGCCCTTTGCTAAAAATTTTGAAAAACTCTTCACACTATTACACACATATAAAACAGGTGAAAAACTTCCACCAAAATATAATCTTCTTTTTAATAATTGCGGTCAATTTGTTCAACATGTTTTGGATATATCAGGATTTAAAAACATTTACATTGCATTTCAACCAGATGATCTTTACGATAATCTAAAACATGCAGCAGATAATTATAGAACACCATTAGCTATCGATTTAAATGCTAATGGAATACAAACACTTTCTAGCAATTCAAATATAGCGTTTGACTTTGATAGTAATAAGACTCCTATTCAAACAGGCTGGCTCCATCCAGATGATGGTTTTTTAGTTTGGGATAAAAATAATGATGGGGTTATAGATAATGGAGAAGAATTATTTGGTGATAGAAGTTTGTTACCAAATAACACTAAAGCTCAAGATGGATTTTTAGCACTTTCATACTTAGATAGTAACAGGAATAAATTAATAGATAAAGGTGATAATCTTTGGTCTGAATTAAAAGTATGGCAAGATAAAAATTCAGATGGAATAACACAAAAAGATGAACTTTATTCGCTAGATAAAGCTGGTATTAATTATATAGAACTTAATATAACTAAAAGCCATTTCTATGACTTAAATAATAATTTTCATCAATTAGAATCCTTTGTAAACTGGGATAATGGAAATAGAACATTGATTACTGATGTTTTATTGCATCAAAAACCTAATACTGATAATAATAAAATTTCTCAACAATTAATGAACAATATTATCAATGAGATGGCTAGTTTTTCTTCTTTAGGAAATAGTGAGTCCATCCCAATAAATCAATTTATAAATTCAATTGAAAGTACAGTTTCATTAATACCTAATCTATTGAGATAATATAATGAAAATATTTAATATATTATTTTTTGGTTTATTAATTATTAGTAATTCCTCAATCGGAGATGAATACCCTATTATCACAGAGAAAATGTTAAACTCAGGATATAACAAATTAGAGTTGCAGTATGATCCTCAATTACCTTTGATTACACCTTACCCTGAAAATAAAGAGCTTGTTTATCCTCTTATTGAAAAGGCTAAAAAAAATAACAATTCTAATGATAGTTATCTTATTGCTTCCATTTTCTTTGTTGGTTGTACTAATTTAAAATATAAAATTACTCATGAAAGTGATAAAAACCAGTGCGAATTATCACGTAATTTCTTAAAAAAAACATTAGCATTGAACCCTAAACATGGAGCAGCTCTATTCTATCAAGCCGTTATTTTTGAAAATGGTTATGGTGTTGAAAAAGATATAAACAAAGCAATTAAATACTATGACAAAGCATGTCGAATAAAAGGAAACAAAGTGATTATTGCTTGTGAAAATCTTTTTTCTATCTATCTGCATGGTAACAAAGGTGTTCCTCAAGATTTAAACAAGGCCAAAGAATATGCAAAATGGATTGCTGAAAATGGGAGCCAAAAATATCAAGAATATATAAAACGTTGGGATTACATTTTATTTTCTCTTGAATTAAGTTTAAAACTAAAAGAATGTAAAAAAAGTGGGATAAATGCATCTATATGTATCCGAAAAAGCAATAATGCACTCTTGGAATATGCCAATAAAATGTACCCAATTGAGTAATTATTTATTTCTACTTTATATAGAAAAAACCAGCCAATTTTTGTTGACTGGTTTTTCAATTTATATCATCAACTCAATTGAATACTGAGTGAATTATATTCTTATTGATTATGAGTACTACTATGGCGACGTGGTACATTTTCGTTATTACCGCCTTCGCTCACCATTTACCTGAACAATTTGCTTAATCCATTAGAGCAAGAGCGTTTAGCCAAAACATTAAGTCGTTTACGCCAAGGCAATAAACAAAATATTGATTTATTATCGCCACCAGAAGAACGCTTAAAGTGCATTCCTTGTACTAGGTATAGCCGTATTTAGCTAATGCCAATCGATGAAGCGGTGTTTGCTAGATCACAATTAAGCGGTGTCTATTTTTAAGCTATATTTAAAGTGTTATTTATCATTTTAATACGCTTAGCTAATATGGTTGCACAAATAAAACCAAGCAAACTAAAAGTGACCATAATACTAAATACATAGTTATATCCTTGAATGCCCTCAAAATTATCTAATAATGACCCATAGAGAGCATAAGCAAACATGGAAGGCATATAACCAATAATACATCCAAACGCCATCGCTGAACCTGCATATTGTCTTGGTGTTCCAATTTCATCCATTGGTGCAAAGAAAATAGCTCTTTGCGAGAAAATGATTGCACCGAAGCCTAATGTTGCAGTCATACCTAAATAGACATTCATTGAGTCATGAGGCAACATAATGAAAATAGCCATTGCAATCGCAGATAATAAAAATGTCCATTTCAGATATATTGTTGGCGATTTTGCAACTTTGTCAGCTAAAAATCCGCCTAATGGACCACCTATCATTTTTAGTGCATATTGATTAATAATGCCATAGGCACCGATAAGGGCTATTGGTAGTGCGTAAATATCTTTTAAAAAAGGAATAAAATAAGTTAACCCACAGTAAGCAGAATAAACAAAGAAGATACTCATTGATGCTAACCATAAGTTAGGACATTTTACGACATTTTTAATCCCTTCCAAAACTTGGCGATTAGCTTCACTTGCTGAGGAGGTTTCCTTCTTATCGTCATTATCCACAATAAAATATGTAATTATACCTACTATTATTGTAGCAAGCGTATAATAAATTAATCCTGCTTGCATACCTGCTTTACCTTCACCAAATAAAACAAATATATAAAGAGCTCCCGAAGCTACTAGAACATCAACAACCCCTCGCCCAGCTTCTAGAAAACCAAACATACGTCCTTGTTCTTCTTTATTTCCTAATAAACGTACCGATTTTAGTAAAACAGGCCAATAAACAACCTCACCGAAAAATGCCATTGCACCAAATGCAATTAAATAACCCGTAAAAGGAGGCAGTGTGCTTAAATAAGCACCACATAAACCTACCCCAATTAAGCCCGCTGGTAATAAAATTTTCTTAGAGAAGCGATCGGCAATATACAATGATGAAAATAATCCGATTGTTTGAATAATGGCATAAATAGTAAAGCCAAAACCAATTTGGGTGTTAGATAATCCCCAATCTTGTTGCATTGGCACATAAAATACATCTTTCATGCTGGATAGTTTGAATATAGTCCCACCACCCAAAATAAGAAAACATAATTTTCCCCATTTATTCATGATCATATTTCCTATTTTTTATAAGCGATAGCTTCTATTTCAATTAAAACATCTTTAGGTAGACGAGAAACTTCCACACATGAACGAGCTGGGTATTTTCCTGATGTAAAAAAAGAAGAATAAATATTATTAAAAATAGGAAAATCTTTTATATCTTTAATAAAACAAGTCGTTTTAACAATATCATCCATTGATGCACCGGCAGCTTCTATAATAGCTTTTAAATTATTCATAGCTTTTAATGTTTGTGTTTCAATATCATTTCCCATAACAGAACCATCATGAGTATTGAATGGGCAACAACCTGAAATATAAATATGATTTTCAACTTTAATTGCTTGTGAATAAGGACCAATAGCTTCTGGTGCTGATGTAGTATTAATAATCATGAGATCACTCCAATATTTGATAACTATTTTATATATTAATAACAATATTTTTTTCTTAGTTCTTTTAATTTATTAACAGAAACTTGTACACAACGCTCTTGTGCGTCCATTAATGTTTTTAATGCAACAGGAGAAATTTTAGCTGGATAATAATATTCCAAGGGGTTAATTAATTGCGTATCAAAAGGTGGTGATTTAACTTCAAAGCTTCCACTTAATTCAAATACTCCCCCCGTTCCTTTATCTCTAGCAAAATGAGATGTATAGGGAAAACAGTTTTCTAAGTTAATACGTGTTACAGGCGAATGTTCAACTAATAAACGAAAACATTCATCGATATCAATACTCCCTTCACCAAGAGGCATTCCTGTAATTACCAGTGTTTCATCATCATGTGTAACAATATGATCTTTAAAATGAGTGCTATATGTATAAGGTGCTAATTTGCTCACTGTTACTATAGGATCTTCCCACGCCATCATGCCATTACCAATATCACAATGTGCACCAACCCAAATAGAATCAATATCTTTTACAATATTTAAGATTTCATCAGCCGTTTCATCTTCATGATTTTCTATTGCAAGACGTATACGATATTTTTTTAATAATGGAACAATAGACTTAATATCTTGAATAATTTTAGGGTATTGTTTCGGATTGTATTGTCCTCGACGAAACATATAAGTACGTATCACATCAGCACCAATTCCTCGAGCGATATCAATTGCTTTTGTTAATGCCTTTGGTGTTGTAAAACGTGTATCTAATTCACAATAAAGATTTTTATCTTCAATTGCCTGACGTACTTTTGCTAAATATTCAGGGCTATCACTTGTTAACACACCAAATTCTGGGTGTAATCCTTCATCAGGAATGATATTTAATTCGACCCCATCCAGCCCTAATTCAGTTGCTTTATTTATAAAATCAAAAACATCCATTACACCCTGCTGAAAAAATAGGTGATAGGACTCTGTTTCAATACCTAGTTTCATAATTTCTTCCTCGAATTCCTATACCCGTATTTAGCCATATTAAGAAAATAAAGTATGTGCTTAGGATCATAAAACTTAACTTAGTATAAAAATATTTTACTCAGTATTATCCGAGTATACTAAATATGGATTTCGACAACTTTTAACGTTAGAATTATTTAACTGTAATTATGGGTAAAATTTCTTATGGACCTTCCTACAAACCAAAAGATTACTGAAGAAGATCGGCATCTACTCCGCTCTTATATTCCTTTTCTCGATAATTTGGGGCAATTTCTCGGTGATTATTGTGAAATAGTGCTACATAGTTTTGAGGATTTACGCCATTCCGTTATCCACATAGTTAATGGACATGTTACTGGTCGTGGATTAGGTGCCCCCGTAACAAATATTGCTTTAGAAAAACTCTCAAAATTTAATCGAACAGATCAAATGTGGGAGGTTTATTTCAATACAAAAAGTGTTCGGCCATTTAAATCATCATCTACTTTAATTGTAAATAATGCAGGTACACCTATTGGTATGATTTGTATGAACTTTGCTCTCGATATGCCATTAAATGCATTAATAGATAGTTTTACTGATACAAATAATTTAAAACATGAAAATTTTTCACAAGATGTGAATAATCTTGTACAGAATCATCTAGAACCAATTAAAAAGAGAGTTTATGGAAATAAAAATATTCCAAGCAAATACAAGAACTTAGAGATAATTAAAGAATTAAATGAAAGTGGACTTTTTGAATTTTCAGCAACACATAAAATAGTATCCGCCGAATTAGGCATAAGCTCAGCAACAATTTATAAGCATTTAAGAAATTTAAGTAAGAAATAATAATAAGATTTACTTATTGTCTAGTAGGAGATGGGATCACTCCTGTCGTCCTCTAACAGCACCCTACTTACGGCTGCATATAAGGCGCCAAACACCATGCTCAGCATACTATAAAAAAACCAGTCCATTGTATGGACTGGTTTTTATCAATTCAGCTTAAAATTGAATAAACTTTAAGTTTCTTATTGATTATGAGAGCTACTACGGCGACGTGGTGCGTTTTCGTTATTACCGCGACCACGGAAGTTACCACGCTCGCCATTACCACGGCGTGGTGGTTGATCGCCTTTACTAAAGCGACGACCACCTTGTGGCTGACCATCACGACGGCTGCTATTACGGCGCTCACGGTAAGGTTGTGCATCACCCACTAACTGCATATTCAATGGTTTATTCATAATACGAGTACGAGTGAAGTGGCTTAATAAATCGCCTGGCATCCCTTTTGGTAACTCAATGGTTGAGTGAGAGCCATATAATTTGATATTACCAATATAACGGCTACTGATATCGCCTTCGTTGGCAATAGCACCAACAATATGACGAACTTCAACCCCATCATCACGACCCACTTCAATACGATAAAGATCCATTTCACCCGCATCACGGCGCTCACGACGTGGAGAACGTTCGCGATCGTTACGGCGATCGTCACGATCGTTAAATTCACGACGAGGACGACGTACTGGATCAGGTGGCAGAATAAGTGCACGCTCACCTTGAGCCATTTTCAGTAATACTGCCGCCAATGTTTCCATATCTAACGCTTCTTCACCTTGTGGCGCTAATTTTGGTAACAATGCACGATATTGGTCAAGGTTACTTGTTTCTAACTGTTGAGCGATTTGCTGAGCAAATTTTTCCTGACGACGCTGACTAATCAGCTCTGCGTTTGGTAATTCAACTTCAGGAATAGACATCTTCATCGTGCGCTCGATATTGCGCAGTAAACGGCGCTCACGATTATCAACAAATAGAATTGCACGACCCGCACGACCAGCACGGCCAGTACGGCCAATACGGTGTACATAAGACTCTGAATCCATAGGGATATCATAGTTGACAACCAAGCTGATACGGTCAACATCCAGACCACGCGCAGCAACATCCGTTGCGATAAGGATATCTAAACGGCCGTTTTTCAGACGCTCTAATGTTTGCTCACGCAGAGACTGATTCATGTCACCATTCAATGCCGCACTGTTATAGCCATTACGCTCTAAGGTTTCTGCTACTTCTAAGGTCGCATTTTTTGTACGAACGAAAATAATAGCAGCATCGAAATCTTCTGCTTCTAAGAAACGGATTAATGCTTCATTTTTACGTGCACCATAAGTCATCCAATAGCTTTGGCTAATATCTGGGCGTGTAGTTACACTGCTTTGAATACGTACTTCTTTTGGATCATTCATAAAGCGGCGTGTAATACGACGGATAGCTTCTGGCATCGTCGCAGAGAATAATGCGGTCTGGTGCTCTGCTGGGATCTTACTTAAGATATTCTCAACATCTTCAATAAAGCCCATACGTAACATTTCATCAGCTTCATCTAATACTAAACCTTTTAGTTTAGATAAATCTAAGGTGCCACGGTTTAAGTGATCTAATAAACGACCCGGTGTACCCACAACAACTTGTGGCCCTTGGCGTAATGCACGTAGTTGAACGTCATAGCGTTGGCCGCCATACAGAGCAACGACATTCACTTTTGGTAAATGTTTAGAAAAATCTTCAATGGCTTCGGCAACCTGAACCGCAAGTTCACGGGTTGGTGCTAACACTAAAATTTGTGGTGCTTTTAATGATTCATCTAGATTGTGTAATAACGGTAAGCTAAACGCAGCGGTTTTACCACTACCGGTTTGTGCCATACCTAGAACATCATTGCCATCTAAAAGGAAAGGAATACATTGTTGCTGAATTGGAGAAGGCTTCTCGTAGCCTAAATCATTCAGTGCAGTCAAAATAGGTGCTGATAAACCTAGATCAGCAAAAGTCATATCGGTTTCAGTAGTCATGTCACTGTGCCTCATTCATTATGGCGGCCAGTTGACATAACATACCGCATGGTTTGTCGGTCTTTATCATCTAAAATGTGAACTGGCTCAAATTATATTATTAAACGAACAAACAAGCCCTCATCCTATGCAGATGATGGCTTTCAAACTGATCAAAGAAATGTTCGTCAGCTATTGCTGGTCCGATTCCGCTAGGTCTTCTTGTTGGCCTAACAGTGCTAATTCCAACAATGCGTAGCGGTGCTCAACAAAGTTATGTGCGTTGTTGGCAACCGTCAGCTTGAATAACGCTTCAGCGCTATCCATGTCCCCCAGACTTAGGTAATATTTACCTAAATAGAAGTTAGTTTCACTAAGATGCTCAGCGAGCGAAGTGTTATCGGTTGACGTCTCATTTAGCCTTTCCATTAATGTTTTTTCACTAATGTCACCTAAATAAAACTCAACTATATTCCATCCCCATTGTCCCGTTTTATTCGCCTGTAGGTATCGCTGTTTCAGCTGTTTTTTAGCAGAATCAGAGTCTATCTCTTTTTCAACAAGATATAACCAAAGCGAACGAATGGGATCATTTGGATCGACCTGATAAAACGCCTGCAGATCATCCTGCGCCAATTTCAATCGGCCACCATAGTATAAAGCGATACCACGATTAAAACGCGCATTATTGTAAGTTGGATCAAGCTCTAAAACAGAATCAAACGCTTCATAAGCAGCATCATAATTCGCTGCTTGCGTAAAATAGATACCTAGAAAATTAAAAATTTCTAGCATATCTGGTCTCATTGACAGCGCCATTGAAAAATCATTGCGCGCCAATGCTCTTAAACCGAGACTATCATACAGCACACCACGCTCATATAAAAGCTGTGCATATTCATCTTCGGTTAATGAACGGCTCGCCAGAATTTGTTCTATACGAGCCAATATCACTTCTTGTTGTAAAGAAGGCTGTAGTGGAGTAGCAAAAATAGCATTCTTACGCCATTCTGGACTAGTGCTGCACCCGGAAATAAAGATGAAAACAGCAATAGAACAACCGCGCAGAAATGTTTTCATTTCTCACTCCCAAAGTCAGACTCTTTCAACAAAAAGCGTTTTATGACGTCCTACTTGTCAATCATAATAAGTCTCTACCGATACCTATGTCTAGATATCGGTAGTAGAATATCATTAATTTGCAGGATCTTCAGAAGAAGTTTCAGCTGCTTCCTGCTGGGTTGCTTGAGCCTCTTTCATGCTTAAGCGGATACGGCCTTGGCGGTCAATTTCCAGTACTTTCACTGGAACTTCTTGACCCATAGTCAGGTAATCACTTACTTTCTCAACGCGTTTGTCTGCGATTTGAGAAATATGCACCAGACCTTCTTTACCACCGCCGATAGCAACAAATGCACCGAAATCAACGATACGTGTTACTTTACCGTTATAGATACGGCCAACTTCGACTTCTGCCGTGATCTCTTCGATACGAGCGATAGCTTGTTTTGCTTGTTCGCCACTAGTAGCTGCAATTTTCACTGTACCATCATCTTCGATTTCGATAGTGGTACCCGTTTCTTCCGTTAATGCACGGATAACTGAACCACCCTTACCGATAACATCTTTGATCTTATCAGCATTGATTTTGATAGTGTGAATACGTGGTGCAAACTCAGAAATTTCTGCACGAGGCTGGCTAATTGCACTTTCCATTACCCCTAAAATATGCAGACGTGCGCTTTTCGCTTGATTTAACGCAACTTGCATAATTTCACGAGTGATACCTTCGATTTTGATATCCATTTGTAATGCACTGACTCCGTTACGGCTACCCGCAACTTTAAAGTCCATATCACCTAAATGGTCTTCATCACCTAAAATATCAGAAAGAACAACGAAGTTTTCACCTTCTTTTACCAGACCCATTGCAATACCAGCAACAGATTCTTTAATTGGTACACCAGCATCCATCAGTGCTAAAGAAGCACCACAAACAGATGCCATTGAAGATGAACCATTGGATTCTGTAATTTCAGACACTACACGTACTGTGTATGGGAATTCTTCAATCGTTGGCATAACGGCTAATACACCACGTTTTGCTAAACGACCATGACCAATCTCACGACGTTTTGGCGAACCCATCATACCTGTTTCACCGACAGAATATGGAGGGAAGTTGTAGTGCAGTAAGAAGGTATCGGTATGCTCACCCATGATGTCATCAATGGTTTGTGCATCACGTGCAGTACCTAAAGTAGCTGTTACTAATGCTTGAGTTTCGCCACGAGTAAATAGCGCAGAGCCATGTGTACGTGGTAATAAACCTGTACGAATATCTAAAGCACGTACCATGTCTTTTTCACGACCATCGATACGAGGTTCACCTGCTAATACACGAGCACGAACAATTTTCTTCTCTAAACCAGAGAAAATTTCAATGATTTCGCCTTCGTCTAAAGACTCATCTTCTGCTAATAATGTGCTAATCACTTCATCACGAATAGCATCGATTTGCTCATAACGTTCTTGTTTTTCAGTAATACGATATGCATCACCAATACGAGTTTGTGCTAATTGAGCAATACGATCATGTAAAGATTGGTTAATAGGCTCTGGTGCCCAATCCCATTTTTCTTTACCGACTTCGGCAACTAATGCATTGATATTTTCAATCACAACTTGTTGTTGTTCATGACCAAATACCACTGCACCTAACATTTGTTCTTCTGATAATAAATCAGCTTCTGATTCAACCATCAGTACCGCACCCGCAGTACCTGCAACCACTAAGTCTAATTTACTAATTTTCAGTTCATCAACGGTTGGGTTCAGTACATATTGACCATCAATAAAGCCAACACGAGCACCACCGATAGGACCATTGAAAGGTACACCTGATAATGACAGTGCTGCAGAAGCACCAATCATAGCAACGATATCTGGGTTAACTTGTGGGTTAACAGAAACCACAGTCGCAACCACTTGGATTTCGTTTAAGAACCCTTCTGGGAATAGTGGGCGTAAAGGGCGGTCGATAAGACGCGCGATTAAAGTTTCACCTTCGCCAGGACGACCTTCACGACGGAAGAAACTTCCTGGAATACGGCCAGCTGCGTATGAACGCTCTTGATAGTTAACGGTGAGTGGGAAGAAGTCTTGTCCTTCTTTCACTTTTTTCTTAGCAACAACGGTAACAAAAACAGCAGTGCCGTCCATGTCAACCATTACAGCAGCCGTTGCTTGGCGAGCCATCATGCCCGTTTCTAACGTAACGGTATGTTGACCGTATTGAAATTTACGAACTGTAGGATTCAGCAAAATAATATCCTTTATCTTATTGTCGCATGATATTTAGCGACGATGAATAATCTTTTCTCCGCTACGTCCCCTCGCGACTAATGAAAATATTTAACTTAACCACGTTTAAACACTTTCATTAGCCGCGCGAATTGTCGCAACTAGAGAGACTAAATAACCATCACCACATTAAAACATAACGACTCATTTTTGAAATAGCACTTTCTTAAAAATAGCACTTTCTAGTAGAAAAGGGGCCTACTGGCCCCTTTTCACTGAAACTCACTTGATTAGCGACGCAGACCTAAACGTTCAATCAGTGCAGTATAACGAGCTACATCTTTACGTTTCAGGTAGTCCAGCAGATTACGACGGCTGGAAACTTTACGCAGCAGACCACGACGGCTGTGGTGATCTTTTTTGTGCTCTGAAAAGTGACCTTGCAGGTGGTTGATTTCTGCAGTCAGCAGTGCGATCTGAACTTCGCTTGAGCCAGTATCGTTAGCATCACGACCGAATTCAGCAACGATCTTTGCTTTCGCTTCAGTACTTAGAGACATAATAAAACTCCAATAAAAGTAAAATTTTCAGATAGCCAATCTCTAATTCAGCTATCCAACTCAGCCACCTAAACAGATAGCCGCATTATTCTACGCTTCAAACACACTTAGCGCAAGAATTGCTATTCAGGGTTATTGAGTGCGTGATAATCCACGACTAATCTTTTCGGTGCAACTAGACCATCTTTGATGATCGCAAGGCCAATAAATTTTTTCTCATCGCCTTCGGTGACTCTGACCCATTCCCCTTCATCCAAGGTGTGATTTACCCGAACCGGTTGCCCCAGTTTTAAGTAACCCGCCATAATGGCGGTTAAATGCACCACAGGGAAATGTGCAACCGCAGTATCCATAGGCAATAATAAGGCATCTAACGCAGGAAATGGTGACTCATCTTGTTGCTGAGCATCATCAATGATTGCGCGCAATTGCTCAAGCGTCACCATACGCTCTTTCGGATAATCTGCGACTTCTAAACGACGTAAGAAAATCACATGGGCACCACAGTTTAATTTCTCACCCAGATCATCAATGATAGTGCGAATATAGGTACCTTTAGAACAATGAATTTCTAGTTCTAATTCATCGTCTTCCCAGCGAATAAATTGCAATTCATACACGGTAATGGGTCTTGCTTCTCGCTCAACTTCAATACCTTGTCTTGCATATTCATAAAGTGGTTTACCTTGATGCTTAAGGGCTGAATACATTGAAGGAATTTGCAATGTTTCACCACGAAAACTCTCTAACGCAGCATCGAGCGCTTGCTGGTTAAACTGTACAGGTCGTTGCTGGATCACTTGTCCATGAGCATCAGAGGTATCTGTTCTTTCACCTAATTTGGCAATCACTCGATAGCGTTTATCTGAATCCAATAAAAACTGTGAAAACTTTGTCGCTTCACCTAAACAGATAGGAAGCATACCTGTCGCTAAAGGATCTAAAGCGCCGGTATGCCCCGCTTTACTTGCATTAAACATGCGGCGTACTTTTTGCAAAGCGTCATTCGATGAAATATCTTGAGGCTTATCAAGCAATAATACGCCGTTAATCTCACGCCCTTTACGACGACGCCCCATTACTCTTCCTCTTTATGACGGCGTTTTTCATCATCTTTGACAACATTTGACACAAGGTTAGACATACGCATACCTTCAACTAATGAATTGTCATAAGCAAATGTTAGCTCAGGAACAACACGTAAGCGCATCGCTTTACCTAATAAAGAGCGAATAAAGCCTGCTGCTTCGTTAAGGGCTTTTAAGCCATTTTCTACCATTTCTTCATCGCTTTCTTCACCTGCTGATAGGTTTAAAAAGGTGACAAATACTTTTGCGTAAGCCAGATCACGTGAAATTTCAACACCGGATACGGTGGCCATTCCAATACGTGGATCTTTTACTTCGCGCTGTAAAATGATGGCGATTTCTTTTTGCATTTCCTGAGAAACACGCTGAGCACGGCTAAAATCTCTTGCCATTTTATCTCTCCCTGACAATGTCGTTATCACTCTATTGTCATTATTGATCCAATTTTAAAATCGATGATATCTAAAGAGTATACATAAAGTCACGTTTCACAACCGCTTTACGCTTTTTTTCTCTTTAGCAATAAATCTGCTCTTTAGCGTTATCTTACCCTGTTCTTTTAATGACATAAATTACTGAAAGCCAATCTATTTCGCTTATATTGAAAAATACAGAAAAGAATAAAGGGGGAATAGCATAAAGAGAGGAATAAGAAGGGAGCCATTAAGCTCCCTTCCTTTTTAAATCAGACGTACTCGATTAATCGATAGAACGTTTAATTTCGATAACTTGGAACACTTCAATCATATCGCCAACACGGACATCGTTGTAGTTTTTCACACCGATACCACATTCCATACCATTACGGACTTCGTTGACGTCATCTTTAAAGCGACGCAGTGATTCAAGCTCACCTTCGTAAATAACCACGTTATCACGTAATACGCGAATAGGATTGTTACGTTTAATGTTACCTTCAACCACCATACAACCCGCGATAGCGCCGAATTTAGGTGATTTAAACACATCACGAACCTCAGCAAGACCCATGATTTCTTGTTTGTATTCAGGCTCTAACATACCGCTCATTGCTGATTTAATTTCATCAATCAAGCTATAGATAACGGAGTAGTAACGTAAATCAACACTTTCTTGTTCGATAATACGACGAGCAGAAGCATCAGCACGAACGTTGAAACCAAGAATGATAGCATCAGAAGCAGCCGCTAAAGTCGCATCTGTTTCAGTGATACCACCCACGCCAGAACCGATAATTTTCAGTTTAACTTCATCTGTAGAAAGTTTAACTAATGCATCAGTGATGGCTTCACAAGTTCCTTGAACATCCGTTTTCAGTACGATGTTCAGTTCAGAAACTTTACCTTCTTCCATGTTAGCAAACATGTTTTCCAGTTTAGATTTCTGTTGACGAGCCAGTTTCACTTCACGGAATTTACCTTGACGATATAAGGCAACTTCACGCGCTTTTTTCTCATCACGAACAACGGTTGCTTCATCACCCGCAGAAGGTACATTAGACAGACCTAAAATCTCAACAGGCATTGATGGGCCGGCAGATTGTACTTCTTTACCTAATTCGTTACGCATTGCACGAATACGACCGTATTCAAAGCCACACAGAACGATATCACCTTTATTCAAAGTACCTTCACGAACAAGGATAGTCGCAACAGGACCACGGCCTTTATCGAGGTAAGATTCGATAACAACACCGCTTGCCATACCTTCTTTTACTGCTTTCAGTTCAAGTACTTCAGCTTGTAATAAGATAGCATCCAGCAACTCGTCAATACCTAAGCCTTGTTTTGCTGACACATGGATAAACTGAGTCTCACCACCCCAATCTTCTGGCAGAATGCCATATTGAGACAGCTCAGTTTTAACACGATCAGGATCAGCTTCTGGTTTATCAATTTTGTTCACGGCAACAACAACAGGCACATTTGCTGCTTTGGCATGTTGGATAGCTTCGATAGTTTGTGGCATCACACCATCATCAGCAGCAACAACCAGAACAACGATATCCGTTACCTGAGCACCACGGGCACGCATTGAAGTAAATGCGGCGTGACCTGGAGTATCTAGGAAGGTAATTTCACCTTTGTCGGTTTTAACGTGATAAGCACCGATATGCTGAGTAATACCACCTGCTTCACCTGAAGCCACTTTCGTTGAGCGAATGTAGTCGAGTAAAGAGGTTTTACCATGGTCAACGTGACCCATAATAGTCACCACAGGCGCACGAGATACAGCCATTTCATCGCTAGTATCACGGTCGTTCATCACTTGTTCTTCTAACTCGTTTTCACGACGTAAGATAACTTTGTGACCCATTTCTTCCGCAACCAGTTGTGCCGTTTCTTGGTCTAAAACTTGATTGATGGTTGCCATTGCACCCATTTTCATCATTGTTTTAATGACTTCAGAACCTTTCACTGCCATTTTGTTTGCTAAATCAGCAACTGAAATAGTCTCACCAATGACAACATCGCGGTTTACAGCAGCTGCTGGCTTATTGAAGCCTTGCTGTAATGTGCTGTTTTTACGTCCTTTGCCTTTCTTGTTAGAACGGCCAGCAGCGCGAGCTTCTTCACGATCTGCTTTTTCAGAGTGACGGTTATTTTTCTTTGGACGAGGGGCTTTTGCTGCACGACCACGGCCACGGCCACCTTCAACCTCAGCATCACTTTCATCTTCTGCATCACGCGCATAGCGAGATGTCGTCACATGATAGTCAGTACCTTCTGTTTCAGATGACGTATCTGAAGTCCATTTTTCAGCATTTTCTTCCGCTAAGCGACGCGCTTTTTCTGCTGCAATGCGAGCTTCTTCTTCAGCTTTACGACGCTGGGCTTCTTCTGTTTTACGTTTCAGTTCAGCCTGTTCGGCTATGCGACGTGCTTTTTCCTGATCAGCCTTATCAGCTTTTGGTTTCTCGTTTTGTTTCACTTTGTCTTTTTC
This sequence comes from Proteus sp. G2675, assembly GCF_963886535.1. Lineage (NCBI taxonomy): Bacteria > Pseudomonadati > Pseudomonadota > Gammaproteobacteria > Enterobacterales > Morganellaceae > Proteus > Proteus sp. G2675. The sequence continues at coordinate 125,239 of NZ_CAWPCB010000037.1, forward strand.
CGCTGCTTCGCGCTTAGCTAATTCCGCTGCTTCACGTTTTGCTTCTTCAGCTTCACGTTTTGCCTTTTCTTCAGCCTTTTTCTTGGCTTCTTCAGCTTCACGTTTTGCTTTTTCTTCAGCTTCGCGCTGTGCTTTCTCTTGTGCTTCGCGCTGTGCTTTTTCTTCTGCTTCGCGACGCGCCTTTTCTTCCGCTTCACGCTGAGCTTGCTCTGCCGCTTGTGCTTTTTCAACTGCATCACGGTTCACATAAGTGCGTTTTTTGCGGACTTCGATGGCTACTGATTTATTTTTGCCACCTGTACCAGGAACACTTAACGTACTACGCACTTTGCGCTGTAACGTTAATTTTTCTGGTTGGCTGGTTGACTCTTTATCACGGTTCAACCAAGCCAGCAAGGTTTCTTTCTCTTTTTGGGAGACAGAATCAGAGACGGTTTTCTTAATACCGGCATCAGCAAACTGCTGTACCAAACGTTCAACCGGTGTCTGAATCTCTTCTGCAAGTGATTTTACTGTTTCATCTGTCATTCTGTTCCTTCCTGCTCAGTTGTTACGCATCATTCCCAAACCAGCAGATATTACGAGCAGCCATAATGAGTTCGCCTGCGCGCTCACTATTTAAACCGTCAATATCAGTTAGGTCGTCGATACCCTGTTCGGCAAGATCTTCCAGTGTGCAGATACCACGGGCAGCTAGATCAAATGCTAAAGAACGTTCCATGCCTTCGAGAGCTAATAAGTCCTCAGCTGGCTGGTTATCGCCTAGGCTTTCTTTTTGAGCTAGTTCAATCGTTGTTAATGCCGCTTTTGCTCTTTCACGTAATGCTTCAACTGTTTCTTCATCAAGACCGTCGATAGCTAACAGTTCGTCAATCGGCACATAAACTAACTCTTCAAGGGTAGAGAAACCTTCTTCAACTAAAACAGTTGCGAAGTCTTCATCAATGTCGAGATGCTTAGTAAATATTTCAATGGCTGCGTTTGCTTCTGCCTGATGCTTAGCATTCAGTTCATCTGCAGTCATGACATTCAGTTCCCATTTGTCATCACCACGATGTTTTTTCAGTAATTGCGCTGCTAAGCGAACATTTTGACCATTACGGCCAATCGCTTGGGCAAGATTACTGCTTTCAACAGCGACGTCCATTGTACATTTGTCTTCATCGACAACAATAGAAGCAACATCTGCCGGAGCCATTGCATTAATCACGAATTGTGCAGGATTATCATCCCACAGAACAATATCAATTCGTTCACCGCCCAGTTCACTGGAAACGGCTTGTACACGTGCACCACGCATACCAACACAAGCACCCACAGGGTCGATGCGTTTATCGTTGGTTTTTACAGCGATTTTGGCACGAGAACCTGGATCACGTGCTGCAGCTTTAATCTCAATGATCTCTTCGCCAATTTCAGGTACTTCAATGCGGAATAATTCGATCAGCATTTCAGGACGAGAACGTGTTACGAAAAGTTGTGCACCACGAGTTTCTGTACGAACATCGTATAAGACACCACGTACACGGTCACCTGGGCGGAAATTTTCACGCGGTAGCATATCTTCACGTAAGATAACAGCTTCTGCGTTATTTCCTAAATCTAGGGTGATGTTATCGCGGTTTACTTTTTTCACAACGCCCGTGATAATTTCGCCTAATTGTTCGCGGAATTGATCAACAACCATCGCTCTTTCCGCTTCACGTACTTTTTGTACGATCACTTGTTTTGCGGTCTGGGTGGTAATACGGTCGAAAGTAACAGACTCAATTTGGTCTTCAATGAAGCCGCCTAGTTCAATTTCAGGCTCTTCGTATTTAGCCGCTTCAAGTGTGATTTCACGAGTAGGCTGAGTAACTTCTTCAACCACAAGCCAACGACGGAAAGTATCAAAATCCCCCGTTTTACGATCAATGCAAACTCGTACATCAATCTCTTGCTCATATTTTTTCTTAGTCGCTGTCGCTAATGCAGTTTCCAGTGCTTCGAAAATCTTCTCACGAGGAAGAGATTTTTCGTTAGAGACCGCTTCCACAACAGCCAGAATCTCTTTGTTCATCCTAGTTGCCTCTTCAAAACTTAAAAGTGGGGTACCAGGTTAGCTTTCTGGATGTTGCTCAGTGCGAACACTTCGTCTTTACCATCCACAGTAACCGTGATCATTTCGCCAGCGACAGACTTAATAATGCCCTGCCATTTACGGCGGTTTTGCATCGCAATTCGTAATACAACGGCGACTTCTTCGCCGATAAATTGCTCATAATGCGTTGTAGTGAATAAAGGTCTTTCTAAACCAGGAGATGAGATCTCAAGGTTATAAAATGTTTGAATTGGATCTTCAACATCCAGCACAGCACTGACCTGGTGGCTAACATCAGCACAATCATCAACAGTGATACCTTCTTCACTATCAATATAGATACGCAATGTTGATACTCGACCACGAATAAACTCAAGACCAACAAATTCAAAGCCTAATGCTTCTACTGGTGCTGAAACCATCGCTGTTAATTTTTGCTCTAATGTGGACAAACCCACCCCCAAGGCATAAAAAAAGGGCTTATAGCCCAGTATTCTATTCTCTGATAACAAAAAACCCCGAAATTCGGGGCTTTATGCAACTGGACCCTGTAACTTGCCAATCGAGATAACCTCTTCTACGGCACATTCCACTCAGGATCATAATCGGTTTACAAGATGATTAATGAGAAAAGTGCTGTATTGTTAGAAGTGGTTGCGGGGGCTGGATTTGAACCAACGACCTTCGGGTTATGAGCCCGACGAGCTACCAAGCTGCTCCACCCCGCGTTCGAAAAACGTGGCAAATTTTACGCTGATAACAAGCAAAACGCAAGCTATCTGGAATAATGGTGCCGAGAACGGGACTTGAACCCGTACGCCCGTTTTGTAGGCACTACCACCTCAAGGTAGCGTGTATACCAATTTCACCACCTCGGCACTTTAATGAGACTGTTTATTTAACCAAAACCCCAAACAATCTCATTTTTAACTATTACTTAGTTTACTGCGGAATATCTGTGTTTGCTGGTGCTACAGGCGCTGCTAATTGCTCAGCTTTTTTCGCTTCTTCTGCAGTCTGCTCGATAGACATCCACTTACTGTCTTCACGAACAGTTTTATTGGCACTTAAATTACCTAAAATAAGGCAAAGTACAATAAACACTGTTGCTAAAACAGCGGTCATACGGGTCATGAAATTTGCTGAACCGCTTGAACCAAATACTGTACCGGAAGCACCTGCACCAAAAGAAGCGCCCATATCAGCACCTTTACCCTGCTGTAACAGGATCAGACCAACCAGCCCTGTTGCTGCAATGATAAGAATAACAATGAGTGCTGTATACATTTGCGTTACCTATTCTATGGAACTTATCGCCTATGCGATAACCTTCGATTGCTTCACCCGCTTTAGTTCAACGACCTTACTAAGCGGGTGTGAATACTAACCAAACCTGAACTGACAAGCAAGGTTATTTTACTATAAAGTGATTAATTGAAGAAAAAAACAGCAATTAGCCAACATGTTTTACTGCATCAGCAATACGATTCGCCATCGCTGTGACTTGCTCTTCATTTTCGCCTTCAACCATCACTCGAATTAATGGTTCTGTTCCTGATTTACGTAATAAAACGCGTCCCTTACCACCAAGCCCCGCCTCAACTTCTTTTGCGACTTGCTGAACTTCTGTGGATTGTAGAGGATCGTGATTTCCCGTAAAACGAACATTCACCAAAATTTGTGGTAATAATTTCATGCCACTGCATAGATCATGCAAGCTCATATGGTTACGAACCATTGCGCTTAATACTTGTAGACCAGCAACAATACCATCACCCGTTGTTGTCTTATCAAGTAAAATAATATGACCCGAGTTTTCCGCCCCTAAACGCCAGCCTTTTTCTTGCAATTTCTCAAGCACATAGCGGTCACCCACTTTGGCTCTCACAAAAGGAATACCAAGCTGTTTTAAGGCAATCTCTAACCCCATATTACTCATTAGTGTACCGACGGCACCACCACGTAGTTGACCTTGGCGTAACGCTTCTCGCGCAATGATATAGAGAATTTGGTCACCATCTACTTTTAGGCCTTTATGATCAACCATAATAATACGGTCACCATCACCATCAAAGGCTAAACCAACGTCGGCACCCTCTTCTAACACGCGTTTTTGCAACATACGTACATCTGTTGCACCACATTCGTCATTGATATTGATGCCCGTAGGCTCACAACCAATAGTGATAACCTCAGCCCCGAGTTCACGAAAAACATTAGGCGCAATATGGTAAGTTGCACCATGGGCACAATCCACAACAACTTTTAACCCATTTAAATTATTTTCGTTAGGGAACGTACCTTTACAAAATTCAATATAACGGCCCGCGGCATCAACAATGCGATTCGCACGCCCTAATTCTGCGGACTCTACACAAGTGATCGGTTTTTCCATTTCCGCTTCAATGGCTTCTTCTACTTCATCAGGTAGTTTTGTACCATCAATGGAGAAGAATTTGATGCCATTATCATAATAGGGATTATGAGAAGCAGAAATCACTATGCCAGCTTCTGCTCTGAAAGTACGGGTTAAATAAGCGACCGCGGGGGTTGGCATCGGGCCTGTAAATGAAGCGGATAATCCCGCAGCAGCAAGGCCTGCTTCTAGAGCCGATTCCAACATATAACCAGAAATACGAGTATCTTTACCAATAATGATTTTACGTGAGCCGTGACGTGCAAGTACTTTACCTGCAGCCCAGCCTAGCTTTAATACAAAATCAGGTGTAATAGGGCTGTCACCTACTTTTCCACGGATACCGTCTGTTCCAAAGTATTTACGTTCGCTCATTCATTATTTTCCTTTGCAGAAAGAGTCGCCTGCACGACTTTCATCGCATCTACAGTCTCTTTAACATCGTGTACACGAATAATTTGTGCCCCTTGCATTGCAGCAATAACTGCGCAAGCAACACTACCAGCAACACGCTCTTGTGGCGGAACATTGAGTAACTGTCCTACCATTGATTTACGTGACATTCCGGCGAGTATCGGTAAACCAAAGTGATGAAAATCACTTAGATGTGCTAATAATTGATAATTATGCGCTAAATTTTTACCAAAGCCGAAGCCTGGATCAAGAATAATTTGATTTTTCTCGATACCAGCATCAATACAACGTTGAATATTCTCTGCCAGAAAAGCATCAACTTCTATCATCACATTCTTATACTGCGGCGAATGTTGCATTGTTTTAGGTAAACCTTGCATATGCATAATACAAACAGGTAACCCCGTTTTTGCAGCCGCCTGAAGTGCTCCAGGTTCGGTAAGTGAACGTATATCATTGATAATAGAGGCACCCGCTTGAGCGGACTCCGTGATCACTTGTGCTTTGGATGTATCAACAGAAATCCACACATCAAAACGTTGCTGGATAGCTTCGACCACAGGAATAACACGATGTAACTCTTCATCGACAGAAACATCACTGGCACCCGGCCTTGTTGATTCACCACCGATATCGATGATAGAAGCCCCTTCAGCAATAAGTTTAGCGGCGTGGTTAATAGCATCATTAAGAGAGTTATGCGTTCCGCCATCAGAAAATGAATCTGGCGTCACATTTAAAATGCCCATCACTTGGGGTGAAGATAAATTAAGCTCTCTTCCTCTGGCAATTAATTTCATTTCGTTGATACCTATATAAAAAAACCCCAGAAAGCCTGGGGTTTGTATTTATAGCTTACTCAATATAGAACCCGATAAGGATTAATGAGTATTGTTATCAGAAGGTGTGTCACTCTCTGATCCTGACTTATTATTTGGCTCATTCGTCACATGTGTTTGTGTCGGCTGTGCTGTAGCGGTAGTTGCACCACTATTGCCATTATTGCCTTCCCAACCTGCCGGTGGACGAACTTCACGACGATTCATTAAGTCATCAATTTGAGGTGCATCAATGGTTTCATAAGTCATTAATGCATCTTTCATTGAGTGCAGAATATCTAGGTTATCCATCAGGATTTGACGAGCACGGGTATAGTTACGATCGATGATAGCTTTAATTTCTTCGTCGATAGTACGTGCCGTTTCATCTGACATATGTTGCGCTTTAGCAACTGAACGACCTAAGAACACCTCACCGTCTTCATCAGCATACAGTAATGGCCCTAATTTTTCAGAGAAGCCCCACTGTGTCACCATGTTACGCGCAATATTGGTTGCCACTTTGATATCATTAGAAGCCCCTGTCGAAACATGTTCAGGCCCATAAATGATCTCTTCCGCTAAACGACCACCATAAAGTGTTGAAATTTGGCTTTCCAGTTTTTGACGGCTGGCACTGATTTGGTCACCTTCAGGTAAGAAGAAAGTCACACCTAATGCACGTCCACGCGGGATAATCGTCACTTTGTGTACCGGATCATGTTCAGGCACTAAACGACCAATAATGGCGTGTCCCGCTTCATGATAAGCCGTTGATGCTTTTTGTTCTTCGGTCATAACCATTGAACGGCGTTCAGCACCCATCATGATCTTATCTTTTGCTTTTTCGAACTCGACCATTGAAACAACACGTTTGTTACCGCGTGCGGCAAATAGTGCAGCTTCATTAACCAAGTTTGCCAAGTCAGCACCGGAGAAACCCGGAGTACCACGAGCAAGGATCGCAGGATCAACGTCTGGTGATAATGGCACTCGGCGCATATGCACTTTCAGAATTTGCTCACGACCACGAACATCTGGTAAACCTACGACGACTTGACGGTCAAAACGACCTGGACGTAATAATGCAGGGTCTAATACGTCAGGGCGGTTAGTTGCGGCAATCACGATGATACCTTCGTTGCCTTCAAAACCATCCATTTCGACCAGCATCTGGTTCAGCGTTTGTTCACGTTCATCATGACCACCGCCAAGACCGGCACCACGTTGACGACCAACCGCATCGATTTCATCGATAAAGATGATACAAGGTGCTGCTTTTTTAGCCTGTTCAAACATATCACGAACACGAGAAGCACCGACCCCGACAAACATTTCAACGAAGTCAGAACCAGAAATAGTAAAGAAAGGTACTTTTGCTTCACCAGCAATCGCTTTTGCTAATAATGTTTTACCCGTACCAGGAGGACCAACCATTAGGATACCTTTCGGAATTTTACCACCTAATTTCTGGAAACGACCCGGATCACGTAAATACTCAACTAGCTCGCTGACTTCTTCTTTTGCCTCATCACAACCTGCAACATCAGCAAAGGTTGTTTTGATTTGGTCTTCTGTCAACATGCGAGCCTTACTCTTACCAAAAGACATCGCACCTTTACCGCCACCACCTTGCATTTGGCGCATAAAGAAGATCCAAAGACCAATCAGTAAAAGCATTGGGAACCAAGACACAAAAATTTGTGTTAGAAGGCTTTGACCTTCAATGGGTTCACCGGTCACTTTTACATTACGGTTCATTAAAGTGGTCAGCAGGTTATCATCACGCATAGGCATATACGTGCTGTACTTTGAGTTATCTGTTTTAGTTACATTAATATCATAACCACTTATGCTGACCTCGCGTAACTGGTTATTAGTTAACTCATTGATAAAGGTAGAGTAATCCACCTTACGACTATTCGAATCGCTGGGTCCGAAGCTCTGGAATAATGACATCAATACGACTGCAATGACTAACCAGAGGATCAGGTTTTTCGCCATGTCACTCAAGGGATTAACCTCATATTACAACTGTGTTAACAAATAGCTTTAGGGTACTAAAGTTTACGCCCTGTGGCTACAATATATACCTCACGAGAACGAGACCGCGAAGCGTCTGGTTTACGAACTTTCACTTTCGTAAACAGGGAGCGTATTTGCCCCAGGTACTCATCAAAGCCTTCTCCCTGAAACACTTTGACAATAAAACTTCCCCCGGGAGCCAGCACATCACGACACATATCAAGCGCTAACTCTACTAAATACATGGATCGAGGAATATCGACCGCGGGTGTTCCGCTCATGTTTGGAGCCATGTCAGACATGACAACCTGGACTTTATTATCACCTACTCTATCAAGCAATGCCTTCAATACAAGTTCATCACGAAAATCGCCTTGAAGGAAATCGACACCAACGATAGGATCCATAGGTAAAAGGTCACATGCGATGATCCTACCTTTATTTCCTAACTGCTGTACGACATATTGAGACCACCCACCCGGAGCAGCACCTAAATCGACAACGGTCATACCTGGTTTGAAAATGTTATCACTTTGCTGAATTTCTTCCAATTTAAACCAAGCTCGAGAGCGAAACCCTTTTTTCTTTGCTTGTTGAACATATTTATCACTAAAATGTTCTTGTAACCAGCGGCTAGAGCTTGCCGAACGTTTTTTATTGGCCATTGCGTTTTCCAACTATCATACACTTAGCAATCAAAAATTTTACTTCTTCACTCATTTTACCGCATCTTGACGACATTTTATGGTGATAAATGAGAGATGGCGTTAGAATAGACCGTTTTCAATCCCAACTAAGCAAAAATTAATGATGACTCTTAACAAAAAACAAATTCAACACCTGAAAGGGCTCGCTCATCATCTCAATCCTGTCGTTATGATCGGTAACAACGGGTTGACTGAAGGCGTTCTTGCAGAAATTGAAATCGCTCTGGCACATCATGAGCTTATCAAAGTCAAAATCGCAGGCGAAGATCGAGATGTTAAAAACTTGATCGTGGCAGCGATTGTGCGTGAAAGCGGTGCACAGAATGTACAAGTTATCGGAAAAATGGTTGTTCTTTATCGCCCTTCTGAAGCGCGTAAAATTATTTTACCGAAATAAAACTTATACCTTTATATAAAAATGCCATAACTAACTCTATGGCAAAAAAGGCCTTTTCAGGCCTTTTTTAATATTACCACAGGATAGCATTCTAGTTTTCTATAGAAACGTAAAATTACAAATTAAATATATTCTACGTTTAAAACTTCATACTCTACTTGGCCGCCTGGGGTGTTAATGACCACCACATCATCTAACTCTTTACCAATCAATCCACGGGCAATCGGTGAGTTGACTGAAATTAAGTTTTCTTTAATGTTTGCTTCATCATCACCAACAATGCGGTATTTTTGCTCTTCTTCAGTATCCACATTGAGTAAAGTCACCGTGGCACCAAAAATAATACGTCCATTATTTGTCATTTTAGTGATATCAATGACTTGCGCATTTGATAATTTTGCTTCAATTTCTTGAATGCGGCCTTCACAGAAACCCTGTTGTTCACGAGCTGCGTGATATTCCGCGTTTTCTTTTAAGTCGCCATGTTCCCGTGCCTCAGCAATGGCCGCGGTAATTTCTGGGCGACGAACAGTTTTTAGATATTCCAGTTCTTCGCGTAATTTTTCTGCTCCGAGAACTGTCATAGGGATCTGATTCATGTGTTAATACCTCAATACTATTCCTAATAAAAAATAGGTATCATCCTGATTTTTTATACTAACAACACAGAGAAAAGGTTCTACTTTACTCTTCTCAAGACAAAAAAAGACACAGGCAGCCTTAATGAGGGCCTGTCCCTTTATATATTCGATGAATAGAAAATAATTGTAACTTTCTACCCTTTTGGTTGGGAAGTAGTAAAAACCTCCCTTATCTAAAGCTAAACTAAATCTAACACAAGAGGCCAATGGCTTCACGTCTTATTCTCGTTTTAAAAACAGGATAAGTAATATTTTCTGATAATCAGATAATCACACGTGTTACCGTTTACTTTTGCCCTCATTGCCCTTTAGTATTAGCCTCTGGCAATCAACACTATAGCGTTAAGCTTATAGTTACGGATAGAGAAATTATGCGCTTATTACCTATATTCCGCGGAATATTTTATACCTTGAGTCTGTTAAGCTTTTCAACCCTCGCCATTCCTGTTGAAAAATATATAGAACTTTTGCCTGATGGCACTCAAGTCGGTTTAATCACCCAAACTGTTGGCGCATCCTCCCCTAACCTAACTTATAATGATAATCAATTATCTTTGCCAGCCAGCACACAAAAAGTGGTCACAGCTTTAGCCGCCCTATTGCAATTAGGGGGCGATTATCAATTTACCACCACAATGGAAACGGAAGGTAAGATAAAAAACAATCAACTAGAGGGTGATTTAATTTTCCGTTTTAGTGGTGATCCTACGCTAACTCGCCAGCAATTACGAGCAATGGTTGCCGTATTAAAACAATCCGGCGTCACAAAAATAACGGGAAATTTATTAATTGATACCTCTGCTTTCTCCAGCCATGACAAAGCGCCGGGATGGGTTTGGAATGATATGACCCAATGCTTTAGTGCCCCACCAAGTGCCGCTATTGTAGATAAAAATTGTTTTTCCGTCTTACTGCAAAGTGGTCAAAAAGAAGGTGATATCGCCACCATACGTAAAGCGTCTTTTTATCCTGTCACGGTTTTAAGCGAAGTTGAAACCTATGAAAAAGGCTCAACACGAACCCGCTTTTGCGAATTAGACGTCACGGTGAGAGATTTAAATACTTATGTGATAACAGGCTGCATTCCTAAACGTGAAGAAGCCATGCCGCTGATGTTTTCCATTCAAGATGGTGCGCACTGGGCAGGTATATTGCTAAAAGAAGAGTTACAACGTGCAGATATTGAGCTGGACGGTTATGTCAAACGCCGCTCCCAACCTAAAGCCCCTGTTACTGTTTTAGCACAAACACAATCTAAACCGTTACACACTTTATTGACGACGATGTTAAAAGAGTCTGACAATATGATTGCAGATGCCGTATTTAGAACTATTGGTCGTGAATATTATGGTGTTGCTGGCACTTGGCGTTCAGGGGCGGATGCCACTCGTGCTATTTTAAAACAAAAAGCGGGCATTGATTTAGCTAATACAATTATGGTGGATGGATCTGGGCTTTCCCGCCATAACCTGATAGCCCCCGCAACCATGATGCAAGTATTACAATATGTCGGACAACATGATAGTGAGTTAAATTTTATCAGTATGCTTCCTCTTGCTGGTCATGATGGTACATTGCAATATCGTGGTGGTTTTACTGAAGCGGGCGTCAACGGTAAAGTTTCCGCTAAAACAGGCTCACTCAAGGGAGTGTATAATCTAGCTGGCTTTATGACCACAGCCAATGGACAGAAAGTAGCATTTGTACAATTTATTTCTGCCTACTCTCCCCCTACACAAAATCGCAATGCTGGACGCGCCTATTTGGTTCGTTTTGAAACGAATTTATATAAAGATATCTATAACAATAGATAGCACTATTATTTGTTAGAAAGTAAAAACGCCTGAAAATTCAGGCGTTTTTTATGTCTCGCTATCTGTATGTCTATACGATACCGAGACAACAATACCGATAAAAAGAGAGATTAGCGTTGGTAGATAAACTCTACACCATCATCATCTTCTTCATCCCAATCTTCGTCATCGTCTTCAAGGTCAGGATTTTCAAGTTGTTCTTTATGGTAGTCATCCCACATAAAATCAACTTTTTCTTCAGCGGCTAAAGCGGTAGCAATATCTTGCTCACGTGGGGTTACTTTCAGGAATTCCATAATATCCCAACAAAGTTTTTTCACCCCTTCTTGGTTGATAGCAGCAATCATATAATAATCACCTTCCCAACCCAACGCTTCAACTATCGCTTGTGCTTTCTGTTTTGCTTCATCGGCATCAAGCAGATCCACTTTATTGAAAACTAACCAACGTGGTTTTTGTGCCAGTTTATCGCTGTATTTTTCTAATTCAGAAATAATGATTTTGGCATTTTCAACGGGATCAGAACCATCAATAGGATCGATGTCGATCAAATGCAATAATACACGGCAACGTTCTAAATGTTTCAGGAACTGGATCCCAAGACCCGCGCCATCAGCAGCCCCTTCGATCAGCCCCGGTATATCCGCAACGACAAAGCTTTGATGGCTGTCCATACGCACAACACCTAAGCTAGGTACTAGTGTAGTAAATGGATAATCTGCCACTTTTGGTTTGGCTGCCGAGACGGCTCGAATAAAGGTAGATTTACCGGCATTCGGCATACCTAACATACCTACATCCGCAAGTAACATCAGCTCTAACAGTACTTCACGTGATTCACCTGGTGTACCCATTGTGCGTTGACGTGGTGCACGATTGACTGATGATTTAAAACGCGTATTCCCTAAACCATGGAAGCCACCTTTAGCGACCATTTGTTTTTGACCATGTACCGTTAAGTCAGCAATGATCTCACCTGTAGCAAGATCACGGGCACGCGTCCCCACAGGGACATTAATAGTAATATCTTGACCACGTTTTCCCGTACAATCACGGCTTTGGCCATTTTCACCACGCTCAGCGCGGTAAGATTTAGTAAAACGGTAATCGATAAGGGTGTTGAGGTTTTCGTCTGCAACCATGTAGACATCACCACCATCACCGCCATCACCACCGTCTGGTCCCCCTTTCGGGATATATTTTTCTCGACGAAAGCTTACACAGCCGTTACCACCGTCGCCAGCGACGATTAGGATCTTGGCCTCATCAACAAATTTCATGATTTTACTCCGTATGATAGCCATTAACGTGCTGGATGGCCGAAATTACCCAGAGATGGCCTTTTTTAAATATAAAAAGCCCCGCAACAGACTGTGCAGGGCTTTTAACTCGGTGTTTAAAGGACCGGTAATTATTCAGCTTCGATGCTGATAAATTTACGATTGTTTGGACCTTTAACTTCGAATTTAACTTTTCCGTCAGCTAACGCAAACAGGGTGTGGTCACGACCACAACCAACGTTAGTACCTGCATGGAACTTAGTACCACGTTGACGAACGATGATGCTACCTGCTAATACAGCTTCACCACCGAAACGTTTTACACCTAGACGTTTTGCTTCGGAATCGCGACCGTTACGAGTCGAGCCGCCAGCCTTTTTGTGTGCCATTAATCTGCTCTCCTAAACCTTAAGCGATACCAGTGATTTTAACATCAGTAAACCACTGACGGTGGCCCTGTTGTTTACGGCTGTGTTTACGACGACGGAACTTAACAATTTTAACTTTCTCGCCGCGACCGTGAGCAACCACTTCCGCTTTAACTTTAACGCCCTCAAGGATTGGAGCGCCAATTTGAATGTTGTCGCCATCAGCGACCATCATGACGGTGTCAAACTCAATAGTTTCGCCAGTTGCTACTTCAAGCTTTTCTAAGCGAATTGTTTGACCTTCGCTGACTCGGTGTTGTTTACCACCACTTTGGAAAACCGCGTACATATAAACTCCGCTTTCCGCACACTCCCAATATGTATAATTTGAGTGCACAATTAAAATATTCACATAGGGCGCGAATTCTACGCAAATTTAGTCGCGATGACAAGTATAGATCGCAAACAACCAGCAAAAAAAAGAGTTTTTTACACAATATTTATTTCAGCCATTTTTAAAGTACAATCTAAATTATAAGAGAGTAAAATCTATGGCATGATCATTTTTTATTAATTATAACGCGCTCATTGGCGAGCCAAAGTCGAAAAACATGAATTTAGAATCTATTATAAAACTCACATCCGCTGATATGGCTGCGGTAAATGACGCAATTCTTTACCAGCTTAATTCAGATGTTTCTTTGATAAACCAGCTTGGTTACTACATCATTAGCGGTGGTGGTAAAAGGATCCGCCCAATGATCGCTGTTCTGACCGGCCGAGCTTTGGATTATCAAGGGGACAAACATATCTCTGTCGCCGCTTTAATTGAATTTATTCATACCGCAACATTATTGCACGACGATGTTGTTGATGAATCCGATATGCGTAGAGGCAAACAAACAGCTAATGCTGTGTTTGGTAATGCTGCAAGCGTGCTGGTAGGTGACTTTATTTATACACGATCTTTTCAGATGATGACGGATCTTGATTCCATGCGCGTGCTAAAGCTGATGTCTAGCGCAACCAATGTGATCGCTGAAGGTGAAGTATTACAATTAATGAATTGTAACGATCCTGACATTACTGAAGATGACTATATGCAAGTTATCTACAGTAAAACCGCCCGTTTATTTGAAGCTGCCTCTCATGCGTCAGCCATCCTCTGCGGAGCCACTCCAGAGCAAGAGAAAGCTTTCCAAGATTATGGTCGTTATCTTGGTACTGCATTCCAGCTGATTGACGATTTACTGGATTATGATGCAGATAATACCCAATTAGGTAAAAATACCGGTGACGATCTGGATGAAGGTAAACCTACTTTGCCTTTACTTCATGCCATGCACCATGGTAACGAAACAGAATCACAACTCATTCGTCAAGCCATTGAAAAAGGTAACGGCCGTCATTTACTCGACACTGTGTTAAAAACGATGAAACAGTGTGGCTCACTGGAATATACCCGCCAAAAAGCGGAAGAAGAAGCCGATAAAGCCATTGAGGCGTTAGCGATTATTCCTGATTCATCTTACAAAGATGCATTAATTGGCCTTGCGCACGTTGCTGTGCAACGACAATCGTAATTTTCATACCTAAACCCCATAAAGTATGAGAAGCCCGTCAGAGCGACTATGTCGACTCTGGGGGGCTTTTTAATTTTTGAACCACTTCTTCATTTTCTCGTTCGATCTCTTCTTGATTGTCAGCATCAATATAGCTAATTAACTTAGCGAGACCTTCTCGTAAAACAAATTTTACGATTTTTTCACGCTCTGATTTTGTTAGCTGATAATAAGCTTCCACCCAGATAAGAAAGGCATCCTGACGCTTAGATAAATATTCTGCAGGAGGCTCATGCGCCGCTAACACACTCACCACCTCTTCAGGGAGGCTTTTAACCGAGTACTCAACGGCTTTACCTTGTACTCCACGCTTACGGCGATTTTCCCATCCTTCACGGCGTGCCATTAAATTGACCCCTTGTGGAGAATTAGGTAACCCTGCAAGCCCTACTAATTCTTTTGCTGTATACCATTCTTTTTTCATGATCTCATCTCACATTCAACTAAGAGGTTAGTCAGATATCGGTTGCGGATAACGCAATAGCGCGTTCTTTAAAGTCGCTTAATCTTTGACGATCTTTTCTAAAAAACTTCTAATACCATCCCGCAAGATCAGCTCTGTTACTGTTTTTTGTTCACCATCATTAAGTTGTTGGAATGCTTTCACCCAGATAACGAGTGGCTCCTCTTTATTTAGTTTGTAATGTGCTAATGGTTCATAAAGCTCCAGAGCAATTAAAGTTTCTTCTGGTAAACAAGAGTAATGATATTCAACGCCATTTCCTTGTTTATTAGTTCTCTTTTGTTTTAACCAAGATTCACGTTTAGCTTTTGCATTTACACCTTGTGGTGATTTAGGTAATCCACCTATACCCGTCAATTCCATTGCCGTATACCACTCTTTTTTCATTACGTTTCTCTAAAATTGTTATCAACTTCAAAAAAGAAATTATTAAGAAAAAAATCAGAAATATTTTTAGAAAAATAATGTTATTTTATTTTCTAAATAATCAGTTTAATGCTTTTAAGCATTTCTAATAAACTGTTATTTATACCACTAACACAGCATTTAATTTTATAGAAAAAGGATTAAAAATGATTTCAAGGAAATCTGATTGGCATCCTGCCGATATTATTGCCGCACTCAGAAAACGGGGCACAACACTGGCAGCCATCTCTCGCCAAGCTGGTTTAAGCTCTTCAACACTGGCTAATGCACTGTCACGCCCTTGGCCAAAAGGTGAGAAAATCATTGCTGACTTTCTAGGTGTAGCGCCTTCGGAAATTTGGCCCAGTCGTTATTTTCATCCTGAAACAGGAGAATTACTTGAACGGAAGATACGCGACAAAACCAATAATTAACTAATAATTACATATATTATAATTAATAAAAAAAACCGCTGATACACTATCAGCGGTTTTTATTTAAATTTACATTATTTTAAAGCAAAAAAGTTATTTTTTATTTATTAATAAATTCTTCGCCAAGAATTATATCTTTTTTCAATACATCCAACATGCCATTAAGAGATTGTTTTTCAAAATCACTTAATTGACCGATTGGTAGATATTCTTCAACACCATTCTTACCTAAACGAACAGGTTGTGCAAAGAAACGGGCATGTTCACCATCGCCTTCGGTATAGGTGCATTCAATAACATCTTTTTCGCCATTTAAAGCACGGATCAATGAAAGACCAAAGCGCGCAGCTGCTTGTCCCATTGATAATGTGGCTGATCCGCCACCTGCTTTAGCTTCAACAACCTCAGTCCCCGCATTTTGAATACGTTTTGTTAATGCAGCAACTTCTTCATCAGTAAATGACACACCGGCTACTTGAGATAGCAAAGGAAGAATAGTGACACCTGAGTGTCCACCAATGACCGGAACATTCGTTGTTTGTGGATCTTTGCCTTTTAATTCAGCAACAAAAGTATTCGCACGGATAATATCTAGTGTTGTCACACCAAATAGGCGTTTTTTATCATAAACACCGGCTTTTTTCAGTACTTCAGCAGCGATAGCAACCGTAGTATTGACTGGATTAGTAATGATACCAATAAGCGCCTTAGGGCAGTTTTGTGCAACTTTTTCAATAAGATTACGCACGATCCCTGCATTTACATTGAAAAGATCAGAGCGATCCATACCCGGTTTACGGGCAACACCGGCAGAAATTAAAACAACATCTGCATCTTTTAATGCAGGAGAAGGATCTTCGCCAGCAAAACCTTTTACCCTTACTTGAGTAGGTATATGACTTAAGTCCGCTGCAACACCCGGTGTAACCGGAGCGATATCATATAAAGAGAGTTCACTACCAGCTGGAAGCTGATTTTTAAGAAGAAGTGCCAGTGCCTGACCAATACCACCCGCTGCACCGAGAACTGCTACTTTCATTCTGATACTCCTTAGTTTACGAGATAGTGGAACGCCTTTGATATACTCACTATTACGCAACACACCTAGTAAAGAAAACAATTATTTAACAGCTATATTGCATAATAAGGCATTTGTAGTAAAAAATAATACTTCGGTTATTCTAAACAAATTGCTTATCTGTTAATGAGATAGCGGGCACTCTTTTGAGAAATAATTCCAATAAATATCGCTAAGTGCTAAACGCGCTATCTCATATTGCATAATCATTTAAGATTATCATTTAGTTAACAAATTATTTACCTAATCAAGATTATCGCATTCAATATCGAGAAATAAAACTTTTTTGAGTTAACACACAAAAACACACATCAACCAAGAAGAGAAACAAGATTAACGGAGCTAATGTTGCATAAAAATTCACTTCTCTGCATAATGTGCGAGTTATTGATAACTCACTAAAGGTGAACTATGCGCACTCCTTCTAAGCAAGAAGACTTGGTTAAAGCATTTAAAGCCCTGCTGAAAGAAGAAAAATTCAGTTCACAAGGCGAGATTGTAACTGCATTACAAGAAGCTGGTTTTGATAATATTAACCAGTCTAAAATCTCTCGTATGCTAACAAAATTTGGCGCAGTAAGAACGCGTAATGCCAAAATGGAGATGGTTTACTGCCTGCCAACAGAACTTGGTGTACCAACAGCAAGTAGCCCATTGAAAAATTTGGTACTTGATATTGACCATAACCACTCAGTAGTGGTTATTAGAACCAGCCCCGGTGCCGCACAGCTTATTGCACGTTTATTAGATTCTTTAGGTAAAGCAGAAGGGATCCTCGGAAGTATCGCTGGTGATGACACTATTTTTTCTACACCCGCGCCAGGATTCTCAACAGAAGAACTACGAGATGCGATTTTAAACCTATTTGATCAGGAATTATAAAGAGCAACTTCAGGAAAATAGGTCATAAACAGTAAGCCACTGAAATTTCAGTGGCTTACTTATTTAAATTAATATTGATCCACAGATGATTTTGGTGTGGCTAATTTCGCCAGGAGTTTTTCATGTATACCACCAAAGCCACCATTGCTCATGATCAAAATATGATCACCCGGTTTAGCTTCTTTAGCAACCATCTCCACTAATGTGTCAATATCCGTGCTCCAACGAGCAGGCTGTACACACTTCTCGGCAATATCACTGACTAACCATTGAATGTTAGGTGGCTGAAATAAGAAAACTTCATCAGCACGTCCCAATGCTGGGGCGATATCATCTTTACTGATCCCCATCTTCATCGTATTAGAGCGAGGTTCTAATACCGCAATAATACGTGCTGTTCCGCCAACTTTACTACGTAGCGCTTCAAGGGTTGCTAAAATCGCCGTAGGATGATGGGCAAAGTCATCATAAACACTCACTTGATTTACTTCACCCCGTAACTCTAAACGACGACGGGCGTTAATAAATTTATTGAGTGCTGCGCATGCATCTACCGGTAATACACCAACGTGGTGAGCTGCCACAATGGCCATTAAGCCATTTTGCATATTGTGTTCACCCGAAAGTCCCCAACAAACCTCACCGACTTGCTCACCTTTATGGAACACTGCAAAGTGGCTACTGTCATTACTGATCTTTTTCGCCTGCCAATCACCCGTCTCACCGGTGTACTCTTCCTCACTCCAACATCCCATACCAATGGTCTGTTTTAAGTTCAGATCGTTATCAGGCATGATAATTTTGCCACTGCCCGGCACAATACGGACTAAATGATGAAACTGTTTTTGAATCGCCGTTAAATCATCAAAAATATCCGCGTGATCGAATTCCAGATTATTTAAGATAAGCGTACGTGGCGAGTAATGAACAAATTTAGAACGTTTATCAAAGAAAGCACTGTCATACTCATCAGCTTCAATAACAAAAAACGGGCTTTCCCCTAATTGGGCTGAAACTTGAAAGTTACCCGGCACACCACCAATTAAAAAACCAGGTTGATAACCACAATCTTCTAAAATCCAAGCCAGCATACCTGCCGTAGTCGTTTTACCATGGGTACCCGCAACGGCCAAAACCCAACGCTCAGGTAAAATATAGTCATGTAACCATTGTGGCCCTGATGTGTAAGGCAATCCTTTTTCAAGTACCGCTTCAACACAAGGATTCCCTCGAGTCATCGCATTGCCAATAATCACCATGTCAGGAGCAGGTTCTAATTGTTGTGGATCATAACCTTCGATTAGCTCAATGCCTTGATTTTCCAATAATGTGCTCATTGGAGGATAAACATTTGCATCAGAGCCAGTTACTTTATGCCCTTTCGCTCGAGCTAAGATGGCAAGACTTCCCATAAAGGTGCCACAAATACCAAGAATATGAATGTGCATGAATTTCTTTCCAATAGCATGAAGTTGGTCACTATTCTAACCATCAAAAAGCAGATTAGAAACGGATTAACCTTTGAATCATGCGATTCTTTGGATAAACTTGCCACTAATAAGGAAACTTTTTTCCTTTTTATATTTTATCCATTCACATTCAGGACCCACGTCATGAAAACATTAGGCGAATTTATCGTCGAGAAACAACAAGATTTTCCCCATGCAACTGGCGAATTAACGGCATTACTGTCAGCCATTAAGCTTGGGGCTAAAATTATTCACCGTGATATTAATAAAGCTGGGTTAGTCGATATTCTTGGCACTAACGGTGTTTCTAATGTTCAAGGTGAAGCCCAGATGAAACTGGATCTTTACGCGAATGAGAAACTAAAAGCAGCACTTAAAGCTCGTGGTGAAGTTGCGGGGATCGGTTCGGAAGAAGAAGACGATATCGTTATCTTTGAAGGTGATCGTGCGGAAAATGCCAAGTATGTGGTATTAATGGATCCATTGGATGGTTCTTCTAATATCGATGTAAACGTTTCCGTTGGTACTATTTTCTCTATTTACCACCGTATTACGCCTATTGGCCAACCAGTGACACTAGATGATTTCCTGCAACCCGGTAATCGCCAAGTTGCTGCGGGTTATGTCGTTTATGGCTCATCTACTATGTTGGTTTACACTACCGGTTGTGGTGTACATGCCTTTACTTACGATCCTTCTTTAGGGGTTTTCTGTTTATCTCACGAAAGTGTTCATTTTCCGCCTACCGGAAATATGTATTCAATCAATGAAGGTAACTACATTAAATTCCCATTAGGGGTAAAAAAATACATCAAGTATTGCCAAGAGCAGGATGCAGCGACTAACCGTCCTTATACAACTCGCTATATTGGCTCTTTGGTTGCGGATTTCCATCGTAACTTGCTCAAAGGGGGGATTTATATTTACCCAAGTACGGCAAGTCATCCAAATGGTAAATTACGCTTACTTTATGAATGCAACCCAATGGCATTCCTCGCGGAACAAGCGGGTGGTAAAGCCAGTAATGGTAAAGATCGTATTTTAGATATCAAACCAACAGAGTTGCACCAACGCATGCCATTCTTTGTGGGTACTAAAGCGATGGTCGAACAAGCAGAAGCATTTATGGCTCAATATCCAGACGAAGAATAAATTTTCTTTTTGTCAGGATATAGTTAAACCGGGCTTAATTAACGCGTCCGGTTTTTTCATCTCCCAAAATAGCTAATTCGTGTATTTGTTGCTTATTTTTACCTCAAAAGGCAACCTGTACGGCAAAAAACGGGTATTGTTAAAAACTTTTCGCTATACTACGAGCCACGTCAAATTAATTTTTCATAGGAAATTTTTTATGAGCCTGAATCATGTTCCTGCTGGTAAAGAACTACCAGAAGATATCTATGTTGTTATTGAAATTCCAGCCAATGCTGATCCAATCAAATACGAAGTTGATAAAGAAAGTGGTGCACTGTTCGTTGACCGTTTTATGTCAACAGCGATGTTCTACCCATGCAACTACGGTTACATCAACAACACATTATCTTTAGATGGTGATCCAGTAGACGTTCTGGTTCCAACTCCATACCCATTGCAACCAGGTTCAGTCATTCGTTGCCGTCCTGTTGGCGTACTGAAAATGACTGATGAATCAGGTGAAGATGCAAAACTGGTTGCAGTACCACACACCAAACTAAGTAAAGAATACGATCACATTAAAGATGTGAACGATCTACCTGAATTATTAAAAGCTCAAATCAAACACTTCTTCGAACATTACAAAGATTTAGAATCTGGTAAATGGGTAAAAGTTGATGGTTGGGAAGGCGTAGAAGCGGCTAAAGCTGAAATTCTGTCTTCTTTTGAACGCGCAAAAAAATAATTCTGTGTCATTAGAATTAGCGTTGCTAAGTAATCCATTGGTTGCTTAGCCAAAATAAGCCCACTTCAAATGTGGGCTTATTTTATGATTATCTCTTTTTTATGGTTTAACCGCATAATAAGCATTACGCCACTCACCAAGGTGATCGCCATAGCAATTATCATCAATATATATACTGTCGAAATATTCCCTGTAGAGAAAAAGAGCAATCCCCCAACAATGGGCAAAATCAGTTGATTAAACAAAATAATCAGTGAGGAAATGCTAGCTAATTGTGCCACAGGAATAATTTCTATTCTTAACATCCGTAAAATATTCCCTGAAAAAACTTTACCAATAATGGATAGAGCATAAAAGAGAATAAAAGCCGTGATATCATGTTGAAAAATAACCAATAGAAAAGAACTTATTGTGATGATACAAATTGATAGAGACATTAATAATTTTCGATTTAAATAATGGGTTAGATAACCATATAAATAAGTTCCTATCACGCCACAGATCCCCGCAGAAATATCAATAAAGCCATAATATTTAATGGGTAAATTCATCGATTGGTCGATCAACGCCGCCCCACTCGACTCAATTAATCCATCAAACATATTATTGCCGATAGCAATTAAAATAGAAAAAACCAAAATAGGAGACGTAAAAATCACCACTATCCTTTTCGTCACCTGTAATGTCTCTGTTAGGCTATGTAACTGAGTGGCAGATTGGCGCTGTTTTGGCACTAAGTAAAAGAACAAAAAGAACACGGCGTTAATGAAATAAAATAGACAGGGAATAATCAGTAAATAATGGTAACCATAATCAATAAATAACATACCGATTAATGGGCCAATGATCATGCCCAAAAAATCCATTCGAGACATTATATTAATATGATGTTCTTTATGGCGACTCATCAAGGCAATAATTTTTTCATATGAAATCAGTGTCTGTGAATTACCAATAGAAATTAAGCTACCCACTAATCCAAAACTAATTGCAATAACTAAATCAGAGGAAAAATCTACTATTAATAAAAATAAACAACCGATAATTTTACAGCTATCGGAAATAACAGAAACAGGACGGACACCTAGACCATCAATATATTGACCAATAAGCGGTATTAAAAAAATACGTGGTAACCACCATAAAGCGTATGTCAATCCCGCATATTCAATGCTTGTTGTTAATTGATAAACAATAACAGGTGTCAAAAAAACCATTAGACCATCTGCACTTAATACCAAAAAAAGCATATAGAAAAAGACAATACGCATAATAGAGGTTACACCTTTTCTTTAATTAATACTTTAATAGGCTGATTATTTTCATCATAAACAATAATCGATTTTGGGGTATGATGGGTGGGCTTATGTTTCATTAACGCTTGTTGTTTAGAAACAAGAAATTGATAATAGGTTAAATCTGCTGCTATTTTATTAACACGATAAGCTTGATAATTTTTATTAGCGATTTTCCAATCAATCACGTCATGACCCGGAATATATTCTTTTTCTTCGTCCAAATAGATAACAGGTCGATTCACAGTAATGATATTCGCCATATTAAATAAGGCATGGGCAACACCACAGGGGATCACTAATTCAATATTGGGTGCCGGCTCAAAAACCATTTCATCTTCATAAAATAGCGTAGGCGAATCTTCACGCATATCCACCAGCTTAATAGTGATTTTACCCGAGGTATCTCCTAAAAAAGTTAAATGATCTTCTTGCCCTAAATGTAATCCATAAGAGTCGAAATCATAAGCCTCCTGACCATGTTCAACTAGATACATAGGGGATTGTCGCGTTAATGGAACAATGCCACTCTCTTTGCCCGTATGCAGGGTCGCCATTTCACGAAATTCAACACCTAAAATAGTGGATGTAGGTAATGACTGTTTTTGAACATCGGCTATTTTCTCTCGCAACCTTACATTAATTTCATCGCCATTATCTAAGCGAATTTTACGAGTTTCAGAGTGTAAAAATCGATGTTGGCTTAACCACTGCTGTTGTATCTCAGCAACTCGATAGTAGACCAGCGCCGAAGCTTCTTCTGTCATCGGCTCATAGCCTTCAATCTCATTAATATCGATATCTTCCGGCAGATTTATCACATCATTATTAGGTGACCAATTTAATGTTTCACTTGCTAATTGCTCGATAGTAGGTAAAAAAAGAGAGTAGCTATTTAAGGTAAAAACATTTTCTAGATGGGAAAAAGTATGAGCAACTCCTGGGGGAATAATAAGTGTTCTTGCGGATGATGGGGTTATCTCCAAACTTAATTCTGATTTAAATGTCGGTGAGTTTTTACGACAATCAATAAATTTAGCCAGTATCTTTTGTTTTTTATCACCTAAAAAGGTGAGTGTATCTTGCTGGCCAAGATGAATGCCATACTGCCCATATTTAAATTCGCTTTTACCGTGATAAACAATATTAATAGGATAGGTTGTTGCGAAAGGAATAACATAAGACTGATGTTTTCCATTATTCACTCGCCAGCGTTCAATCCAATGTAATCCGACAATATTAATATCTTTATTAAATTCATTAATATCCTTATTCACTATTGCCTCCTTTCATTTAAAAAGCAGCCTTATGGCTGCTTATTGATTAAAGACTGACGACTTCGATATCATAACCAAGTGACTTCGCACTTTTTAGTAACGCATCTAAGCTAGTGGTGTTTAATTTTAAATACTTATCATCAGCAGGTGCATTTTTAATACCTGCAAGATAAGCTAATTTATCTAATGCTTCTGTTGCAACAGTTTTAGTTTGTAGCATCATATCCGTAAAACGATGATTGACTATATTATGTTTTACATCTTTTGGCGGATTATTATAAAGTTGAGTAATATCGTTTAATTTGTCCATAAATTACCTTATTTCGCTATTTAATAATAAGTCGTTATCTCTTTCCTTCTTAAGCAAAACTGTTTTAACACTGAAGTTATTTTTCTGTCAATCAGCTCTACCATTAATTATTTTCATATCAATTTTGATAAAAAACGAAGTAATAATTATTTATTTAAATTTTAAAATATAAATACTACTTTTAGTAAAAATAAAAAAGCTCGATATATATCGAGCTTTTTTAATCATTATTGAGTCAGCTTTCGTAAGCCTATTACTCTTCTTCGTGGCGTTTTAGCCAATCTCCACTTTTGATTTCTCGCAACCCATCAACTGGCTTTTGATAAAGATAGATCCAAGCACTACCATAAGGTGTTGATATCAACTGGCGCTTGTAATCTTGATCATTTTTTTTCAGTTCATCAAGCTCCGTCAAAATGGAAGGCGTGATCCGATAAACTTCACATTCTATTTCACCATCACCTTCAACCACAGCAGGATAAAACCCTAAATCATAGAGTTTATACCCCGCTAATTTATACTCACCTAATAGCTGAGCGTAGGTCATCCAGTGATGGTTACCCTGATTTCGCCGTAAACTTCCATAAACAATAATTCGCATATAAATTAAAACTCAAATTGATAAAGCAGATCTATTGCCTGATTCATACCAGACACTGCTTGTAAATACAACCTGGGCATCAAGCGATAACGTAATGTTAACGTCGCTAGCGAATCAAATATACCCATCCCATACTTCACTTGTAAATCATCAGTTATCTTACCACTGACGACAACTTGTGAACTATCCCCTACACCTTGTGTATCTAACGCTAAATCAGAAATACCAAAGGTTTCGCCAATACGTCCTACGAGTTGTCCACTTTGTCCAACACCTAATCCTATTAGCATGGCTGTCATTTGTGCTGAATCAGAATCACCACTTGCTAATCCTTCACCTCTTAACAAGTAGGATAATGCTTCTTGTTGTGTTTTGGCCGGCTCAGAGAATATTTCCACTTTCGGCTTATCCGCAAGCCCGGTAACTTTAACCCCAGCAATGACATTATCTGCCGTATTATCAGGGTTACGTATCGCTTCAATATTTAAGTATGGCTGATCAACCGGCCCTGAGAACAAGATTTGCCCTTTACGTACTTGTAAATCTTGTCCATAAGCTTTGAATTCCCCGCGAGGAATATCCACTTGACCATTTAATCCCAACCCTTGCTTACTTTGAGCAACTTTTAATGCCCCTGTTAATCTGGCTTTCAATCCAAAGGCATCTAATGTGACATCATCGCCAATATTAATCGCCAAATTACTTTGAATAGGTATAGAAGTCTGCTTTGGTGCTATAGGTTGTAATTCTTTATCCAACATCACTTCATCAGAAGAGGCCGACACCGCAGACTCGGGTAATTCCTGCACCACGATACGAGCCCAAGGGATATCAATACGTCCATCTAATTTAAGCAAATGTGGATTAGCTTCAAAAACTAAGTCTGGGTTAACATCAATACGAACCATTGGTGGTAATGACACACGCAGTTTGTTGCCATTCGCAGCCACCACGGCACGCCACTCATCTAGTTTGCGCCAGTCCGCATTCCCCGTCAGATTTAAATAACCTTCCGGTGTTTCGATTCTACCGCTTAAATCAGAAGTCGCACCATTAAAGCGAATATCGACATTCCCTTTGGTGATGTCAAATGGGATCCAGTGACCAACTACTTTTAACTGGTTAATACCAAACTGCCCAAATAGCAATGGTGATTGTGCATTCCCCCCTAAACGTAGCTGTGCCCCTACACTACCTTGTGCTATTTCACCTTTACCCAAGAAAGGCTTAATCAGATCTAATGTCAGGTTATCAATATCAACCGTACCTGATAATTGACGTGTTTTTTCTAGATCAGCAACATTGATATGGCCTTTAAAGTCACCATTACCGGCAATACTAATCAACCATTGCAAGGTCGCTTTACCATTATTGATGCCCGCATTTAACGTAACTGCATCAAAATCAATAGGTAATACCGTACCATCGACATTTTGTTTTACACCAACGCCCTGACCTTTAAGGTTAACTGACGCTTTAGGTAATCCGCCTTTCGCATTCCAAGTTGCCGTAGCATCTCCCGTAAAGACACCGCGTAGCGCAGTTTCAGGAGGTAAGAATGGTTTTATCATGGCTAAATCAAAACGTGTTAACGTGATTGCCGCACTACCACTCTCACCTACAGTGATCTCTTTAGGTACACACAGTTGTGCATTAGGATTTACCCAGCAATGTGAACCAATCGTCACTTGCTGTTTTTCCGCTAATAAATTTAGCGCCATCGCTTTATTTAAACGCCATTCGCCTACAGGCGTATCAAATGCGGTATTGTTAAGTGTGCCTTGCCACTGCTGTTTTTCTTTATCAAACGAGCCGGCTAATGTCAGGCCACCCGATACGGGTTCCCCATCCATTTTCAAGGTAAGCTTATGCTGTTTTTCTGTCCCGGCCGCATCTAGCGTTAATTGACGAATAATCAAATCAGCCTGTTTTAACTGACGTGCCGTAATTGCCAGTTTGCCACTGATCACGTCATCTGACTGAATGTCACCTTTAACCACAACTGACCCAACACTGAGCTGATCTTGCCATTTGATCCCTTGTGCATTGATATCAGCAATAATTTTCGGCTTATTAATATCACCGCGAACATTCACTTTCCCTTTAATAACGCCCGCTAACCCCGGCACTAAACCATTTAACCCCGGAGCATTGATGTTCGCATCAAGCGCCCACTGCTCACCTAAGTGCCCCGCAATATCGAGATTATTTTTACCTAGAATTAAGGTTAATTGAGGAATATTCCATTGCCCCGAATCATTACCATAGGCGTTTCCTCGCGCCTTAATAAGATTATTTTTTAAATTACCATCTAAGGTAATTTCAGGCACTCGCAGTTGCCAACTGCCTCCATACAGGCTACCCGTTGTAGCAATACGTCCATCTAATTTCGCTGGCATATCGGGATATTGTTTAGCTGTATTAATACCAGAGATAGTCAATAATGCATTCCAGCTAATCGCCTTACTCCAATCTGCCACACCAGTAATATCCGCATGACCTTGTAATGCAGCTAAACGCAAACGAGTGAGTGCTATTTTCTCTTCATTCCCTTTAGCGTCTAGGGTCAATTTGGCTGGCGGGATCTCTTGTCCTTCAATATTAGAACGTAATGAAAGATCATAATTATCCGTCTGCCCATTAAGACGTAGTCGAGTATCATTAAGTTGATACTGCACATCTCCCGTTAAAGGCCAGCGCACTTTTTGGCTCTCTAAGGTTAATTTTAGTGGAAGATGTGCTTTAGCGAGCTCAGCTTGTGCATCAAGGCTTGCGGTAACAGTTCCTGTTAAAGAGAGTGCGAGTTTTAATTCATCAAGTATCGCACCTTGTAAGGACAGTGTCGCTTGCTGATCTTTAAACTCTTCCAATCCTGCCATCTCACGAAGCATCGCTTGCATATCTAGATTAACCGGCCACTGTTTATCCAGTGTAATTTGACCATTTAAACTGACTTCGCCTTCTGGCGCATCAATACTGAGCCTAGTGAGATTAACCTGTTGACCTTGCGTATTGGCTTGAAAAGAGAGTTGATTAATAGTCACAGGCGTATCACCACTAACTTGTAACTGTTTACCTTCTATCCCCTCCACATTGATATCAACAGGAATAATAATTTCGGGTAACTGCGCTAATAAAGGCTTGGCGAAAATTGTCTTAATAGTGTCAGCTAGTGCCTGCTCTTGCTCTTGCGGTGTTTTAGGCTCCGCTTGAGGCGTCGTTGCTGCAACTTCTTTTACATCTTGCGCCATGGCGGCAACACTACCGTCTTCGGGTGTTTTCGGTAACGCCACCAACAAATCATTAATGACTGTCGGTTTTAAGGTAACTTGACGCCCTTCCCATTGTGCTGCCGTAGTAAACTCATTGAGTGATAGGGCCATATCATCAATTTGTACACGCGTATTGGCTAATGAGAGAGAGTTTAAATAGATAGGTAAAGGGGCATTAAGCTCAGTTAAAGGCTCAGAAGGGGGTGTTTCTTGTGCTGGAGGGAGTGCACTGGTATCTACATTGACGATAACATCACGTGTGCCTAAGGCCTCAACACACAGTTGTTTGTCCTTCAAGCAGCTTAAATTTAAGCCTAGTGATAACTCCCCCACATTGACGTCTACACCCGGCATTTGATACTCAACACCCGTTAAACGTAAATCTTGCCAACCGCCATTAACACTATTAATGGTTAAACCTGGCACCCAACGAGCTGCACTATTAATGGCAAAATGTAGCCCTGATTGCGTCCCTAAAATCCATGCAAGAGCACCTAAAACCAGTAAAATGATGATAAGTAGCGTTAGTGTTATCCTTTTCAACCACTTCATCATAACTCAGCTCCTAACCCAATATAAAACTGTAACTTACGCTCTTCACCACTATTGACTGGAACGGCTAAATCAAACTTTATAGGCCCGACTGGAGATGCCCAACGAACCCCCGCACCCGCACCTGTTTTAAAATCACTTTTCGTAAAATCGTTAACGGCTTCACCACTATCAACAAATACAGCTCCCCACCAATTTCCAGTTACGTTATATTGGTATTCAGCAGATCCCGTTAGCATTCTTGATGCCCCTGTTAATTTACCTTTGCTATCTTCCGGTGAAATACTTTGGTATTTATAACCCCTAATACTTCTATCGCCACCGGCAAAGAAACGTAATTCGGGTGGCACTTTCTCAAATTGATTCGTTTCAATCCAGTCAAACGTCCCTCTGACCACAAAACGGTGGCCTTCCCAAGGCGTGCGTATCCACACTTGCTGAGCTTGTAGGGCGAGAAATTCAACATCAGATCCCCATATTTTATTGGAATAATCGACTGAATAACGTTGGCTATCCCCCCAATAAGGCATCATGCCACCCCGTTGGCGTACGCGACTTGCATTCGCACCAGGATAAAGCAACATGGTTGTATTGGTAACATCACCTTGGGTAAAGTGGCTCAGACTCCAGCGGGTATTAATACTGTATTGCCATCCCGTTGACATATCCCAGTTACGAGAAACGTTCAGTGTGGTGGTATCCGAACGAGTATCATTTAAATCTGTACGTTTATAGCCGCCTTGAATGCCATAATATTGTTCTAATGGGTTAACTTTTAATGGAATTTTATAATTAGCACCAATAGATTGCTCAGGCTTAGAAATACTCATATTCGATGTTAAACTATGGCCCCTAGAATTTATCCAAGGTTTATCCCACTGCATATTTAATCGAGGTCCGACATCTGTGGCAAAACCGCCCCCTAGCTCCATATAGTTACGTGAACGAGGGGTAACAACGGCATCCATTGGTAGCAAATAATTGCCTTCACTACGTGCTTTAGCGATATTAGGTGTGACAACCGCCGAATTAAACCATCCTGTGGCAGCTAAGCGTCGATTAAACTCTGCCAAATCTTCAGAAGAGTAATATTCCCCTTCTTTAAAAGGCACAATATTTTGTAGGTAGTCTTCACGAATTTGTGAGCCAGTATAATTCACTTTACCAAAACGGTAACGTTCACCACTATTAAAGACAAAATCCCAATAAGAGGCGTGATTATCTAAAGAGACACCGAGCTGGCTTTTTTCCATATCTGCATCAAAGTAACCACGACGAATAGCAAGCCCTGTTAACGAGCCTTTTAATTTTTCATATTCGGCATGATTTAACACACTATCAAGAGGGGGAGTGTTTTCTTTAATCACTTTGGCATATTGTTCATCTGTTTTAGCTCCCCCTTCCAGTACAATATTGACCCCTTTTAACAGTACGGGAATACCAAGCTCAACCTTTGCTGTTAATACAGGGCGTGTCGGAGGGGTATTTTCTTGATAAGAGAAAGTGACCGTTGGCTGATAATAACCTAAAGGCCGTAGGCCCTCTTTAATTGCCTTTTCAACACGCGCACGAAAACGCCCGTCTGGTGCAACTTCTTCTGTTGTTATGTTTGATAGCTGGACTCGTACATTCTTTTCGAGTTGCCCTTCTAAACCTTCTACTTTTAAACGTAAATTTGCCCCATAAGCAAAAGACGTTATAGAAGACAGACAGAGAACGTAGATAACGGAGTATCTCGGCACGTTTTCTCCTCAATATTATTTATATCATTCGGTAATTGACGACAAATAGTTTTAAGCTTTATTGTAGATTTAGTTTATAACAATATTAAACCTTTACCATAGTAAAGCGTTTACAAATATAAAATTTGGAGTTTACCTTGCAACATAAAGCTTATCATCCTGAGCATGCCGTAATCGGCAGCACAACGCCATTAGAAATTTCTGCTAATCATGCCGTCAATGGGCATTCTATCCGTGAGATCCCAGAAAATATGCAAATTGCTTATTTTGCCATGGGCTGCTTTTGGGGCGTTGAACGCCTATTTTGGCAACAACCCGGTGTTTATAGCACAAGTGCCGGTTATAGCGGTGGTGTAACAGAAAATCCCACCTATGAGCAAGTTTGCCAAGGCCGTACCGGTCATGCAGAGGTCGTTCGTGTGGTATTTGATCCGACCCTTATCAGCTATCAACAATTATTGGCTATTTTTTGGGAGAATCATGACCCTTCCCAAGGTATGCGCCAAGGTAATGATATTGGTAGCCAATATCGCTCGGCCATTTATACCCTAACCCCAGAGCAATATGCACAAGCTATTGAGTCAAAACAACGTTATCAACAAGCTATCAATAGTGAAGGGGCACATAAAGAGATCACCACTGAAATACAACCTGCCGGACCTTTCTATTTTGCTGAAGATTATCATCAGCAATACCTATTTAAAAACCCTCAAGGTTATTGTGGACTTGGTGGCATTGGTATCTGTTTTCCACCGGCAAACTAACACTAGCAGAAAATAGCAGGGCGATGATATAATTACGCCCTCTTATCTATCTTTGTGTCTATTTTTATAAAATAGTCTATCACAATATATTGATTTATCTTCGATTATTAACACTCAAGTATTACCCTCTGGATTTAATACTCTGGGTGATGTGAGCCTTATATGCTTAATAGTTTACTCATTGTGCTTTTGCTGTGTGCCATTAGCGCCTTTTTTTCGCTGTCTGAAATATCACTGGCGGCCTCCCGTCGTATTAAACTCAAACAGTTGGTTGACGAAGGAAATATCAACGCTGCTCGTGTATTAAAAATGCAAGAAACCCCCGGTATGTTTTTTACCGTGGTACAAATTGGTCTTAACGCCGTTGCCATTTTGGCGGGTATTGTCGGTGAATCTGCTTTTTCTCCCGCATTAAAAGATCTCTTTTCCCGCTTTTTAGAAGCACCTCTCGCGCAACAATTAGGATCGGTCTGTTCATTTATTATCGTCACATCGATGTTTATTCTGCTTGCCGATTTAACTCCTAAACGTATCGGCATGATCAAGCCAGAAGTCATTGCACTGAAAATTGTTAATCCTATGCGTTTTTGTCTCGCCTTATTCCGCCCTTTAGTTTGGTTGTTTAATGGCATGGCAGATCTTATCTTTAAACTATTTAAAATCCCGATGGTAAGAAATGAAGATATTACATCTGATGATATCTTTGCGATTGTCGAAGCCGGTGCCGTAGCGGGGGTATTACGTAAACAAGAGCACGAATTAATTGAAAATGTCTTTGAATTAGAATCACGTACCGTACCATCAGCCATGACACCACGTGAAGATGTTGTCTACTTTGATCGCGAAGAGACAGAAGAAGATATTAAGCATAAAATTGCCACTCAGCCCCACTCTAAATTCTTAGTTTGTGAAGGGGATATAGACCATATTATTGGTTATGTAGATTCAAAAGAGCTACTCAACCGTGTGATCAATGGGCAAAGTCTTAACCTCAAAGAAGGTGTGCATATCCGTAAAGCCCTTATTATTCCGGATACCTTAACTTTATCTGACATGCTAGAAAGCTTTAAAACCTCAGGGGAAGATTTTGCCATTATTCTCAATGAATATGCGATGGTGATGGGCGTTATCACCTTAAATGACGTGATGACCACTTTAATGGGCGATCTGATTGGCCCGGGCCAAGAAGAGCAAATCGTCAGTCGTGATGAGCATTCATGGTTGGTTGAAGGTGGAACACCTATTGATGATGTTATGCGGGCATTAGATATTGATGATTTCCCGGATTCTAGCAATTACGAAACCATTGCTGGGTTTATGATGTTCCGTTTGCGTAAGATCCCCAAACGTACTGACTATGTGAAGTTTGCAGGTTATAAATTTGAAGTGGTGGATATTGATAACTATAAAATTGATCAACTGCTTGTCACTAAAATTGATGATATTCCGCCAGTAAAACCGGTTTTGCAAGAAGCAATACCTGCTCCTCAAACAACGGCAGAAGTGCCTTTTGAGCACGAAGAGCATAAAGCCTAAATCAACTGGTAACAAACTGAAATTAATAACTGAGTCTTATCGTAAAAGCACAAGATATAGACTCAGTTATCTATCAGATAAAAGTTAGCCCATTTCAGCTTTGAGTAAAACCACCTGCTGGTTAACTTCACTCATCACATTAAAATGCAGCTTATCTTTTATTTTCGGCAATAAAATTTTACCGTAATCGAACTCAAATGCGCCCATTCCTTTGATATAAAACCGTCCACGAAATAACGTCTTAACGTAGAGAGCAATTTTTTCTGGGTTATAGCGATTGAAGATCTTCATCTTTCAGTTAGTCTCCCATGCTCAGTTGTGAATTTAATCAGTCATAAAGACCGATCTTTATATACCAAATTTAAAGACCTAATTATAAGTACTAGGTTCCATTTATTTAAATTTCTTATCTATTTTTACACTTATTGACAGTAAAGAAGATAAGTCGAGACTGTGAATACTTTATCTTACACCCTATATGTTAAAAAAATGTATCAACAATGAGGTATTATTCTTTTTTAGCCTCTATGCTTAAATAGCCGATAAAGTCGAATTTAATAATAGGACAATAACGATGCACAAAATAACCTTGGCTGCACTTTTGCTTAGCACATCTACATGGGTATTTGCCCATAATATTACTGAAGAAACTCTCCTACCGGCGATCTCTGTGAGTGACAAAGGGGAGCTTCTTTATGATGGTGCCAAAGATAAATTTAGCTATCAAAATTGGAATAGCGGACTACTTAGTGGCAAAGTACGCACAATTCAACATATCGCTGGACGCAGTAAGGCTAAAGAGATGAATGCGCCACTGATTGAAGCCATCAAACAAGCCAAATTTCCACAAAATAGTTATCAGACAACCACTATCATCAATACTGATGATGCTATCTTTGGTACTGGGCCTTTTGTTCGCGGTAGTGTTGAAGACAGTAAAAAAGAGTTTCCTTGGTCACAATTTATTGTTGATGCTGATGGTGTAGCGCAAAAAGGTTGGGGACTAGAAAAAGAGAGTTCAGCAATTATTGTGCTGGATAAACAAGGAAAAGTTCGTTTTGTCAAAGAAGGTGTATTAAGTGGTGCAGAAATAACTTCCGCCATTAACCTTATCAATGACTTAATTAAAGAATAGTATTTAAATTATCTGTATCGGAGCCCTTTAAACTTAAGGGCTCTGCTCTCGTTATCATTAGAAAATAGAAACTCTAAAACCAGGATTTATCAGTGATTCTCTCGGTGAATAATCAAGTGTCACCCCTTTCCAATCGGTAACATGTGCCCCTGCGGCTATCGCAATGGCGTGTCCTGCTGCAGTATCCCATGTATGAGTAGGTCCAAAACGAGGATAAAGCTGAGCTTTTCCTTCCGCCACTAGACAAAATTTTAATGAAGATCCAACAGCCACTGTTTGGTGCTCACCCAATTGCGATAAATATTCTTTTAATTCATCATCTTGATGAGAACGACTAATAACAATCACGGGGGGTTCAGCACGGCTGACTTTTATTGGTAAACGCTGACCACAGGTTTCTTTCCATGCCTGTTTATTGGCTGCTGAGTAGAGAATATTTTGTACTGGTGCATACACAACGCCTAATACCGGCACACCCTGTTCAATCAACGCAATATTAACCGTAAACTCACCATTTTTATTGATAAACTCTTTGGTACCATCGAGGGGATCAATCAGCCAATAACGTTGCCAATGGCGACGTTCTTCCCACGCAGGAGGATCTTCTTCAGATAATTGAGGAATATCTGGCGCAATACTGGCAAGTCCTTGCTTAATAATTTGATGGGCGGCTAAATCTGCTGCAGTAACCGGTGAATGGTCACTCTTTTCCTGTACTTCAATTGGCGCTGATTGTTGATAAATTTGCATTATCGCCTGACCCGCTTGGCGGGCTAATTCGCTGACTTGTTCTAACATAATGCACCTCACTTATTTTTATAAGAATGGTACTCACTCTTATAAAAATCAATTATCTTGCACTCTCTTTACTCTAGTATAGAGACAAAAATAGCCGGAAAAAACCGGCTATAGTGTTATTTTTTGCAGAAGAAGAAATTATAAAATTTCTAATAGTTCTACTTCGAAAACTAATGTTGCAAAAGGAGGAATAGCCGCCCCCGCACCACGTTCACCATAAGCTAATTGGTAAGGAATATATAATTCCCATTTAGAGCCTACTGGCATCAAGGTTAATGCTTCAATCCATCCTGCAATCACCCCATTAACAGGGAATTCTGCTGGCTGACCACGCTGTACTGAGCTATCAAATACCGTACCATCGATTAAACGACCAGTATAATGCACACGAACATGATCAGTACGAGCTGGAATAGCGCCATCTCCTGCTTTCAGTACTTTGTACTGTAAACCAGATTCAGTGACTTGCACGCCTTCTTTTTTTACATTTTCTGCTAAGAATACTTTGCCGGCTTCTGCCAGTGCCGCTTGACGCTCTTGACGAACAGCTTCAGCACGCTCATGCATAGTACGTAAAGCATTGTGTAACGTTTCAACAGGTACAGAAGGAGTATTGCCTTCTAACGCGTCAGTCAAGCCGGCAAGCAGTGCTGCTGGCTCTAATCCTTGGAGACCTGATTCAGTCAGTTGTTGACCGACTTGCAGACCAATACCGTAACTTGCCTGCGATTCAATAGAATCAAATGATGGTTTTGACATGAAAAAATACCTGTTTTTATGAAAGTTAGTGCCAAGAATAACAGTGGTAAGCTAGAGCGTAAACCTCCCGTCTTGGCTAATCGCGATTATTCGTCGAAAACGCGATAAATTTGCGCTATTTGTCATGGATTTTGACCTTTCTTGACGATATTTTTCAGACTTTTTTTCACAAGCCCCTCACACAAGCATATAATTAAAGACAAGGTAGCTCTGTTAACCCAGCGCTCAATATCAATATATATGTTCAGAGAGGTACGAAGTGAAAATAACTGACAATCCCTATTTCCGTGAACAAGGATATATTGACGGTATTTGGTGTGATGCAAAAAGCAAAGACACGGTTGAAGTGATTGATCCTGCAACAAATCAGCCCATTGGTACTGTGCCAAATATGGCAACAGAAGAAGCCAAAGCGGCTGTTGATGCAGCCGCCAAAGCATTACCGACATGGCGTGCGTTAACCGCACATCAAAGAAGCACTTTACTGCAACGCTGGTTCCAACTGATACAGGATAACAAGCGTCAACTTGCAGAACTGATGACGTTTGAACAAGGTAAACCCGTGGCCGAAGCTGAAGGCGAAATCACCTACGCAGCCTCATTTATTGAGTGGTTTGCTGAGCAAGGTAAAAGAACCAACGGTGAAATTATCCCCTCCCCTTCATCAGATAAGCGGCTTATGGTGATCAAACAAGGGATTGGTGTTTGTGCGGCTATCACACCTTGGAACTTCCCTGCTGCCATGATCACCCGTAAAGCAGCCCCAGCATTAGCAGCTGGGTGTACTATGGTGATAAAACCTGCCAACGAAACCCCCTATACAGCCCTTGCGTTAGCTGAATTAGCCGCGCAAGCAGGAATACCTGCCGGTGTTATTAATATTGTCACCGGTGATGCAGTTAAAATCGGTGAAGTGTTCACATCAGACAACCGCGTGCGTAAATTGAGTTTTACTGGCTCTACAGGGGTTGGCCGTTTATTAATGCGCCAATGTGCTGACAGTGTGAAAAAAGTCTCACTGGAGCTAGGGGGAAATGCGCCATTTATTGTCTTTAATGACGCCGATATTGAGAAAGCGGTTGCAGGTGCTATGGGGGCGAAATTCCGTAACGCCGGACAGACTTGCGTGTGTGCAAATCGTTTTTATATCCATAAAGATGTATATCAACAATTTAGTGAACGCTTTGTTGCTAAGGTTAAAAAACTAAAAGTCGGTAATGGCTTTACCGAAGGCGTGACTATTGGGCCTCTTATTAATCATAAGGCGGTAGAAAAATCACAATCACTCCTTGCTGATACCTTACAACGCGGTGCGACACTGCTATGTGGTGGTGAAAGAGATAAAGCAGGTGAAAATTTCTTTCAGCCTACCGTGGTCGGTAATGTGCCTGCTGATAGTCATATTCTTGAAGAAGAGATCTTTGGCCCCGTGGCACCTTTAGTCATTTTTGACAATGAAGAAGAAGTAGTACATCTAGCCAATAATACCATCTATGGCTTAGCCGCTTATTTCTACAGTGAAGATCCACAACGTATTTGGCGTGTGGCTGAAAATCTAGAATATGGCATGGTCGGTATTAACACGGGTCTAATTTCCAATGAAGTGGCTCCTTTCGGTGGTATAAAGCAGTCTGGCTTAGGTCGTGAAGGCTCTGAGCATGGTATTGAGGACTATATGGAAATGAAATACCTCTGCCAAGGCCTGTAAACGAGGCCACTGATTAACAGTAAAAGTCATCGCAAGGACGCGATTGCTTTTTGCAACCATTATCTTTTATTAAATAAACAATACCCTCGATAATTATCAAGGGTATTGATGTCAGCCCAATAGGTTATTTCTTCACTTTAATTAACCTAGCGTCGGTTTAAGCCATCGCTCTAAGCTTTGCTTTTCTGGATTTGTTAAATTAAATGTGCTTTTCCAGTTTTAAACAATAATCTATTAATCCCATAAGCAGATCCAAGATAAAATAATGTACACTGTGATGCAGTGGTATGTGTAAGTTGTGACACCTCTTAGGCTAGTTGGATCAATAAATTCAATACTCGTTGGTTGTCCTTTTAAGTAAGCAAAAAAGAATTGGGTGGGACTAACATACTTGGCATGACACCAGTAAACGGGTATAGCTCAATAAGGCTAGGAAAATTTTTTATGATATATCGCGAAAAATCCGGTATATAAATGTATTGATAGAAAAATGCAACGTCATAAGCCCACTAAATTATAATACATCGTAGGTTCCTTTGTGTGAACTGTTGTTTCATGGTCGAAAGTTTTGATCATGTGCCTAACGTTTACTCCTCTGTTTTTTATCTCAAGTTCAGGTTAATTAAAAAATATAATAGGTAGGGATGAAAATAATTTTTTAATCTTCATTGCATTGTTATATTAAACAAACTATATTTCAGGAAAATAATTATCTATAATTAATGAATAGGAAGGAGTCTATAGTGGGTATCTATCATTATAAACCAGACAATAATGATCAATTAATTAGTGAATTGATTCTTCCACATACGAATGAATCATATAAAGAAATGCTTGCAAAAATAAAAAATATCTTAGCTAATGAAAATAAAAAGCGATTTCGTTATATTCGTTATATAACTTATATTTGTTTTTTTATTTTAGTGCTAGATGCTTTACTTGTTAATATTACGGGGACTAATGCTATAATAAGAGATAATTTTTCAGCAGGACTGATAATTGTACAAATTGCGGGTATCCTTTTTATCATAGGAGGCCTGCTCTTATTGCTAATAAGAATGGCCGTTTTCTTTTCATTTAGAGAAAATATTAAAGCAATAAAATTAAAAAAATTAACACCAGAAAATCCGATAATATTTAAGTTTTATGATACAGGAATTACCTTTAAAGAGCCTCATCAACATGGATCATTATATTGGCAAGCTTTTACTTTGATTGAATTGACAAATGATTATCTATATTTAAGCTTATGCCCAGAAAACACAGAGAAAGGAAAAGAGACTGCAGGTATTTCAGATCTTTTTATTCTGACGGAAAATCTAAGTAATGTCGATAGCCTGATTTCATTATTATCTCATGAATATTTTCTTAGTAGTTTTACTTTTCGTGATAATCGTAAAAAGAAATAGGAATAATTCATTAAATTGAGATTGATTCAAGCCATCTCTCTAAGTTCTATTTTTCTATACTTGTTAACTTAAGTGATGGCTTTCCCAGTTTTAAACAATAAGCAATTAATTCCCACGCAGATCCAAGATAAAATAATGCACACTGTGATGCAGTGGTGTGTGTAAGTTGCGACACCTTTTTAGGCTAGTTGGATCAATAAATTCAATACCCGTAGGTTGCCCTTTTAGGTAAGTAAAAAACTAAGTAGGACTAACATGCTTGGTATACGTCAGTAAGCCGATACAGCTCAATAAGGTTAGAAAAATTTTTTATGATATATCACGAAAAATCCCATATATAAATGTGTTGATAGAAAAATATAGCAAAATAGTGATCGTCATAATTACACAGTCATTCATTTTATCTTGACGCAATTACGGGTATTCATCACTTTCAATTAGATATTTTTTCATTCAGGTAAAAAATATTTTATAAATCATCGATATGACAGAATAAGTCAACTAAATTATGCATCGTGGGTTCCTTTGTGCGAACAGTTGTTTCATGGTCGGAAGATCTGATCACAGAACCCACGTTTAATACCTTTTTTATTTTTCTTATTCCAAGTTCACTTTAATTAGTGATAAAGCATTTCATGAACAATATCTTCCCCTTTCATTGAATAAGGGTAATAGGTTGGCCAATTAGTTAGCTCTTTAAGTAATTCATCTTGTGAACTATTTCCCATATATAGATGAAAATGCTGTGCTTTTTCTGGTGCAATAATATGATCGCTAAACTGAATAAACCGTGGAGCTTGGCTGTTGGCATCGTCACATCTAAACAGATAGCGAACACCTTTTTTACCCGATTGATAATGTAGAATACGATAACCATCATAGTGATATTCACAGCTATCGACTTTATCACCACGATGAAACTCTACGATATTATTCTCAATACCAATCATATCAACATCGGTTTTATAGCCTTGTGTATAGTAAGCTCGATATTGTTCTACTGTTTTATCTTGCTTCGTCTCCGCTTTCTTTTGCAAAACGATATCTAATTCGCCACTACGCAGATAGGGTTCAACAGATTGCCATACGCCATCCCAATCGCTTAATGAGCGATTGAGAACGTCCTTGTCCTCAAAAATCCCATTCGCAGCATCTATTTGTGCTTGTGTGCGTACTTTTTCATGATGATGTCCATGTGCCAAAACAGACATAGCACTACCTAAAAAACCCATAATCAAAAGACAAGAAAGGATTGGTTTTTGCATAGGTTACCCCTGAACGGCTTTAAAACGTGGATTTGATTTGCAAATTACATACAGACGTCCACGACGGCGTACCACTTTACAATCAGGGTGGCGCAGCTTCGCACTCTTTAATGAACTTAATACTTGCATTTTTTCTTCCCTAATTAACAAATCGGCCAAAACGCTTATTAAAGCGTGCCACATTACCTTCTTGAGAATGTGTTTTTTGTTTACCGGTATAAAATGGATGAGACTGAGAAGAGATATCT
This sequence comes from Proteus sp. G2675, assembly GCF_963886535.1. Lineage (NCBI taxonomy): Bacteria > Pseudomonadati > Pseudomonadota > Gammaproteobacteria > Enterobacterales > Morganellaceae > Proteus > Proteus sp. G2675. Next base: position 165,102 of record NZ_CAWPCB010000037.1, read on the forward strand.
AAAGTGACATAAGGATAGCGTTGCCCCTCATACTCAATAGTTTTATCAGTTTGAATGGTTGATCCCACTTTAAAATAAGCATCTACGCTAGTGTCATGAAAAATGACAGTACGATATTGTGGATGAATATTTTCTTTCATACTCGCCCTCTTTATGTAATGTTATAATATAACAATATTGAGTTGCGATAATGTAGCGCCTTTTTATTTTAATGGCTAGTTTTTTTGATCATTTTTTTTATATACCTATTAGTGATAGTGGCATCTCTACATGTTGCAAGGGGTGAGGCAACATAGAACATTTGATTAAGCAGAGTAAGTCTATTAAGCAAATAAATGCTAAACATTCGCCACATTATGCCGTTGAATAGATAACACTCAGTATTCTTCTGTCTCGCTTAATCGCACAACTATAGACGATTAAGCATCGGGTGCTTTTGGTAACACCTTCAAGGACGTAATCAAATTAAAGAGATAATTCTGAAAAGAATTCAGGGAGCAGGTAAGGATCATGGTTCGTGCTAGTATGGCAACAAGAAATAAAAAAGAGGTTACAATTAGTGATAGTGATTCACAGTTCAATCATGAGGTGAATATGGGCAAATTCCCAGGCTTACATCGTCGAGCAATCGTTGTTATTGCCATTATTTTGTTAGTCGTTTTTTTCTGGCCAACAAGTGAAAATACCACCCCACCTCAACCCTCATCTTCGACACAAGATCTTCCTGTGCCTGTAGCACCTTCTGTCTCAAATGAAACACAAAATGTCCCTAATACACTACCACCAGCACAAGATAGTCTAAATGCTGAGCAAGAGACAGAAGACTTACCAGAAGAAGGTGAAGCCAATAATACCAATGACAATACGCCAGTAAATACAACGCCTCAAACACCGTCAACCGCGACTGAAAATTGGCAAACTTATACCATTAAAGAGGGGCAAACCCTTGCACAACTATTTAGAGATAATCAGTTGCTTGTCAATGATGCGTTTACTATGGCGAAATCAGAAGGCCCACAAAAGCCGTTAAGCCAGTTACGCGCCGGACAAACCATTCGTTTACAACGAGGTTCACAAGGTGAAGTAAGTATGCTTGAAGTGACTGACAATACCGGTACTGTTATTACCTTCACACGGCTAAGTGATGGTAGTTATTATCGTACGCCATAGTGTCAACAAGCGGTGTGGAGAAATAGAGCAAATAACCTATATAAAAAACGCCAGCTAAGCTGGCGTTTTTCTATCAACATAACTGTTTAATCTAATGATTATTCAGCAACGATGATTACATTCAGTTCAGCGAATACGTCACTGTGAACTTGGAAGTGAACTTCGTGGTCACCAGTTGTACGCAGAACGCCGTTTGGCAGGCGAACTTCGCTCTTACAAATTTCAACGCCAGCTGCAGTTACTGCATCAGCGATGTCACGTGTACCGATTGAACCAAACAGTTTACCTTCGTCACCCGCTTTAGAGCTGATAGTGACAGAACCCAGCGCAGTGATTTTCGCTGCACGAGCTTCAGCTGCTGCTAAAGTTTCAGCTAATTTAGCTTCTAACTCAGCACGACGCGCTTCGAAAAACTCGATGTTTTTCTTAGTCGCAGAAACAGCTTTACCCTGTGGGATTAAATAGTTACGAGCATAGCCCGATTTTACGTTAACCTGATCACCCAGGCTACCCAGATTCGCTACTTTATCAAGCAGAATAATTTGCATTACCTTATCCTCTACAAGTCATTAATGGACTATATAATACCTATTACTGATGACGATCAGTATAAGGTAATAAAGACAGGTAGCGCGCGCGCTTGATAGCACGAGCCAGCTGACGCTGGTATTTTGCACGAGTACCGGTGATACGGCTTGGTACAATTTTACCACTTTCAGTGATATAGTTTTTCAGCGTAGCGATGTCTTTATAATCAATCTCTTGTACGCCTTCCGCTGTGAAACGGCAGAACTTACGACGACGGAAATAACGTGCCATATGGCTAGTCTCCAGAATCTATCAATTCAATCTGTTCGGCATGCAATACCAGTTTAAACAATCCATTTCTCGCCTGATGGCTACTAATGAATCCTGAAACGGTAACTTTGCTACCGACCGTTATACTGTGAGTATCAGTTTGTAACGCTTTCCCACTGGCAATAATGGGCATTCTGCACCATGATTGTCTTTTTAATCCCGCTTCTTCTTGTGTTGAACGATGTTCAATCACAAATTGGCAATGCGGGATCCCAGCAGGGCTAACTTTTCGTATCAATGCTTTGCACACAGTGCCTGTTAGCACTAATCGATTAGCCGTCACAACACTAATTACTCTTCAGAATCCTCTGCTACATCATCAACTTCTTCTTCATCAAGATCTTCAGCAACATCGCGACGACGTTCGTCTTTTGCTTTAACCATTGGTGAAGCTTCAGTCACTGCGTGTTTAGTACGCATGATCATGTTGCGGAGCACGGCATCATTGAAGCGGAAAGTAGTTTCCAGTTCATCAATCACTTCTTGCGGAGCTTCAACGTTCATCAGAACGTAGTGTGCTTTGTGCAGTTTGTTGATTGGATAAGCCAGTTGACGACGACCCCAGTCTTCGAGACGGTGGATCTGACCATTAGCATTAGTGATAGCGGTTTTATAACGTTCGATCATACCAGGAACTTGTTCGCTCTGGTCTGGGTGAACCATAAAAACGATTTCGTAATGACGCATTTGATATTGCTCCTTACGGATTTATCAGCCTCCTGTCAGGGTCAGTCACCACCCATGGAGGCAAGGAACTTGTTTAAGTGTGACTGAAAAAATTGACGCGTAACTATACCCCCCCACGCAATAAAACTCAAGGGAGGAAGAGAATAAAATACGCGCAGTGTTATTTTACAGAAATACGCTGACGCATTGCTTCAAATAAACAAACTCCGGTTGCCACGGAGACATTTAATGAAGAGACTGAGCCTGCCATAGGAATACTGATTAACTCATCACAATGTTCGCGGGTTAAACGGCGCATTCCTTCACCTTCAGCCCCCATAACCAAAGCTAAAGGCCCTGTGAGTTTGCTTTGATATAATGTATGATCCGCTTCCCCCGCGGTGCCAACAATCCAGATGTTCTCTTCTTGTAATAAGCGTAAAGTACGTGCCAGATTGGTTACACGGATCAAAGGTACGCTTTCTGCAGCACCACAAGCGACTTTTTTCGCCGTGGCATTTAATTGAGCTGAGCGATCTTTTGGTACAATGACTGCGTGAACACCAGCCGCATCAGCACTACGTAAGCATGCCCCTAAGTTGTGTGGATCAGTCACACCATCTAACACTAATAGAAAAGGTGTACCTACTTCAGCTAATAAGTCCGGTAAATCTTGTTCTTGGTACTGACGACTAGGTTTTACCTTAGCAATTATCCCTTGGTGAACCGCACCTTCAGTTTGATTATCTAACCATTGGCGATTAGCAACTTGAACTAAAATCCCTTGTTCTTCCAACGCATGGATCACCGGCATTAAACGACGATCTTCGCGTCCTTTTAACACATAAACTTCTTTAAAACGTGTCGGATCACGCTCAAGCAGTGCTTTTACTGCGTGAATACCATAAATAATATCTTCGCTCATAGCGGTTGTTACTCGTTAAAAAATAAAAGGCACAATAACAGATAAAAGGCGGAAAATCCGCCTTTTTAATAGGAGTCAAACAGTGAATGACTTCGTTGTATAACTACGCTTTAGTGCGTTTCGCCGCACGTTTGGCTTTTAATTTCGCCTCTATCTTTTTGGTTTGTGCAGAGGCTTTTTTGCGTTTAGTACTCGCCTTGTCCTTCGCAATTTTCTCTTTAATGACTTTATCTTTACTCTGTTTTTCTTTACTTAATTTACCTTTTCTAAAGGCACTATCAGGTTCAAAGTTTTTGTCTTTGCTGGCATCACGACGACGAGACTTACTACTGCTCGCATTTTTCTTGTCTTTTCCCCCTTTTAACGCACGAACACGTGCTGTTTTCCCGGGGTTACGTGCTTTACGTGTTGTTGAAATCAATGAGAAGTCAATAGTACGTTCATCCATACTGACCGCTTCAACTTTCACTTCAACTTCATCACCCAGACGATACACCTGACCGGATGACTCACCAATTAAACGCTGTCCAACATTATCAAATTGATAGTAATCATTATTTAATGTGGATACATGAACAAGACCATCAATAAATAGATCGTTTAAGCGCACAAAGAAACCGAAACCAGTGACACTGGTAATAATACCGGTAAATTGCTGACCAATTTGATCAAGCATGAAATCACATTTCAGCCAATCAGCCACATCACGGGTTGCTTCATCCGCCCGACGTTCAGTTAAAGAGCAGTGTTCCCCTAACTGAAGCATGGTATCCATATCACTATGATAGCCACCCGTTGGTGTCCAGCGTTGTGAGCCATGGCCTTGCTGTTTCGCTATCTGGTATTTAATAGCACGATGTAATGCTAAGTCAGGATAACGACGGATGGGTGAAGTGAAGTGAGCATAAGATTTTAATGCTAAACCAAAGTGACCTCGATTTTCAGGATCGTAAATCGCCTGTTTCATGGAGCGCAATACCATGGTTTGTAGCATTTCGTGATCTGGACGCTCTTCGACTTCTTTCATGACTCGCGCATAATCGCCTGGCTCCGGTGTTAATCCTCCCGGTAACGTTAAACCCAGTTCATTAAATACCGAACGTAAATTCATTACGCTCTCTTCTTTGGGTTTATCATGCACACGATATAACGCAGGCTCTTCATTTTTCTCAACAAAACGCGCCGCCGCAATATTGGCTAAAATCATGCACTCTTCAATTAATTTATGTGCATCATTACGTACAACCGGTTCGATACGATCGATACGACGTTCTGCATTGAAAATAAATTTCGCTTCTTCCGATTCAAAACCAATGGCACCACGCTGTTCACGCGCCTTATCGAGGGCTTGGTATAGCTCATAAAGGTGCTCAATATCTTTTACGATCGGTTGGTAGTGCTCACGTAACTCTTCATCACCTTGAATGATTTTCCATACTTTGGTGTAAGTCATTCGCGCGTGAGAGCTCATTACGGCTTCATAGAATTTATAAGATGAAAGGCGCCCCTGCTCAGAAACGGTCATTTCACAAACCATACATAAACGGTCGACTTGTGGATTTAATGAACATAATCCATTCGACAGTACTTCTGGCAGCATAGGGACAACTTGAGATGGGAAATAGACCGAATTGCCTCGGCTACGCGCTTCTGTGTCTAATGCAGTTTGAGGGCGTACATAATAGCTCACATCTGCAATTGCTACCCATAAACGCCAGCCCCCGCCTTTTTTACGCTGGCAATAAACGGCATCATCAAAGTCTCGCGCATCTTCACCATCAATGGTAATTAAAGGGAGATCACGCAAATCAACGCGGCCTTGTTTCGCTGACTCTGGCACATCTTCTTTTAAATCAGCGATTTCTTTTTCTACTTTAGGTGGCCAAGTATGAGGAATTTCATGGGTGCGTAGTGCAATTTCTACCGCAATTCCCGTCCCCATAGTTTCACCTAAAATTTCAACAATGCGTCCTACCGCTTGAGTACGCCGTGTTGGTCTTGTGGTAACTTCAACCACCACCACATTCCCCATACGTGCGCCCATGATATCTTCTTTAGGGATAAGAATATCAAAACTTAAACGGCTATCGTCAGGTACTACAAATCCCATACCTGACTCAATAAAATAGCGCCCAACAATTTGGCTGTTTCTGGGTTCAAGAACACGAACGACGCGACCTTCTCGACGCCCTTTTCTATCCATGCCTAGGGGTTGCGCTAAAATCACATCACCATGCATGGTTTTTTTCATTTCATCTTGTGAAAGATAGAGATCATCCTTTTGGCCTTCCGCACGTAAAAAACCATAGCCGTCACGGTGACCGATAACTTTACCTTTCCAAAGATCGAGGCGTTCAGGTAAGGCATAACACTGACGTCGAGTAAAAACTAACTGACCATCTCGTTCCATAGCCCGTAAACGACGACGTAATGCTTCCAGATTTTCTTCACCTGAAATTTTCAATGCCTGCGCGATATCTTCACGGCTCATCGGGGCCGGGCGTTTCTTCATTTCTTCTAAAATAAATTCACGACTAGCAATTGGAGAGGCGTATTTTTCGGCTTCTCTATCCTGAAAAGGATCTTTGGACATTATGACCTCCAAGCTATCAGAATGATGAAATTGTCGACTCAAACATCTTCTAATAACAATTTATATAAGGGGCTGTTGTTTTCTACCAATTCAGCCAGTGTATGACGGTCTAGCTCTTTCAAAAACTGTTCTATCGCTTGATTTAATACAAGTTTTAATCGACAAGCTGGGGTGATATGACAAAACTCAGCACTACAGTTAACCAGTGAAAGCGGCTCTAAAGCACGAACGACCTCGCCGACAATAATATCAGCGGCAGGTTTACCTAAGCGTATACCACCATTTTTTCCACGTATCGCTTCGACAAATCCCATATGACTTAGCTGATTAATAATCTTAACCATATGATTACGTGACACACCATAGACCTGCGTCACTTCGGTGATGCTCGTCATTTTGCCTTCTGGCAATGAAGCCATATATATCAACGCCCGCAATCCATAATCTGTAAAACTGGTTAATTGCACAATGACCTCTGAAAAGTAAAACTCCCAGTTAAAGAAGTTAAAGGATAAATAATGAGTAATGAGAATATCATTTTATTAAGCAATATTATGTTTAATTTTTGGACATTTAGCAAAGATATACTCAAAAGTCCGCGCTTTTAGGCTTACTCACCACAACCATTAAAATAATAGCGATATCATAGGCAAAGAAAAAGCGATCCTGTCGCTTTTCAACAGATCGCTTCTCTTAGTTGACAACAAAATAACGTTATCTTATTTCACTTCTGACCATAGCCCTAAAACAAAAACGCAACCGAGCGGGAAAGAGTTTTTCGTTTTATTGCTAATCAACATAGTGACTCAGTTCGGCTTTGTTACAGATACGAAAAAATCGCCCCTGTCATTTTCAGGGACGATTTTCACATCAAACCAATTAATACAATAAATTATGCATCAAATGGATGACGGAGAATAATCGTTTCTGAACGATCTGGACCTGTAGAAACAATATCAACAGGCACACCAGTTAACTCTTCAACGCGTTTAATATAATTTAACGCAGCTTGTGGTAACTGTGCTTTATCTTTAACGCCGAAAGTGCTTTCGTTCCAGCCAGGCATAGATTCATAAATAGGCTCAATACCTTCCCAATCATCTGCTGCTAATGGTGTAGTTTCAATCACTTCGCCATTTGGTAAGCGATAACCTACACACACTTTAACTTCTTTCAGACCATCTAAGACATCAAGTTTGGTCATGCAGAAGCCTGACAATGAGTTGATTTGAACAGCACGGCGGATAGCAATAATATCTAACCAACCAGTACGGCGACTACGACCTGTTGTTGCACCGAACTCTTGGCCTTTTTCACGCAGGAAATCGCCGGTTTCGTCAAATAATTCTGTAGGGAATGGACCTGCACCAACACGGGTAGAATAGGCTTTAATGATACCTAATACATAACCAACATAACGAGGACCTAAGCCTGAACCTGTTGCAACACCACCTGCGGTGGTATTTGAAGAGGTGACATACGGATAAGTACCGTGATCGATATCTAATAGAGTACCTTGCGCCCCTTCAAACATCACTAACTCACCTTTTTGTGTTGCTTTGTAAAGTAAGTCAGAAACGTCAACAACCATCCCAGTTAAGATATCAGCGATCGCCATGATATCGTCTAAGGTTTTTTGGTAATCAACAGGCTCAACTTTGTAATAATTAACCAGTTGGAAATTATGGTATTCGATGATCTCTTTAAGCTTCTGAGCGAATGCTTTTTTATCAAATAGATCACCAACACGTAAACCACGGCGTGCGACTTTATCTTCATAAGCAGGACCAATACCACGACCCGTAGTACCAATCGCTTTCTCACCACGCGCCTTTTCACGGGCGTTATCTAATGCAATGTGATAAGGCAGAATTAATGGGCAAGCTTCTGACAGCAGTAGACGTGAACGAACAGGAATACCACGCTCTTCGAGCTGTGTCATTTCTTTCATCAGTGCTTCTGGCGATAATACGACACCGTTTGCGATGATGCTGACAACATTTTCACGAAGAATGCCTGATGGGATTAAGTGGAGAACGGTTTTTTCACCGTCAATGACTAGGGTGTGACCTGCGTTATGTCCGCCTTGGTAACGAACAACATACTTAGCGCGTTCTGTCAGCAAGTCGACGATCTTGCCTTTGCCTTCGTCACCCCATTGGGTGCCTAATACGACAACGTTATTACTCATTTCAAAATACACTCGGTTGCTTAAAAAAGGATTCTACCATCTCAATTCAAGAGTTACAGTAGATTTTATCTAATTATGCCATCCCCGCTTTTAAGCAATAGATTATCTTGCCATTGTCAATATTTTTGCCCGAAAAAACCACATCACAAGATATTTGTGATTTTTATCAACAGTTTTGATCGCAAAAACAGGAAGCAGAGTGACATAAAAGTGAAAATGGCTAAGAAGACGCCTCGGGATTGCCGAAGGTTTATCTTGAAATGCAATTTTCACTTTATACTATCTCAGCTAAAGGCAATTTGGAAATGGTTGCGAGCGATTTTTCGTTTCATTCAATAATAAAAAATGATTTTCTTTATTCGTTTTAATTCTATCTGCTTGATTAAAAGCTAAAAAAATCCCCTAAGTTTTATCTTAGGGGATGATTATTTATTTTCTTGAACGATGACGATTACTCTTCAATCGCTCTCGCTTTAGTTGGTGCTTTCATATAGCGTAAGAAATCGCTATCTGGACTTAACACCATGACGTCATTACCGTCTTTATTAAAGCTATTCTCATAAGCACGTAAGCTACGGATAAACGCATAGAAGTCAGGATCTTGACTGAATGCATCAGCAAATAGTTTAGTTGCTTGCGCATCCCCTTCACCTCGAATACGTAACGATTCACGCTCCGATTCAGCTAAGGTTTCTGTCACTGTTTTATCTGCTGCAGCACGGATTTTCACCGCTTCTTCTTGACCTTGTGAACGGTGACGACGAGCAACCGCTTCACGCTCTGCACGCATACGTTGATAAATGGCTTCAGAAACTTCCATTGGTAAGTTGATTTGTTTGATACGAACATCAATCACTTCAATACCTAATGCCGCCATACTGTTCATATTGATAGCAGGGGCTTTACCTTTGGTCTCTTCTGCCACTTTCTTCGCAGCAATAGCAATAGCATCATCTGCATCACTTTTATCGCGAGAAGGTGTACCTTCATTCAACGCATTACGTACATCAATGGTTAAACGACCACGTGAATCAGTGATAATTTGGTTTACACTCATACGACCAATTTCAGAGCGTAAACGGTCACTAAATTTACGACGCAATAAGGTTTCTGCTTGCATCGTATTACCACCACCAGTAGCTAGGTAGTAAGTACTAAAATCACTGATACGCCATTTCAGATAAGAGTCAACTAACAAGTCTTTGTTCTCACCTGATAAGAAGCGATCTTGCTGGATATTCATCGTTTGGATACGCGCATCCAGTTTTTTCACATTCTCAATAAATGGAATTTTAAAGTGAATACCCGGTTCATAAACGACCGGTTTATTTTCACCATCACGTACCACTTTCGAGAAACGTAAAATAATACCGCGTTCATATTGTTGCACGACAAATACTGAGGAGTACAACAACGCTAAAATAATAACTGCAACAACAGCGATAACTTTACGCATGATTATTGTCCTCCTTGATTAGAGCCATAAGGCTGACCATAACCACCACTATTATTGCTACCATATCCACCGTTACCATAAGTTGTTGCTGGTTTCTGAGTAGGTGTTGTGTTGGTACTTGGCGTAGGGGTTGAAATACGCGCAGGTGCCTCTGTGACACTATTAAATGACGTTGGCGCTTTTGGTTGCTGGCGTAACATTTGCTCTAAAGGCAGAACCAACATACTGTTACCTTTGTCATTGGCAATGACTTTACGTGTTTTCGACAACACTTTTTCCATTGTTTCAATATACAGACGCTCACGAGTAATTTCCGGTGCTGCGCGATATTCAGGTAAGATTTTGGCGAAACTCGCCACCTCACCTTCTGCTTTCATCACCACACTCGTTTTATAAGCGGTTGCTTCTTCAATCATACGTTGTGCGTTACCTTTCGCTAATGGTAACACTTCGTTTTTATAAGCCTCAGCCTGACGAATGGTTTTCTGCTCTTCTTCTCGTGCCGCAATTACGTCATCGAATGCCGCTTTTACCGCTTCTGGTGGGCGAGCAACTTGGAAGTTGACGTCCACAATGGAGATCCCCATTTTATAAGGGCGGATCGTCTCTTCTAATTCTTGACGGGTTTGATCACGAATTTCTGAACGGTTCGATGTCAGGATCTTTTCCATTTCTGAACGACCAATTACACCACGGACGGCACTGTCTGTCGCTTGTCCTAGGCTATTCATTGGCGTTGTGACATTAAAGAGAAATGCTTCTGGATCTGAGACAACATATTGAACGTTTATCTCAACTTGAACCATGTTTTCATCTGATGTCAACATCATGCCACCCGTAGTTAAATCACGGATGGTTTTTACGTTGACAGGCTGAACTTCATCAATGAAAGTCGGTTTCCAGTTTAAACCAGGCTCGACGATTTGGTAAAATTTACCGAAACGAGTCACAACACCTTGTTCGGCTTCTTTAATGGTATAAAAACCACTGGCAGCCCAAACGACAACCACTGCACCTAATGCAAGAGAAACTAATACGTTTCCAGCATTACCACGAGGTCCGCCATTTTGCCCAGAAGAGGAGTTTCCTCCTTTTTTACCACCGAAACCGCCAAGTTTTGCACTCAGTTTCCGGAACAAATCATCGAGATCTGATGCTTTACGATCCCGACCTCCTTGATTACCGTTAGAGTTCCCGTCGCCGTTATTATTACCGCCGTTTCGGTTCCCCCACGGGTCGCGGTCTTGTCCGTTGTTACCGGGCTGATTCCACGCCATGTTCTAGCTCCATTATTATGATTAGATTTATCAGGCTTAAGAGCCGATTTCATCGCCAGCTCTCAGTTAATGTTCTTTAGTATGGCCAATTATCAGACCACGTAATCCAATAAAGTAGGCTCCTGCTTGCAAAGTCGATGCCAGTCTACCATAGGCATTCGGGTGATTAGCCCAACTTTACCGTCTTTTTCAATCCATTCACGCTCAATAGCCTGTAATTGATAAAAACGGCTACGTAATCGCCCTGCTTCTTCTGGCGGTAAACGCAATTCAACGTGTGCGATCTCACCTGAAAGGCGCTCTGTCAACGCCTGATATAACAGAGGAATACCTTCACCTGTTTGTGCAGAAACCCAAACCCTAACAGGTAAATTATCTTCATTTCGATCAATTCTTGGGGTGAAGTCCTCAAGAAGATCAATTTTATTCATCACATACAGTGTCGGTATCTCGTGAGCATCAATCTCTTCTAATACATTTTCAACTGCATGAATGTTCTCTTCAAAACGGCTATCAGCGGCATCAATAACATGAAGAAGCAATGTCGCTTCACGTGTTTCTTGTAGCGTTGCCTTAAATGCCGCCACCAGATCATGAGGTAGATGTCGGATAAAACCAACCGTATCAGCTAACACCACGGTACCAACATCATCGACCTGAATTCGTCTTAAGGTAGGATCCAGTGTCGCAAACAACTGATCAGCAGCATACACATCAGCACAGGTTATACGATTGAATAAACTCGACTTACCCGCATTGGTGTAACCCACCAGAGATAACGTTGGAATATCAGCTTTACTTCGCGCTTGTCGTCCTTGTTCACGCTGACGTTCAACTTTGCCTAGACGCATTAGAATTTGACTAATTTTGCCTCTGAGCAAACGTCGGTCCGTTTCAAGCTGTGTTTCGCCAGGGCCACGTAATCCAATCCCCCCTTTTTGTCGTTCTAAGTGTGTCCACCCTCGAACTAAACGGGTTGATAAATGACGTAACTGAGCGAGTTCTACCTGTAGCTTTCCTTCGTGAGTTCTTGCTCGTTGAGCAAAAATATCGAGGATAACTCCCGTGCGATCAACTACACGACATTCACAAAGTCTTTCCAGATTTCGTTCTTGTGCCGGTGAGAGTGCGTGATTAAATAACACCACATCTGCACCACTCGCTTTTACTGCTTCTGCGATTTCTTCCGCTTTACCTTCTCCCACATAATATTTGGAGTGAGGCGCTCTACGGCTCCCTGTAATAATTTGAACTGGTTTTACACCGGCAGATGTCACCAAAGATTCAAACTCTTGCAAGTCATCAATATCCTTTTCTTGCGAAAAGAAAACGTGCACTAAAACGGCTAATTCGCCACCTTCATAACGATCAAACAAAGGCGAAACCTCATGGACTTTATAAAAACAGGAAAAACATAGGTAAAGTCTCCCTACCTATGTTTTTATTATATTAAGAATAATATTTGATAATTATTCTGCAACATCATCCTGCTGAGTCGCGTTACCGCCACTGTAGTTTGTACCCGCTTGGTTGGTACCTGTATTGCTATGATGAGAAACAGGACGAGAAGGTACTACGGTAGAGATAGCATGTTTGTATACCATCTGACTAACAGTGTTTTTCAGCAGAATAACAAATTGGTCAAAAGATTCGATCTGACCCTGTAATTTAATGCCGTTTACCAAATAGATTGAAACAGGGACCCTTTCACGACGTAATGCGTTCAGAAAAGGATCTTGCAAAGATTGCCCCTTAGCCATTCTATGTTTTCCTTATTTTGTTGTTTTATACTAGAACCTAATGGTTCGAAAAAATGAACTACTCAAAAATTGCACTTTAGCAACTATCAATTTTACACAAACCTACCATCTATGCACTAACTACCTGCAAAACAGTGTTAAGAGACTGTTCAAAATCTTCACTATCTAACCAATGAACATCATGCCAACCTCTTAACCAAGTGATTTGTCGCTTCGCTAATTGCCGGGTAGCGCAGATCCCTCGATAAACCATCTCATCATAGTCGATTTCGCCGGATAAATATGACCACATCTGGCGATAGCCGACACAACGTATAGAAGGTAAATCTTCATGCAGATCGCCCCGTTGGTATAATGATTTTACTTCATCTTCAAAGCCACACGTTAACATCTGTTTAAAACGTGCTTCAATGCGTTGATGAAGTACATTTCTATCTTTCGGAGCAATCGCAAACTGATAAACATCATAAGGCAATGCTTCGCCTGATATTTGAGTTAATTCTGTCATCGATTTACCTGAAATCAGGTAAACTTCCAGTGCACGAGAAAGGCGTTGAGGATCATTAGGATGGATCCGTTTGGCCGCAACGGGATCGACGGATGCTAGCTCTTGATGAATTGCCTCCCACCCTTGTTCGGCTGCTTTTTTTTCGATTTCAGCACGAATTTCTGGATTAGCACTGGGCAAAGGCGATAAGCCTTCTAATAACGCTTTAAAATATAGCATAGTCCCGCCCACTAATAGTGGAATTCGTCCTGCAGCCGTAATTTCTTCCATTGCTTTTAACGCATCTTTACGAAAGTCTGCGGCAGAATAAGGTAATGCGGGATCTAGAATATCAATTAAACGATGTGGTGCAAGCGACTGCTCTGTCTCATCCGGTTTCGCAGTACCAATATCCATACCACGATAAATAAGAGCAGAATCAACACTAATAAGATCAACGGGCAGTTTTTGTCTTAGCGCAATGGCTAATGCGGTTTTACCAGAGGCTGTTGGCCCCATCAGAAAGATTGCTTTAGGTTTTATTTGCGTTTTTACTTCGCTCATTATTCAGTGCCGCTACCACAGGTTGTAATTCTATTAATTGTAATAAGTTTTTGGACGGCTGTCTGACATATTGTGGACATAATCGTTCAATATCAGCCAATAATCCTACTGCCTGAGCCTGTGACCAAACACCCGACTCATGACTTAACTGTTTTGCTAACCAATGCCCAATTTGTTGTTTAGAGCATAATTTTTCTGTTGCCAAATAAGCTAATAGCTTTGTCAGTAATACAGGTAAATTTTGCTGTCGCAAAGGCAACGAGACCGCGTGGATCGTCGCTTTACCATGAGAGATGTCGATAACAATCCCAAAATCACTGATTAACGCCTGAAACTGCTTAAATGTATTAATTTCATCTTTACTGAGTGTGACTTTTAAAGGCACTAGCAAAGGTTGGGGTTTCAGATTTTCATTTTCTGGCAATAACTGGGCACATTTTAACAGAAAATCAGCTTCTTCCAATGCTAACAGCCCTAGACCTTGCGAAGATTCAATTAACGCATATTTCTGCTGATAAATCGCCAATACCCGGCCAAAAGTATAATCTGTTTGCGCTGCGCTGGCATTAACAGAACGAGGCACCACTGAAATTACATTTGTTTCATTGTTATTAGTTGTATGACCAACATCAACCAAATTCAATGGGGGACGAGGGGGAAATAGAGGTATTTTTTCTTTATTTTCAACATCGCTCGCACTTTCTTGCATCATTTTTTGATAAAGCATGCCTTGCGTACGTTGATAACTCTCACCAAACTGACGTGTATCTAGCGTTTTTTGGGGACTCTTTTGCGTATCTGTTAACCCTTTTCCTGCACTTCCTTGGTAAGCTCCCGTGCTCTTTTTTTGCGTAGATGAGGTTACTGGTGCTTGATAAGGCTGCGAAAAAACATTTTCTCCCGCAACTTGGCGATTTTCAGGAAATGTTGTGGCAGTTAAAGCCCCATTATCCTCTTCATCTAAAGATAACGTATCTTCTGTAACCTGCCTTAACACACTCAGGACAGCTTGATAGATAAAATCGTGTACTAAGCGCGATTCGTGAAAACGCACTTCATGTTTGGCAGGATGCACATTGACATCCACTTGATGAGGGTCGACGGTTAAATAAAGCACATAAGAGGGTTGCTGTTCACCTTGCAAATAACCTTCATATGCTTGACGAATAGCATGGTTAATCAATCTATCGCGCATCATGCGCCCATTGACATAACAGTACTGTATTTCACTGCTTTGCACTGGAGCTAAAGGATGCTCTACCCAGCCTTTTATTGCCAGATCACCATGCTCCCACGTCAGTTGCATTGCTTGATCAACAAAATGATTACCACAGATAGCACTTAAACGACGATGATGCTGATGAGTTTCTTTCGCAGCGCGATATTGACGCACCCGCTTACCGTTGTGGGTTAAATTAATTGACACATCAAAGCGGGATAAGGCTATACGACGTACTACTTCATCTATATGACCAAACTCTGTTTTTTCGGTACGTAAAAATTTACGTCTTGCAGGAGTGTTATAAAAAAGATCGAGCACTTCAACTGTGCTCCCCACCGGATGTGCTGCTGGCTTGACTGCCACTGTCATATCACGCCCTTCGGCGTAGGCTTGCCAAGCCTCCTCTTGAGATGCGGTACGAGATGTTAAGGTTAAACGTGATACAGAGCTGATACTGGCTAAGGCTTCACCACGAAACCCCATGCTCATAATGGCTTCAAGGTCATCCAGTGTCGATATTTTGCTTGTTGCATGGCGAGCAAGTGCTAACTTCAAATCATCACGAGAAATGCCGCATCCATTATCGCGGATACGAATTAGCTTAGCGCCACCTTTATCGATATCGATATCAATTGTTGTCGCACCCGCATCTAAGCTGTTTTCAAGTAACTCTTTAACAACAGAAGCGGGTCTTTCAACGACTTCCCCTGCTGCAATCTGATTTGCTAACTGAGGAGGTAATAAATTAATCGCCATTACCTTATCCCACGTTTATCTTTATTTTGGCCCATTCTGTAAGGGATGAGCGAGAAAGTAATTTTTTAATCCGGCATAGATTGAAGCGGCTAATTTCTCTTGGTAAGCATCTGAAATCAGCAATTGTTCCTCAGCGGCATGACTAATAAAACCTGTTTCGACCAAAATAGACGGAATATCAGGTGAACGTAAAACCCCTAAGCTGGCGTGCTCTGGTGTTTTTTTATGTAATGATCCTACTTTTCTAAGTTCAGATAACACCGCTACCGCAACGTCATAGCCTACACGCTGTGAATTACCAAATTGTAAATCTAATACTGCTTGGCTTAAATAGGGATCAACCCCTTCTGCGAGTGCATCACCAGCGCCACCGAGAAGCTCTGATTGTTTTTCGCTTTGTTCAAGCCATTTACCTAATTCACTATTCGCGCGACGATTTGACAATACCCAAACAGATGCCCCGCGCGCACTACGATTAGGTGCAGAGTCGGCATGAATAGACACTAACATATTGGCACCTTGCTTACGGGCCACTTCAGAGCGTCCAGCAACAGAAATAAAATAGTCGCCATTGCGGGTTAAAACGGGTTTGAACATAGGATCATTACGCAAAATCGCTTCTAATTTTTTTGCCACTCTTAAGGTAACATCTTTTTCACGATTACCTTTTTGCCCAATAGCGCCGGGATCTTGACCCCCATGCCCTGCGTCAATCGCAATAATTATTTGCCGATCGCTCGATGCGGGCTTATTCGAGGTTGTGCGAGGCTTTACTGGTACTACAGGTGCAACGGGTTGCTTAGGTGTACTCACTAAAGGCGCCATCTGTTGATTAGCCACCGTATTTGTGGCTTTGTTTGCTGATAACGCCACTACACTGACCGTCGTTGATGTATTGTTATTTTGTCGAGCATTAATAGGTTTGATAGTAAGTACTAACTTATATTCACCATTGCTATTTAACAAGCGCTCCGTCACCACCACTGGTTTGGCAAGCTCTACCACCATACTTTGATATTGGCTATCTTTTGATTGTGTCGTGCGAATTTTCTGTGCTAATTGCTGACGATTTAATGTCACAGGTAAACCCGTTATTTGGCTACCTTGCTTAAAATCCATCACTAACCTATCTGGATTTTTCAGTGAGTAATATCTATAGCTTGGTTTCCCACCACTAAACGAAAATGTAAGTGTTGTAGCCACATCCCCATTTTCGGCCTTCACTTCTGTTACCGTAGCGGCTTGTGCTATTTGCACCACAAAAAGTGACAGAACAACCAACAAAAAGGTGGCAATATAACGCTGACATTGGCTCACAATAGTGATGAGACTCGACATAATCAATATTCCTTTATGCAGACTGAATACGGGATAAAACAGCATTCCCTCTCTGTGAAAGGGCAATAAAATGGGCTTTACGACCTTCATTTTCATAGCTTAAATGAAGCTCTAAATCCGCATTAGGTATAAACCCTTCCCCTTGAGAAGGCCATTCAATGAGACACAGTGGATCTTGTGCAAAATAGTCACGTATCCCCATAAATTCTAACTCTTCCGCTGAAGCTAAGCGATAAAGATCGAAATGATAGACTGGGCGTGGTGTCAGCATATAAGGCTCTACCAAGGTATATGTTGGACTTTTAACATGACCTTGATGACCTAAAGCTTGTAAAAATCCGCGGCTAAAGGTGGTTTTCCCGGCCCCTAGATCACCAAATAAATAAATAATAAGCCCTTGGTTATTTGTCGCCATTGCGACTGAATGCCCTAGTTTTACTGTTGCAGCTTCATCTTCTAATGTAACAACCCATTCTTTCATATTCATACAATCTATTGTTAGGTAATAACGACTTAGTTAATAGCATGTTAGAGCACATGCAAACAGACCATTTTTATATTCACTTAAAGTAAATTATTATCAGAATCAATTTCAAATAACCATACCATAAATCTATTTCTTACGAGGATTTTTCCTATCGTTGCACTATGATACACTGCGCACTCTTAGGACTCACCTATTAGCTATTATTTCGGTTGCTCATGTCATCACTCGATCTTCATCACCTTGCTCAAAATATAAAACGTTGGGGAACTGAACTAGGATTCCAACAAACAGGAATTTGCGATACTGATTTATCGCTCGAAGAGCCTCGTTTACAAGCTTGGTTAGATAAACAGTATCATGGTGAAATGGCATGGATGGCTAAATATGGCATGACTCGAGCAAGACCCCATGAATTGGTGCCGGGCACATTGCGTGTGATCAGCGTCAGAATGAACTATTTGCCAACAGATGCCGCTTTTGCTCGTACCCTTAATAATCCAGAGCAAGGCTATATTAGCCGTTATGCATTAGGTAGAGATTATCACAAAGTATTAAGACAACGCCTTAAAAAATTAGGTGAAAAAATTACGCAATATTGCCAACAGTTTGAATATCAAGGTATTGTTAATTTTCGCCCTTTTGTTGATTCAGCGCCGATAATGGAACGACCATTGGCCGTGAAAGCTGGTCTTGGGTGGGTTGGTAAACACTCACTTGTTATCAATAATCAGGCCGGCTCTTGGTTTTTTCTCGGTGAATTATTAATTAATTTACCTTTGCCTATTGATTTTCCCGTTGAAGAGCAATGCGGTAAATGTGTAGCTTGCATGACCACTTGCCCAACAGGCGCCATCGTAGAGCCTTACACCATTGATGCTCGTCGCTGTATTTCTTACCTAACGATTGAACTTGAAGGCGCTATTCCTGAAGAATTTCGCCCTTTGATGGGCAATCGTATCTATGGTTGTGATGATTGCCAATTAATTTGCCCATGGAATCGTTTTTCTTCGCTCACAGAGGAAGATGATTTTTCTCCGCGCCGTGCCTTACATACACCAGAATTGCTGGATCTATTCCAATGGAGTGAAGAAAAATTTCTGCGTATTACAGAAGGTTCACCGATCCGACGAATTGGCTATTTACGTTGGCTAAGAAATATTAGTGTTGCGTTAGGCAATGCCCCTTATCAGGACAAAATTGTACTGGCCTTGCAAGAGCGCTTTGGTTTAGGGGAGGTTTTAGATGAACATTTGCACTGGGCTATCGCCCAACAGAAAGCCAAAAGAGAAGAAAAAACACTAAAAATACAGACTTCACAACAAAAACGTCTAGTAAGGGCAATAACTAAGGGCCTACCTCGTGATGCTTAGTTTTTAACATGATACGCATACTCATAAGATGAGATAATTTCACCTGTGAATAAAATAAAAACTCTTTGTCTATCAATATGAAGAAAAAATTCAAGCGAAGTGTGGCACAAATTAAAAAAAATAAAAATAAACTTACTTATCAATTGGATAGATAAAAGCAATATTTAACTCACTAGCATAATATGCTAATGACTCAATGATAGCAGCCTGTGGATAACTCTGTGCAGTAAAAAAATAAATTAGTGCT
Source organism: Proteus sp. G2675 (assembly GCF_963886535.1). Classification (NCBI taxonomy): domain Bacteria; kingdom Pseudomonadati; phylum Pseudomonadota; class Gammaproteobacteria; order Enterobacterales; family Morganellaceae; genus Proteus; species Proteus sp. G2675. The sequence goes on from NZ_CAWPCB010000037.1 coordinate 184,469, forward strand.
AGATGCAAGGATTATGAGCATCTTATTGTGGATAATTTATTTCGATAAGAATATTAAGATAAGTGGAACTCGGGCTCTTTTTTCCAAAGAAAAGTCATAAAAATACTTTTCTTCATAAAAAATACTCTTCAAAGTATATTTAACAGAATAAAAACCTAAACAACAAAAATTGATCTGAGGTTTAGCTCCCCCCTAAACGAGGAAAGGCGCACATTCTAGTGCTGGCTAAATAGAAATGCAAGCAAAGATCAAAGATAGATCACAAAAAAATAGCTTGATCTTTCTTGCTGTTATCGATTTCCCTTTTTCTGCACTGCAATGGGTCACTCGCTTTAAGTGTATTAGCTACAATCGCTGATCTGCACCTACCACAGTGTAGACTCATTTTTAAAAAGTGAGAGAGAAAATAAAGATTTTTTGGTTATATTTTATACAAGCATTGCTATTTCCTGTCCATAGTTATGTCCTTGTGACTTTTAGAATGCAATAGCTTTATTTGGGTGTTATTAAACAAAATAACGCTTTGTATTGTTGCTTATGCGTGACTGCTCCCCGCCCTGTTGAAGTGACCTCATAGAGTTGGACTGTTCATTAAGCGGTTTTCGCTAAAGGTTTTCTATATTGCATTTTAGCTTTTATCTCTTCACACTCAGATTAGACTTTTTTTAGACTTAATTTAGTCTTATTGATTAAGGTAGATATGCGTTACTCAGAACAAATCAAACCAATTAGTTATTTAAAAGCTAATGCCGCCGAAGTGATGACTAAACTCACTGAATCTGGTGCACCGATGATTATTACTCAAAATGGCGAAGCAAAAGCGGTTATTCAGGATATTACCTTTTATGAAGAGACACAGGAAACATTAGCCTTACTTAAAATATTGGCGTTAGGTCAGCAACAAGTTGAAGCAGGTGAAGTAAAAGATATAAAAAGCGTTGTTCAGCGTTTAAAAAGTAAAAGGAAATAATCGTAATGGCGTCCTATAAAGTGGTAATGACGAAAGATGCCGAAACAGACTTAGAGGACATCAATAACTATATTGCCGACCACGACAGCATAGATAATGCAGATTATGTATTAGATGAGCTGCTTAAGGTCACTAATACACAGGCTAACTTTCCTATGAAAGGCAGTATTCCAAAGGAATTACAAAGTTTAGGTATTCGTGAATATCAGCAAATCTTTTTTAAACCTTATCGTGTCATCTATCACACAATAGCAAAACAAGTGGTTATCTTTATTATTGCGGATGGCAGACGAGACATGCAAGCCCTGCTTACTCGGCGACTTTTAGGGTAAAAATATCTTACTGTATATTCTTATCATAGAGAGACAGGCCGACTTCTAAAAACAGCTTAGCTAATGCTATTACGAAAAACGCTTTGATTTATAAGAATTTACTGAGTTTATTGAAGTCTTTGGAAGAAGATTTGGAGCGGGAAACGAGACTCGAACTCGCGACCCCAACCTTGGCAAGGTTGTGCTCTACCAACTGAGCTATTCCCGCATTTGGTAAGTTTTGTGCTGATAATTATCGAAGAAAGATTTGGAGCGGGAAACGAGACTCGAACTCGCGACCCCAACCTTGGCAAGGTTGTGCTCTACCAACTGAGCTATTCCCGCGTCGCTAATACTGATAACTATCGAAGAAAGATTGGAGCGGGAAACGAGACTCGAACTCGCGACCCCAACCTTGGCAAGGTTGTGCTCTACCAACTGAGCTATTCCCGCGTCTTTCTTACACCCGTACAAACGAAATTCTTCATCGGTACGGGAAGCGCATTATACGAGAAAAATGCTTAACCGCAAGCCCTTATCAGTAAAAAAATGCGTTTTTTTGATTGCATGACGATAAAATCGTCACAATGATGCAATATCAGCCATCAATCCGCTAATTTCTACTCTTTAATAAAGGTTTGGCGATAATAGGCTAATTCAGCAATAGATTCTCGAATATCATCCAACGCTTGATGAGTATTTTTTTTCTTAAATCCTTCAAGGATTTCAGGTTTCCAACGACGAGCTAACTCTTTTAGTGTACTGACATCGAGATAACGATAATGAAAATATTTTTCTAATTCAGGCATATAGCGAAATAGAAAACGTCTATCTTGCCCCACACTATTACCACAGATCGGTGATGCACCCTGTGGCACCCATTTTTCAAGGAATTCGATAGTGGCTTGTTGTGCAGCCGCATCATCATACTGACTCTCTTTAACCCGCTGAACTAAACCACTTGCCGTATGTGTTGTAGTATTCCATTCATCCATCGAGGCGAGTAATTTATCCGATTGATGTACAGCAATAACGGGACCTTCAGCTAAAATATTAAGTTGGGGATCGGTGACGATAGTGGCAATTTCAATAATACGATCGCGTTCAGGATCAAGGCCGGTCATTTCCAGATCTATCCAGATAAGATTGTTCTCGCTTTTTGACATAATATATCCTAGCTGTTTCTTAGAGTGAGACATGATATTTTAACCTTTATCATAGCGCGTTTACTCAATAAGCACGACAAAAGAACATCTAACCGAATAACACAAGTGAGGATCGGTGACAAAACGTAAATTATCTAAAGGCCAGCAACGCCGAGTACAAGAAAATCATAAAAAGCGTTTGCAAAGCAAAGAGAAAAAAAATCACGTTGAATTAGACGATACACAATTAGGCGAAGCGACCGAAGGCCTCGTTATCAGTCGCTTTGGGCAACATGCAGATATTGAAGCTGCAGATGGCTCTATTACTCGTTGTAATATTCGCCGTACTATTTCATCCCTAGTCACAGGCGATAGAGTGGTGTGGCGCCCTGCATTACAAACCCAAGAAAATGTGCGCGTCAATGGCATTGTAGAAGCTGTTCATGAGCGTACTTCTGTACTCACTCGCCCAGATTATTATGATGGTATTAAACCTATTGCCGCTAATATCGATCAAATTATTATTGTTTCAGCCATTTTACCTGAGCTTTCACTTAATATTATCGACCGCTACTTAGTGGCTTGTGAAACCTTAAATATCGAACCCCTTATTGTATTGAATAAAGTCGATATGTTAGATGCAGAAAGCCGAGCGATGGTAAGTGAGTGGATGCAAATTTATAAAGATATTGGTTATCGAGTGCTTGAAGTCTCAAGCTATACCAAAGAGGGATTAGAAGCATTAACTCAAGCATTAATTGGCCGCATCTCTATTTTTGCTGGCCAGTCAGGTGTGGGTAAATCGAGCCTTCTCAATACTCTCTTACCACCAATGGAAGAAAGTATTCTGGTCAATCAAGTCTCTGACAACTCAGGGCTTGGACAACATACCACCACCGCATCGCGCCTTTATCATTTCCCTCTAGGAGGCGATGTTATTGATTCACCGGGGGTACGTGAATTTGGTTTGTGGCATTTAACACCTGAGCAAGTGACCAAAGGTTTTATTGAGTTTCGACCTTTCTTAGGAGGCTGTAAATTCCGTGATTGTAAGCATAATGACGATCCGGGTTGCTTGATCACCGAAGCCGTAGATAAAGGTGAAATCGCACCAACCCGATTTGAAAACTATCATCGTATTTTAGAAAGTATGAGTCAGGTGAAAGTGCGTAAAAATATTAATTTAGACTCTTAAGCATAGATTCACTGACAACCCTATTAAGGGTGGGTACAATAGACCCCTTTTGTCGATTTTTTATCGTTCGATCCCAGAGGTTGCCATTTTGGACAAGCTAAAAATTAAACTACAGTATCTATTGCCTAAATTATGGCTAACACAGCTAGCTGGTTGGTTTGCCAATAAAAAAGCAGGTAGCGTTACTCAATTTGCTATCAAAATGTTTGCTCGCGCATATAAAGTTGATATGAATGAAGCGAAAGAGAGCCAATTTCAGGCTTATGCAACATTTAATGAGTTTTTTATTCGTGCATTAAAAGATGGCGCTCGCCCTATTGTTGAAGGAGATAACCAACTGGCTCTCCCCGCAGATGGCGCTGTCAGTCAGCTTGGTCAGATCCAAGACGATCAAATTTTACAAGCCAAAGGGCACTCTTACACCCTTGAAGCGTTGCTAGCAGGTAATTTTACCTTGGCCGACCAGTTCCGCCATGGACAATTTATTACAACCTATCTTTCACCACGGGATTACCACCGTGTTCATATGCCTTGCGATGGGTTATTAAAAGAGATGATTTATGTCCCCGGCGATCTCTTTTCTGTTAATCCTTTAACTGCGGCAAATGTTCCTAACTTATTTGCTCGTAATGAACGTATTATTTGCCTTTTTGACACCCAATTTGGTCCCATGATACAAATTCTTGTTGGAGCGACCATTGTAGGGAGTATTGAAACGGTCTGGTGTGGCATGGTAACACCACCACGTGAAGGTATTATTAAACGTTGGACTTATCCTCAAGCGGATAAAGTTGGCGCTATATTTCTGAAAAAAGGTGAAGAGATGGGACGCTTTAAATTAGGCTCGACCGTTATTAACCTCTTCCCTGAAAATAGTGTTCAATTAAATAAAGATCTGATGAACGGCTCTGTAACATTAATGGGAGAACTACTAGGCTCTATCATTAATGCCACAGGCACTGATCATAAGGCCTGCGATAATAATACCATTAATGAATAATTCGTAATTCGGAGTAAACCTTGTGCGCCTGATAATCAGTCTACTTTTTAGCTTTTTTCTGACTATCTCATTCAATACTTCGGTGTTTGCTGCGGATGTTGATAAATTACGTCAAGATATCAAACAACTTGAAGGCAGTACTAATCCTCAAGATATTGAAACTGTTCAGGCGCTACAAGGCACCATCAATTGGATAAATGATGGTGAAAAAGCTCAAGTTAATGCGGATAATTATCAAAAGACTATTGATGAATATCCGCAGATCACTCAAGAGCTAAGGGCTAAATTACTCGAAGAGAGTCACTCAGTTCCAACAATTCCAGAAAAAATTACCATTCCTGAGCTTGAGCAAAAAATTATTCAAGTGAGTAGCCAACTGATGGAACAAGCTCGGCTACAACAACAAGAGCAAGATAAAAGCCGTGAAATCAGCGAATCACTCAATTTACTCCCTCAGCAACTTTCAGAAGCTCGTCGTTTACTAAGTGATGCAACGGCGCGTTTAGCGGCAATAGGGGCATCAAACACCCCACTAGCAGAAGCACAAAATAAATTAACCCAAGCTGAAGTCACAGCACGAAAAGCGATGGTTAATGAGCTGGAAATGGCGCAACTTTCTGCTAATAATCGTCAAGAAATTACTCGACTGCGCTTGGAGCTATTTAAAAAACGTTATCAACGACTTGATGTACAACTGCAACAATTGCGTAGTTTACTAAATATCAAGCGCCAAGAAGTGGCAGATCTCGCTTTAGAAAAGACAGAAATGCTCGCCGAGCAAGGGGGCGAACTCCCCGAGTTTCTGACTAAGCAAATCGAGACTAACCGTCAACTTTCTCAGATCCTCAATAAACAGACGCAAGAAATGAGTGAGTTAACCGAAAAACAGCGTCTAACAACACAACAAACCCAACAAGTAAGACAGACACTCACAACCATTCGAGAGCAAGCCCAATGGTTAAGTGGCTCTACGGCATTAGGTGAAGCATTAAGAACACAATTGGCTCGCTTACCTGAAATGCCCCGCTCTCAAGAGCTGGATAGAGATATCGTTCAGTTACGTGTTGAGCGATTAGGCTATGAAGAGATGCTAGAAAACCTAGGCAAAATCCAGCCTCCTGAAACTGCCGATGGCTCAAAGCTACCAGAAGCTCAGCAATATATTTTTGACTCTCTCATTCAAGCGCGCCAAGAGTTACTCAATTCTCTTTTATCCGGTTATGACTCCCAAATCTTAGAGTTAACCAAACTCAAAGTAGCCACAACACAACTTGCGGATGCCTTAAAAGAGACAAAAGATGCCACAAACCGCTATATGTTCTGGGTGGCCGATATCAGCCCAATAAAACTCAATTATCCGGTTTTATTAATTAAAGATATTACTCGCCTACTCTCATTAGATACTTTCTCACAATTAGGGCATGCTGCGGTTAACATGCTCAAAAACCAAGATACCTTTATCTATCTACTGGTCACCCTATCTATTGTCGGTTTTAGTCTTCGTACCCGTAAGCATTACAATGCGTTTCTTGAAAGAGTCAGTAATCGCATTGGTAAAGTCACTCAAGATCATTTCTCATTAACGGTGCGTACCGTATTTTGGTCAATATTAATCGCCTTACCACTACCGCTATTATGGTCTGCCGTAGGATATGGTTTACAAAGTGTCGAATGGCGTTATCCCATGGCGGGAGCGATTGGTTATGGTGTGACTGCCGCAGCCCCTGTGCTATGGCTATTTATGATAAGTGCTACCTTTGCTCGCCCTAATGGGTTATTTATCGCGCAATTTAAATGGAAAGAGAGTCGTGTGAAAAAAGCGATGCGCTTTTATCAACTGTCGATTTTCGTCATTGTGCCGTTAATGATGTCGCTTATCACCTTTGAATACTATAGTGACAGAGAATTTGCGCCAACGGTTGGGCGTTTTTGCTTTTTATTATTGTGCATTGCTTTAAGTTTTATTACCTCAAGCCTAAAAAAGGCACATGTGCCGCTTTACTTAGATAAACATGGCTCTGGTGATAATGTGATAAATACCATTTTATGGTGGTTCTTACTTGTTGCCCCTGTTCTTGCTGCCCTCGCGGCTATCTTAGGCTATCTCTCAACCTCCATCGTATTACTGGGTCGCTTAGAGATGTCTGTGGCGATTTGGTTTGCCTTGCTGATTATTTATCATATTATTCAACGATGGATGCTGATCCAACGTCGTAAGCTTGCCTTTGAACGAGCCAAACAAAAACGGGCAGAAATTTTAGCTCAACGAGCCAAAGGGGAAGATGAGAATACCATTGTTGGCAGCAGTGGTGAGAGTACCGCTAACTTAGAGTTGGAAGATCAAGCCATTGACCTTGATGCGATTAGTGCACAATCTATTGGTCTAGTTCGTTCTATTCTGACCATGATTGCACTTGTGTCCATGATTTTACTCTGGTCAGAGCTCAATACAGCCTTCTCTTTTGTCGATAATATCCGACTATGGGATGTGACTTCCTCCGTTAATGGCGTCAATACTATCCAGCCCATTACCATGGGGTCTATCTTAGTCGCTATATTAGTGATTATTATCACGGCACAATTGGTAAGAAACCTGCCAGCACTGCTTGAACTGGCAATTTTACAACACTTAGATCTAACACCTGGTACAGGTTATGCCATTACCACTTTAACGAAATACAGCATCACCCTAATAGGCAGTATTGTTGGTTTCTCATTATTAGGTATTGAGTGGTCAAAACTACAATGGTTAATTGCCGCTATGGGGGTAGGTCTTGGTTTTGGCTTACAAGAAATTTTTGCCAACATTATCTCAGGGTTAATGATCTTGTTTGAAAAGCCAATTCGTATTGGTGATACCGTTACTATCCGTAACTTGACTGGGAATATTTCTAAAATCAATACGCGAGCCACCACGCTCACCGATTGGGATAGAAAAGAGATCATTGTGCCTAATAAAGCATTTATTACAGAGCAATTTATTAACTGGTCATTATCAGACTCTATTACACGTATCGTGATGACCATCCCTGCGCCAGCTGATTGCAATAGTGAACAAGTGACCAATGTTTTATTAGAAGCCTCTAAACGCTCTACCATGATTTTAGACAACCCTGCTCCTGAGGTTTACTTGGTTGACCTACAACAAGGGATCCAAATCTTCGAGTTACGTGTTTATGCCGCAGAAATGGGACATAGAATGCCAGCCAGACATGAGATCCATCAAAATATTCTGCTAGCCTTTGCAGAGCATGGCATTCCATTACCGTTCCCGCCGTTCCAAGCACGGGTAGATATGGTAGGTAATACCATTAGTACTTCAATGCGTGCAACACCGAGAGAAGTAGGCGGATTGTAGTCAATTACATCTATTACTTTGAATAAAAATGCCACTAATTTAAATGAAAAAACCAAAATAGTGGCATTTTTGCTTGTTGTTACCTCTTTTTTTACCACTGTTATGCGCCTAGCATTCAATACAAACAGTCAGTTATAAACAGCTATTCTATTGGTATGACGCATGTCACACCACAATAGGTATGCACACTCCTTTTACCTATCACTATTAATAACTTTTTTTTCATTTTTTTGTTTAATAAAATTGATGATTAATAACATAATGAAACTATTTTATCGATATATAATTATACAATATTGGAATATGAACATCATAAAATGTTACTTAGTTTTCTATTTACTTATAGAGATCTCTTTTATTACCAAAGATCCTTCTTACTAAGTAAAGAATTAAGAAATAATAGCGACCATCTTAGTTGCTTACTGTTTTCTCTTATTTTAATGTTTATCAATTTTTGCAATATAAAAAGCCATATTTGTTCTGTATTCTTCAAAAATTTGTGCAAACACGCCTATCTTTTTTTATTGCTAAAGATCACAAAAATACGTTTTTATACTTAAATTTACTCAATAAATGAGTATTAAAATACTATTTTCGATATTTTATTTTACTTATTTTTATCATATTTAATTTTTGTTTAACTTAAGTCAAATAATTTTAGTTTATTTTTTAACCTATCATTATCCTCTCCTTTTCCTTGCTGCATCAGCGTGACGTAGCAAAAATCATTCAAATTGCTATATGAAACACCAACAAGTAGTCTAAAAAAGATAAGTGTATTAATTTATTATATACGCAGGTTTGTTTTCTCTTCACACGAGGTGAACACTAACTTGGCCAATTTCTTTTTTATCTTTATTTTTAAATATAATAGATAAACATATTTATTAAAAAATAAGCAATTAAGAAATTAATTAATATTTATATTTAATAAAAACAAAATAAAAAAACAAAATGAAAAAAAGAAAAATAAAAAACACAAATAAGAAATATAAAACATCAATTAACAATTTATATTAAAAAAATACTAAAACTTAAGTGGACTATTAATGAAAATAAAAACAATAGTTATAAAAATTACATATAAAAAAATAAAAATTTAAGTGTTATATTCAAAGATAACAATAAAAAATAACTATAAATATTCTTCTCTAATTAAAAAGTAGCATTACAACTTATAATGTTAATATTTTTTTAACTCACAAAAAAAATGCGTATTATTACCTATTAACAATGCTAAGATATATTGCTAGCTTCGTTTAAAATGCATTATTAATAAACAATAATAAGAAGGACTCCATTATGGAAAAATCCCGCACAACATTAGACCAATGGATCACCTTACAAGCTGTTGTTGATTACGGTGGCTTTGCTCAAGCCGCTGATGTGTTACATAGGACTCAATCATCAATTAGCTATACTATCAATAAGTTAGAACAAACCTTGGGTATAGAAATACTTTCTTTAGAAAAAAGACGCGCAGTATTAACTACTGAGGGAGAACTACTGCTAACACTTTCTCGAGAAGTGACAGAAAAAGCATTATCTCTAGAAAAAAAGGCAAAAAACATCAAGATTAACAATAAGTTAAAAATTAACGTACTGATCGACCCAATGTATGTCGCTGATCTTTTTTTAAATAAAATCTCACAATTTATTAAGCAGAATAAACAGTATGATATTAATATTTATAGGAATTCTCTCAGCAAATCAGAAATTTTAGCGCAAAAAGAATATGATTTAATTGTGTCACCTTATTATATTAAATCACTGCAACCTATTGTTTTAGAAAGCATTACAACTACCTTAGTATCACATCCAGATAGCCCATTACAGAAACTACAAGATGAGGAATTATTACAGGAATTACAAAGGCATAGCTGTATTTCTCTTTCTCCTGATTCACCCGATACTGATAATCAGGCCCAAGTCATTCAAGTTGGCTCTGTAGAGACAGCAATTAGCTTAATTCAGCATGGTTTAGGTTATGCACGTCTCCCCCTTATTTTTATTCAAGATGAATTGAATAAAAAAACAATAAAACAATTAATAACGCATAAAAAAGAGAAGGAATATAAATTCTATTTATATTTGAATAAAAATTCATTTATTAATGAAAACTTGCAAAGTTTATTATCAACAATTAGCTATTCAACAAATATCTAAAAACTTTTAATAAAAAATCATTTTAATTAAATTACGACATATTAAATAATTTGATGCAAGAACAAAAAAACTCATGTAAATGTTTATTAACTTAAAAAATTAGCAGTGTTATATTTTATCGGCATACTGTCTATGCAAATAAATTTATACACATATATACTTATAAATAGATTAAAAAGTAAGTTCGCTTACTTTTTATATAGGACCGATCATGAGCAAATTAAATAAATCACTCTGTGCATTAGGAGTGACTCTTTCTATATTCTCAGCACCTGCTGCTTTAGCATCAGGCACAATTAACTTTACGGGAGAAATAACCGATCAAGCATGTACTGTTGATGGCTCTTCTAAAAACTTAACCGTCGACTTAGGCAAAGTTTCTTCTAAAAGCTTAGCAACCAAAGGGGAAGTTGCTGGCCTGAAAGATTTTACCATTAAATTAATCGACTGCCCTGTTGATACCACGGTAGCCGTACGTTTTGGCGGTACTCGTGATGCAAGCGACAGAGATATCTTAGCTATAGAGCAAGTTTCTGGTGGCGCAACTAACGTAGGTATCGCGTTATTTGAGAAAGATGCTGTTTCCCAAATCAAACTGTATGACGATTCACAAGATGTACAGATCACAGGTACGGAAATTAACCTAGACTACGTTGCTCGTTATAAAGCAACTGATGCGGCAACACCAGGCCCTGCCAATGGCTCTGCTGTATATAGCATCCAATATAAATAATAAATGATAAATATGAGGGTAATCACCATTACCCTCTCACCTCTCCTCAAACTTATGGCCACTTATGAAAAAGAATATTTCCCTAATATTATTTTTACTATTTTCCCTCATAACGGCTAGCCAAGCTGCTGGAATAAGTGTGGGAGGAACACGTTTTGTCTATGACGATGATCTACGTGAAATCAGTATTCCAATTATGAATACAGATAAGGAAAAACCCTATTTAATTCAAAGTTGGGTTTCAGCTTATCAAGGTGATGAAAAAACACCTTTTATTGCAACACCTCCACTATTTCGTATTGAGCCAGATAGTTCAGGCACGGCGCGAATTTCATATACCGGAGCACCTTTGGCATCAAACCAAGAAGTGGTTTATTGGCTCAATATCAAATCCATTCCACCGATGGAAAAAAGTCCAGAGAATCAACTCCAATTAGTGATTAACTCTCAATTTAAATTGTTTCTCCGTGCCCATGATATTGAACCACTTGATTTTGATAAGGTGAAATTATCTAAACAAAATAAAGAGTTAGTAATAAATAACGATACGCCGTATCACCTGACAATTAAACATATCTTAGTGGGTGATAAACGCTACCCATTTAATGATTTTGTTAATCCTCACCAAGAAGTGGTCTTGCTAAAAGAAAATCATATTCCGCAGAAAGTTACCGTTCAATTTATCAATGATTACGGTGCGACTGTAGATAAAGTATTAAATTAAGAGTATACGGCGATGACTTTTTCTATGATAGCAGTATCTACAAAACGATTACCCATCAACATGGCAGATAATCTTTATCGTCGTGGAGTGTTAGCTATTGCTATCACGACTGTTTTATTCCCTTATACTGTTCTTGCTGAAGATATTTTTAATCCTGAAGCACTTAATTTAGGTATCGAAAATCACGTTGCAGATATTAACAGTCTGAATTACCTGTCCTATGCAGGAGGACAACTTCCTGGTGTCTATTCTGTCGATATTTATCTTAACGATAAACTTATCGATAATCGTCAAATTCGTTTTATTTTTGATGACGATAAAAAAGTGCTGGCGCCTGAAATCAGTAAACAGGATTTACTCAATTGGGGAGTCAAAGGGTCCGTTACAGACGCGTTTAGCCAACAACCTGATAGTAGTAAAATAACGGATATTGCTCGTGTTATTCCTAATGCTACATATAAATATGATTTTTCACGTGCGCGATTATCATTTTCGATCCCACAAATTGCATTATATAACTATGGGCAAGGTTATATATCCCCCACAGAATGGAATGATGGGATTAATGCAGCCTTTATTAATTACACCTATCGTCAGAATAAATATTGGTATCGAGACCAAAAAGACAGTGACAATATCTTTTTAGGATTACGCAGTGGTATTAATCTAGGCGCTTGGCGTGTACGTAATCACAGCACTTACAACAAAAATAGTGATAACGCCGCAGAATGGAACAGTCTACAAACTTACGTTGAACGCGATATCCGCCGTTTAAAAAGTCGATTAACACTAGGTGAAACCGCATCAAGTAATGATGTGTTAGAAAGTGTTCCTTATCGTGGTATTAAATTAGCCTCAGATGAAAGCATGTTGCCACAAAGTCAGCGTGGCTTTGCTCCTGTTGTAAGAGGAATTGCACAAAGCAACGCAATGGTGACTATTCGCCAAAATAATAGTGTTATTTATCAAACCTCTGTTCCTCCCGGTGAATTTGAAATATCAGATCTCTATCCCACCTCTTATAGTGGTGATTTACAAGTGACTGTTGAAGAAGCTGATGGGAGCAAACGTACATTTTCCCAACCCTTCTCTGCAGTCCCCATGATGCAACGAGCTGGGAACTTAAAATATAGTCTCGACTTGGGGAAATATAATGCTGATAGCGCAGAGCGAAAACCGACCTTTTTACAAGCTTCTGCCATTTACGGCTTACCTTATAATTTTTCCCTTTATGGAGGTACGCTACTTTCAGCAGATTATCAAGCTTATGCGATAGGTGCCGGCGTAAATATGGGTTATTTAGGGGCGATTTCAGCCGATATAACTCATGCAAATACCACGCTTATCGATAACCATAAAGCACAAGGGCAATCTTATCGTGTCCAGTATTCAAAATATTTACCGGATACCAAAACAGGATTTTCATTAGCGTCTTATCGCTACTCAACTAAAGATTATTATGATTTTTCAACCACGAATGAACGCTTTTCACAGCTTTATCGTAAGAAAAAACAGTTTCAGATCTCAGTATCGCAAGCATTAGGAGAGCTTGGTTACCTCTCTTTAAATGGTTATCAGCAATACTATTGGTATCAAGATAGAGTCGATCGCAATATCAACCTAAGCTTTAACTCTAATTATCGCTCACTCAGTTATAGTATTTCTTATGCCTATAATAAACGGCAAGAAAGTGAATTAACCGATCAAATTTTATCGATTAACTTTAACCTGCCGTTCAATATGACCAGCAATAACAATTGGTTAAGTTATCGTTATAACACCAGTAAACAAGGTGATTCGATAAGTTCTGTGAGTTTAAGTGGTACTCGTCTCGAAGATAACAATCTTCAGTATGATATTTCGCAAAACTATAACCATACTCGCCAAGAATATAGCGGTGCTATCAATGGTAGTTATAGTGCTTCAGGTGGCGAAATCAGTGCTGGTTATAACTATGATAAACGTTTCCAGTCAGTGAATTGGGGAGCAACTGGCGCGTTATTAATCCATCAAGATGGAATAACCCCATCTCGCACTATCTATGACTCCGCTATTTTAATCAAAGCGGAAGATATTGATCATTTGAAAATTAGCAGTGCGCAAAGTTTATATACCAATGCTCAAGGCTATGCCGTTATCCCTAACGTTTCCCGTTATGAACGCAATAGAGTAACGGTTGATCCCGCTTCCTTAAAGGGAAACAACGATGTGGAACTCACTTCAACAACAGTGATCCCAACGAAAGGCGCGATTGTTTTAGCCGATTTTAAAGCTCGCAAGGGTGCAAGAGTATTAGTGAACCTCTCTTATAACGGTAAACCTTTACCATTTGGTAGCCAAGTTGAAATTAGCCAAGATGGACAAGTGATTTCCAGTGGGATTGTGGCTAATGATGGTGAGGTTTTCCTAAATGGTGTACCTGCAAGTAGTCAACTACAAGCCAAATGGGGGAATAGTGCTACGGAACAGTGCCAAGCAACATTAAACGCCGATCTATCGCTCGAGAAAATTCAATTTTTACAACTGGACTGCAGATAGGTGATAAATATGAATAAATATATAACTTTGGGTTGTCTGTCTGCACTTTTGTATACATCAACCGCTTTTGCTGAATATCGTGCCGATACAACCACTAGAACGGTGAGTTATAACAATCCAATTTATGTTTCAAGAACCGCGCCTATTTTAACAGAGCTGGCAACGATTGACTTAGGCACTATGTATGGCTGGACTTGGTGGAATATCACAGGCCCAGTACAGGCGGGGATCTACTTGCCCGGCTATATTTCAGCTTCCAGCCCTAAAGTAGGCAGTGCCTATGTGCGTGAATTAGGGACTAGTGGTATCGGTTATACCCTACACGGGACTATTACTGTCGGTTGCACCGGTTCTGCTTATGTCGATGGACTATATAATGTTGATGGCAACTACAGTAATCGCCTTATTTGCACAAGTAACTTAAACCGTAGTAGTTATACCGCTTCTTTAAAAATGACGTTATATAAACTGCGTAACAATATCAAATCACAAACCATTCCAAGCACATGGGTTGCTATGCTGATTTTGTATCACAATGGGGGATTTATCACCAGTGACAATACTGGCCGTACTGAACCAAAGGTTTACCTTAATCCCCTTAATATTGTTTCCAGTGGCTGTGAAGTTATCAATAATAATATTAATGTTCCTTTAGGCTCTGTGGCAAAATCGAGCTTTAATGGTGTTGGCTCTGTTAGCCCTGATAGTCTACAAGATGTGAATATCGATTTAGATTGTGATCCCGTTTCACCCATTAAGATAAAATTCGATGGCACCCCTGATGCTAGCCAAACCGCCGGCACGATTAGCCTTAATAATGCTAATGATAGCAATACAGCCAAAGGCTATGGCATTCAGGTGAAATACCAAAACCAACCCATTGAGTTAGGAAAATTGATAACGGTGAGCGAAAAGAATAACAGTGGTAATTTTTCTATTCCTTTAGAAGCGGGTTATATACAAACTTCTGAGACTACCACCGCAGGCAAAGCTGATGGAACACTGCAATTTACCCTGCAATATCATTAAGTAAATTGCGCTCTTAAACTAAAAGGCGGAAGTATATCCGCCTTTTAATTTATCCCATTGTTTGTGATTAAACCTGATACAACTTACGTAAATAGTGTGCAACAGCATCATCAACATTTGAGCCAATCACTTCCATATCCGGTAATAGATCTTTTAGTAGCTGGTGGGCATTTTGCATAATGCAGCCTTTACCCGCCATCTGTAGCATCTCTTTATCATTCATACCATCACCAAATGCAATGGCGTCTTTTACTGAATGTTGCATCAACTTAGCGACTTTTTGTAGTGCCTCTCCTTTTGATACCCCACCCGCCATAATTTCTAGGCAATTACGCAATGAAAAACTTGCGTTAATTTTATTGCCCCAACGTTGATTAATTTTCTTTTCTAACTCAACTAACAATTCATGATCTTCTGAGGTAAAAAAGACTTTGCACACCTGCGTTGTTGGAAAGCCTGTTTTCTCAAATAGACGGTAATTAAATACCGATTCTTTAAAAAATTCTTTTAATTCAGGCGTTTCTTTATTGATATACCAGTCATCACTGCTATAAATATTCGTTGCAATATCTGGGTGATCAAACACCATTAGGGCTAAGTCATAAACGATTTCAGGTTCAAGATCTTGACTGAAAATAAGAGTGCCTTGCGTATTGTGTACTCGAGCCCCATTTGAAGTGATCATATACGCGTCAATACCAAGCCCATCACGAATTTGTGCCACATCGATATGATGACGTCCTGTGGCAAACACAAAATGGATCCCTTTTTCAATAAGCAGATGTAACGTTTCTTTAGTATAGGGAGTTAATAAGTGGTTAGGTGATAACAAGGTGCCATCAAGATCAGAAGCAACTATCGAATACATACACATTCCTGATTAAAATAAATGCTTATCATAAAACTCACAGATTTCAATTAATGCTTGTGAGCGTAGCTTATCTATTTCGAACAAGATTTCATGGTGCGCACCTTCAATCACAAGTGGCAATTTTTGCTTTTCTTCTCTTGTTCTGGACTGACTATAACCATCACAGAAAGCCCTTACTCCCCGATTATCCACCACTTTATCTAGCTCAGCTTCAAGTACTAGCAAAGGGGTGTTAATCTCTTTTGCATGTTCAATCAGCCAATCCCCCGTTTCTAGGCTCTCTTTCATCCAATGATAGGTCGGCCCACCTAAACGTAATTGAGGGAAATCGGCATAGTAACGTAAGTATCGACGATACCTTTCATGGCTATGAGTCAATACATTCAAGATAAATGGCAAAGGAAACCATTTGCCCGTTGATACCGCGTAATTATTTCGTTCTGAAACACTTTGTTCTGCACGGTTAACTAAAAAATTAGCCACCCAGCGTGGTATTGGTAAATTAATCCCAAACATCGGCGCACACAGTGCGGCGGCTTGGAAAATATCAGGTTTACGTAATAGGTAGCTGGCTAAAATAGCGCCGCCCATCGAATGGGCTAACGCAAAATAGTGCTGATAGTGATAAGGCAAAACGATAGTATCAATAAATGTCGATAAATCATCGACATAATCACTGAATTTTTCTACGTGGCCTTTTTGCGGATCATCTAATAAGCGCCCTGATAATCCTTGCCCCCGATGATCGAGAAGAAAAATATCATAACCAAGATGATAAAAATCGAAGGCCACTTCAGGATATTTTACATAACTTTCACTACGACCAGAGCAGATCACCAACGCTTTTTTGTGTGATGAAGAGCGCCAATGAACATAGCGAATGCTCACGCCATCGACTCCGGTAAATTCGCCTTCCTGTCGTTGGTTCCAAAAGTCCAATAAGATACCATTCGTAAAAGCAGAGAATTGCTTTTCACGAGATAACCACATGTGCTGAAAAAGTGTGGTTGTCATTCGGCTCCTCCTCGTTGGCGCTATTCGAACCCCTCAATATGATCACGGATAAGTGTCATAAATGCTGGCCCAAATCGTTCTAGTTTTCGTTGTCCTACCCCATTGATCAACAACAATTCATCAGGGCAGACAGGGCATTGTTCCGCCATTTCAATCAGTGTGACATCATTAAATACCACAAAGGGTGGAATATTTTCTTCATCAGCAATAGATTTACGTAATTTGCGTAGTTTCGCAAATAATTTCCTATCGTACTGTCGATGACTATTTTTTGTTTGCTGATAACGGCTTTTTGTTGGGCTTAATAGTCGTGGTACTGCCAAGGGTAATGACACCTCACCACGCAATATCGGTCGAGCTATCTCAGTCAATTGTAATGCAGAACGATGAACGATATTTTGCGCAACCATACCTAAATGGATCAATTGGCGGATCACACTCATCCAATATTCATGGCTATGGGCTTTACCAATACCATAAACTGGCAATTTATCATGACCATTATCGCGAATGCGTTGATTATTGGCACCGCGTAAAATTTCAACAATATAACCAATACCAAAACGTTGTCCGGTACGATAGATGCAAGATAACGCTTTTTGTGCATCCACTAACCCATCATATTGTTTAGGTGGATCAAGGCAAATATCGCAGTTACCACAAGCTTGTTGGCGGTGTTCACCAAAGTAATTAAGTAACACTAAACGTCGACAAGTTTGTGCTTCGGCAAAAGCCCCCATGGCATTTAATTTATGGGATTCAATCGCTTTTTGTTCACTTTCTGGCTTCTCATCTAAACAACGACGTAGCCAAGCCATATCCGCGGGATCATAAAACAGTACCGCTTGTGCAGGTAAACCATCGCGTCCTGCGCGTCCCGTTTCTTGATAGTAAGATTCAATATTACGCGGAATATCAAAATGAACCACAAAACGTACATTGGGTTTATTAATTCCCATACCGAAAGCGACCGTTGCGACCACAATCTGCAAATCATCGCGTTGAAAAGCATCTTGCACTTTTGCTCGTGTGGCAATATCCATACCCGCATGATAAGCCGCGATACTTAATCCTCGCTTACCTAGTCGTTCAGCGGTCTCTTCTACTTTGCTGCGACTATTACAATAGATAATGCCTGATTTTCCTTTCTGCCCACGAATAAACAGCCAAAGTTGATCGAGCGGTTTATATTTTTCAACTAAAGTATAACGAATATTTGGGCGGTCAAAACTGCTAATATGAACTAAAGGAGTGCGTAACGCGAGCTGATTAATAATGTCATGACGTGTTGTATTATCAGCTGTCGCCGTTAACGCAATAATAGGGACATCAGGAAGATACTGTCTTAATAAGCCAATTCCTCGGTATTCAGGGCGAAAATCATGACCCCATTGAGAAATACAGTGTGCTTCATCCACCGCTAATAAAGCAGGCTGCCATTGCACTAAATGGTGAAGAAAACTCTCCATCATTAGGCGTTCAGGTGCAATATATAACAGTTTTATTTCACCCCGTTGACAACGCATTTGTACTTGCAGTTGTTCATCTCGGCTTTGAGTTGAGTTAAGAAATGCCGCGTCAATACCATGTAAGCAGAGTTGATCAACTTGATCTTTCATTAGGGAAATCAACGGAGAAACAACTACGGTTAAGCCATCAAGCAAAAGCGCAGGTATTTGATAGCAAAGCGATTTTCCCCCTCCCGTCGGCATGACGACTAAACAGTCGCGCCCGGTGATAATGGTATCAATAATCTCTTGCTGGCCTGGTCGAAATTGCTGATAACCAAAGGTTTCGCGCAAAATAACCTGAGCTGATGGCATTGAATTAAGAACTTCTGCTGTGGACACGCCATTCCTCTGAAAAGCTGGTAAGAACGATAATGAGGAGTAAAAGAAAAGGCACCAGTATAAAGGTGCCATCACCACTTGTCGTGTTATGCTACCCTAGAATGAGGAAAATTACAGCATATCATTGAGCATAACGCCGACACCGATACGAGTTTGACGGAAATTATAATCAATCATCGACTCCCCATACCCACTAAATAGTTGGGTATAAAAGCGTACATGCTTGGTAATAGGATAGCTCCAGCCTAGCTCAGCAGCACCGTATCCGCTACTCCAGTTATAACGCCCTGTTAAAGTAAACGTACTTTCGCCTAAACGATAACCCGCTTTTAAGCGGTAATATCCCATATAGCGATTAATATCGGGATTATCATCATTTTTAGCACTTTCATTAAAACGGTACCAAGGTTTCAGATCGAGTTGGAAATTACCTTTTTGCGCCATAAAACGTGCATAAACACGATTCCAACTTCGTGAAGTAGGCTCTGCGCGGCCATTCGATTCATGGTTAAATCCCGTTTCAATTTCTCTTAATGTCCAACCGGCAAATTGATAATCCGTCGCCCAACCTAAAAACAGTTGTGGTTCATAGTTGGTTTCACGAAACGGCGCAGACTCTTTTTTATTACTTAGCTGCCACCAAGAGCGTTGCGTATAGGAAGCCGCTAATACAGAATTTTCCCCGGCAATGCCACGCCACAGCGGGAATGCAAGACTTATCTGAAATTTAACTTCATCTTTTTTAGCCTTATGACCCCAATCATAACTGGCAATCGCCTCTTTATTCATATCGGAGGTTTTTGTGTAAATAATATAATTAGATTCATAAGGGTAAAGTACAAAGGGTGAATCATACTCTTGTAATAGACCGGAAATAATACTGCCCTGAACCAACGGTGTTGGAGATGATACAGGTGATATCTCCGCCGCCACTCCCCATACAGGGTAGGTTAAAATCACCGTGAGTAAAGAACGGATGTAACGCATAGTTAATTATCCTGTATTATTAGTGAACAATATAAAAGATAGCACTTAATATTTGTCGTGAGCGCTTATAAATCAGCTTTATTCGCGTTAGGCGTCCATATTTTACACGTTATTTCCATTAAATCTCATATATTTTCTCGCCACTCTATTAATCGGATGAATGGGAAATTACCTTTTTGTCATCTATTATTAACAAAACATTAACCTAATAATAAAATGTCGAGGAACTTTAAAATGGAGAAAATATTAACACTGGAAGAAGCACAAGCGTTGATTGGACATGTTTTTGTCTATCAAATGCCTTTTAATCAACTGATAGGTTTAGAATTAATTCGCTTCGAACAAGATTATGCTGAGATCCAATTTCGCTACCAAGACAAACTGGTTGGCAATATCGCACAACGCATTTTACATGGTGGCATGATAGCCTCTGTGTTAGACGTAAGTGCAGGTTTAGTCTGTGTAGGTAATGCCCTAACACGTCTAGCCCCTATATCCCAAGAGCAACTCGAACAAAAACTGGCAAAAATGGGCACTATCGATCTACGTGTTGATTATTTACGCCCAGGGCGAGGGGAGTGTTTTACCGCAAGTAGTCATATACTACGTAGTGGTAATAAAGTTTCTGTGGCAAGGGTTGAATTACACAATGAAAAACAAGTTCATATCGCCAGCGGCACAGCAACTTATATTGTTGGCTGATGCGACTTATCCATTATCTTGGGTAGATTAATATTAATTACTTGTAAAAAAACATGCCTAATGACACATTAGATAATGTCATTGGGTATGATAACCCCGTCACATATTTCATTTCCATCAATACCAGAGATAGCATGAGCCAGAAAAACACTTTAAAAGGCGTTTTATGTGCCCTAGGCGCCTATTTGATCTGGGGTATTGCCCCTGTCTATTTTAAAAGCATTCAAGAAGTGCCCGCAGAAGAGATCTTAACACACCGTATTTTATGGTCATTCTTCTTTATGTTGCTTTTAATGTCGATCACTCGCCATTGGCCCTATTTACGCCAACTTGTTCGTCAGCCCAAAAAAGTACTAATGTTAGCACTTACTGCGGTGATTATTGCCAGTAACTGGCTTATCTATATATGGGCGGTTAACCACGGATTTATGTTAGAAGCCAGCCTTGGTTACTTTATTAATCCATTAGTTAATGTGTTATTCGGTATGATTTTTTTAGGCGAGCGCTTTCGCCGTATGCAATGGTTCGCCGTAAGTTTAGCCTTTACTGGCGTCTTTATCCAATTATGGCAATTCGGCTCTGTACCTGTTATCGGCCTTAGTTTAGCAGTCACATTCGGCCTATATGGACTATTACGTAAAAAACTTGGGGTAGATGCACAAACGGGTATGACAATAGAAACACTGTGGCTGTTTCCTGTTGCTTTAGTTTATATCCTCTTTTTTACCCATTCACCCACCAGCAATATGTTAGAAAATAGCTGGTCGCTAAATACATTACTGATTGCTGCAGGGGTTATCACCACCGTACCCTTACTGCTCTTTACCGAAGCAGCTCAACATTTGCGTCTATCTACCCTAGGATTTTTCCAGTATATAGGACCCACATTGATGTTTATTCTCGCCACTATGGTGTATGGAGAACAAATCGATGCGGAGCGTTTAGTGACCTTTGGGTTTATTTGGGTCGCCCTTATCTTATTTACTTTAGATGCACTCTACACTCAGCAACGTTTAAGACGAAGTTAGCACATACTTACTATTGAGCTAAATTATCAATACTAATGAAAGCGCCAGAAAGATACCCCTTTCTGGCAGGGCTTGAGTGCTCTTCTTTTGTATTACAACCCATTGCTATCGCTTCTATACGGCGTTGTGAGCGTCTAAAGAATGTTGATGTAGAATTAGTTGCAATACGGATAGCACCGATCACCCCACTTAAATAGAGATTCATGCGTGGCACAAAATCACGTTGATGTCGTAATAATCGACAATAGAGATCTTCTTCAAACGGGTTGGCAGGAGCACTAGGATGGTAAGTATCAAAACGCTGCTCATAAATAGGCTCCACGGGAGGCATTTTATCAACAGAGAAATCCTCAGCGATTTTTGTCACAGGCTTAATTGAATAATAAGTATCAAATAATACAGAAGTAATTTTCATCAGCTAACTCCGTTAAAATAATCTGTAACGGAATTATTAATTCGGTTAATTATATGTTCATTAAAAAAAACACCCTTAACTATCTTCTAGAT
The DNA here is from genome assembly GCF_963886535.1 of Proteus sp. G2675. NCBI lineage: Bacteria > Pseudomonadati > Pseudomonadota > Gammaproteobacteria > Enterobacterales > Morganellaceae > Proteus > Proteus sp. G2675. The sequence goes on from NZ_CAWPCB010000037.1 coordinate 206,597, forward strand.
TAGTAAGGGTGTTTTTTTATATTGCTCTCTTTTAAAAAATTAACAGTGTCAATAAATAGCCAATCACTCTAATCGTGCAAAAGCAGCAACCAACCACTTAATACCTTCACCATTAAAGGCTATTTGTAATCGGCAGTGTTCACCGCTACCTTCGATATTAATAATAGTACCTTCACCAAATTTAGGGTGCTTAACCCGTTGACCAAGGGAGTAACCTGTATCATTACTAACAATCGGTGTACCTAAACGATGATGATTCACGGGACGTGAAACCGTCGCCCGTAACCGTACTTCTTCAACACACTCTTTTGGTAACTCGCCAATAAAGCGCGAAGGTCGATGGCTCACTTCTTTACCATATAAACGGCGGTTTTCAGCGTAAGTAAGTGTTAACTTTTTCATGGCACGCGTCACGCCAACATAAGCTAGCCGACGCTCTTCTTCTAAGCGCCCACCTTCATCCAAGGACATCTGGCTTGGGAACATGCCTTCTTCAACCCCGACAATAAACACTTGTGAGAACTCTAGCCCTTTCGCCGAGTGTAGTGTCATCAATTGAACAGCATCTTGATACGCATCAGCCTGTCCTTCTCCTGATTCTAATGCCGCATGAGAGAGAAAAGCTTGCAATGGCATTAAATCTTCGTCTTCATCTTGATAGCTAAATTGACGAGTCGCCGTCACCAGCTCTTCCAAGTTTTCAATCCGCGCTTGTGCTTTTTCACCCTTTTCCTGCTCATACATCGCTTTTAAGCCAGAATCGCGAATAATACGGTCTGTTTGCACATGCAACGGCATATCCGCTGTTTCATTTGCTAACGTCTCAATTAATTCTAAAAAGCGCGCAATTGCCGCAATAGCCCGGCCTGCTAGCATTTTATGCTCAATAACCTGTAATGCACTTTCCCATAATGTGATTTGGTTATCTCTAGCTACTTGGCGAACCACATCTAAGGTTCTATCACCAATTCCACGCGTTGGCGTATTCACAACACGTTCAAAAGAAGCATCATCGTGACGATTCGCTGTTAAACGCATATAAGAGAGGGCATCTTTGATCTCTTGACGCTCAAAGAAACGCTGTCCACCATAAATACGATAAGGCATATTCGCTTGTAATAGCGCTTCTTCCATGATGCGCGATTGGGCATTACTACGATAAAGAATGGCACAATCTGCAAGGGCGCCTCCCTCTTCATGCCAACGCTTAATACGCCCTACTACATAACGCGCTTCATCTAGGTCGTTAAATGCACAATAGAGTGAAATCGGCTCGCCTTCAGCCCCTTCTGTCCATAGGTTTTTACCTAAACGATCGCTATTATTAGCAATTAAGGCATTAGCGGCTTTTAGAATATTACTGGTGGAGCGATAATTTTGCTCTAAGCGGATGGTTTCAGCGCCGGGAAATTCATTTAAAAAGTTTTGAATATTTTCAACTTGAGCCCCACGCCAACCGTAAATAGATTGATCATCATCACCGACTATCATCACCTTACCAGTCTGTCCTGCCAACATCCTGATCCAAGCATATTGAATACGGTTAGTATCTTGGAATTCATCCACTAAGATATTGGTAAAACGGTGTTGATAGTGTTCTAGAATTTGTGGTTTATTCAGCCACAATTCATGGGCACGCAATAACAACTCCGCAAAGTCCACTAAGCCTGCACGATCACAAGCTTCTTGATAAGCTTGATAGACTTTTAACCATGTGGTTTCCACGGGGTTACCATAGGTCTGAATATGTTGTGGGCGGAGTCCTTCATCTTTCTTTCCATTGATATACCACATACCTTGACGAGGAGGCCATTGCTTATCATCAAGAGCCATGGATTTTACGATACGACGAATTAAACGGTATTGATCATCACTATCAATGATTTGGAAGTCTTGAGGTAAACCAGCATCAAGATAATGCGCCCGTAATAAACGATGGGCGAGACTATGGAAAGTACCTATCCACATTCCCCCTTGACTAGTACCAATCAAGTCCTCAATACGATGACGCATTTCTGCTGCAGCTTTATTAGTAAATGTTACCGCCATAATGGAAAAAGGAGAGGCTTGTTCAACAGATAATAACCAAGCAATGCGATGTACTAATACGCGTGTTTTACCACTACCAGCACCTGCAAGTACCAGCATATTTACACGCGGTGCTGCAACGGCTTCGCGCTGTTTATCGTTAAGGCCTTCGAGCAGATATGAGACGTCCATAATTACCAATCATTGAGTGAAGAGAAATACTGTGGATATATACAGAAGTTAGTTTATTAAGCAACAAACTAACAGGATTTTACGCCCGATGCAAAACTATGCCCACTGAAAAGTGGATAAAGACCTGCACAGAGCGCGTCTATGACTAAATTAATTCAACCAGTTTAGCTAATTCAGTGATCTCAATATGAGGCATAACACGCGTTTCACCTTCGGTAAACAAACTGCGATTATCTAAATTAATCCAACACGCCTGTAATCCACTTTTAACCGCGCCTTCTACATCCGTCACTAGATGATCGCCTACATGCAAAATATTCTGATGAGGGAGTTTAAGTAACGAAGCCGCCTTATCAAACATATCAGGATAAGGCTTAGAGCGCCCATCAGGCCCTGCCTTTAAAATATGTGTAAAGTATTGCCCCAACCCACAGCTTAATGGATTAGCATTACCATTAGTAATAGCGATTAATGGGATTTTTTCCGCCAGTTGTGTCAACACTTGATGGGTATTATTAGGGACATTAATACGGCTACGCCAATAAGCAAAATGAGCCATAATTTCATCAGCACCTTGCTGTGCTTTAGTTTCACTATAACCATAGTCTAACAACATATTTTTAGCCGCTAACCAACGCCACTGAGTGATATCGTGAAAAATATCAGGATTATTTTCTAATAGTGGCTGTTTGTAAGCATCTACATCATGTTCAGTAAAATGGTGAAAACGCTCATCATACTGACGGATAAACGCTAAGGTCTCTTCTTCTGTTTTATCCATCACAGGAACATTGTCATACAGCGTATCGTCTAAATCAAAAGTCATCGCTGCAATCGGCATCAGAGTGCGATAAAAGTGCATTATGATTTTTCTCTCTTAGCTCTTGGATGAGCAGCATCATAGACTTTCGCTAAATGCTGAAAATCTAAGTGAGTATAAACTTGTGTGGTTGATAAATTAGCGTGGCCTAATAGCTCTTGTACTGCTCGCAAATCACCACTTGATTCAAGTAAATGAGTGGCAAAAGAGTGGCGCAGTTTATGAGGATTGACATGGCTACTGAGTCCTTGTTTCACCCCCCAAAGTTCAAAACGTTTTTGCACACTGCGAACAGATAATCGTTTACCGCTTTTCGTTGAGATAAAAACCGCAGTATCCTCAGGAGAATACAGCTCCCGCATGGCAAACCAATGCTGTAACCACTCTACAGCTTTTCTTCCCAAGGGAACTTTACGCTCTTTACTGCCTTTACCTAATACTCGGACTTCGCCTTCTTGGAGATCAATATCATTGATATTTAAGTTAGTCAGTTCAGATAAACGTAATCCAGCGCCATACATCACTTCCAGCATCGTTCTATCCCTTACAGAGAGGGGATCTTTTAAGTCGATATTCATCAACTGACTGACTTCATCAACATCCATATTTTTAGGCAAGTGACGACCTGATTTGGGTGTTCGAACCCCTTTGGCGGGGTTTACTGCTAACATTCCTTGAGAAACTTGCCAATCAAGGAAGCTACGCAATGCTGAAAAGCGCAATGCTAAACTTGCAGGTTGTAATCCACTGCGATGGCTTTTAGCCAATAACATACGCACATGTTGGCTTTCTAGTAACGACCATTGGTTGATTTTTATTGCAACCATCATTTGTGCAATGGTCATTAATTGTCGCTGGTAATTTTCTACCGTTACCGGACTTAATCGCCGTTCAACTTCGATATAACTTAAGAAGCTATCAATGGCTAATGAGAGTGTTTCAGGGACGTCAATAATTTGGCTCATTGTCTTGCGATCCAGCGAGTTAATAACTCAGGTAATATCTGCGCGAGTTTATCCAACATTGCCGTTCCCATACCTTCTTGAAAATGTTGGCTATCTCGACTATTAAAAATGATCACCCCTAAATCGCCATAATGCCCTAATAATGAGAGTGCCACAGAGCCAGAACGACGAACATTAGGCATTAATAACATCATTTCTTGGCCATTTAATGGCCCCAAATAGTGATTATTATCGCCCATACGCTGAATACGGAAATGCTCAAATGTTTGACGAGATAGTGCGAGTGTTTGAGCATCTAAAGGAGGTTGTAATTGCCAACGATCGGTGAAAAGACGCAGTTGTACTGAGTAAAGCCCTAACTCCTTCGCCCAAAGATTTAACCGTTCCAGCATTTCCTTTAATGAATTACAGCGGGATAACTCAGAGATAAGCCTTAGTAATTGGCTAAATAGAGATTCATTTTCTGCAGCTTGCTCAATCAACAAACGCATATCCTCTTCAAGATAATGGATACGTGTTCGCTGACGTGACATTATCCACTCAACTAATGAGATACTCCCTCTTACTGGGTGAGGAACTTGCATTTGCTCAATATAGCTGGCATTACGGATAAAGAAACCAGGATGCTCCTTGAGATAATCAATGATGGTTTGATCGTTGAGTTCGTTTTTCTCAGGGTAACAAAACTGCTCATTCTTATCCGTCATACCAAGCACCTCTCAAAAATAATATTATAGCTGGATTGTTCCATCATAAATATGCACAGCAGGTCCTGTCATATAAAGTGGGTTTCCTGTACCTTTCCATTCAATTGATAATGATCCACCCGGTAAATTAACTTTCACTTTTCTATCTAATAAACCTTGGGAGATCCCCACCGCGACAGCGGCACAGGCACCACTTCCACAAGCTTGAGTTTCTCCAGCACCACGTTCAAATACCCGTAAATGCAATGTATTTCTATCAACCACCTGCATAAAACCAATATTGGCGCGCTCTGGAAAGCGTTCGTGTTGTTCCAATACTGAGCCCAATGACTCAACTTCCGCAGTTTTGATATCTTCCACTTGGATCACACAGTGCGGATTTCCCATTGACACCACACCACATAGAACCGTTCGTTCCATCGCTCTGATAATATAGGTTTTTTCTACTTTTTGAGCACGAAACGGTACTTTTTGTGGTTCAAACTCTGGCTCTCCCATATTGACACAAACATCTTCATTATCCATAACATGTAAGGTCATTCTGCCAGACTGGGTACTGACTTTTATTTCTCTTTTATTTGTAAGCCCTTTTAGTCTTACAAATCGAGCAAAACAGCGAGCACCATTGCCACATTGTGCGACTTCACTCCCATCAGCATTAAAAATGCGGTAATGAAAGTCCAATTCAGGATCATAAGGTGCTTCAACTACTAACAGTTGATCAAACCCAACACCAGTATGTCGATTGGCTAACCGGCAAATTAATTCTGGTGAAAAATAAACATTTTGGGTAACAGCATCAACAACCATAAAGTCATTGCCTAACCCATGCATTTTTGAAAATTGCATCTTAACCCTGCCTGAAACGGGTGTCCCGTTTCTAATATTGACTAATTGTTTTGTGTTGAGGAAGTCTCAACTTGCTGGGTTGGCTGGGATGACTGAGTCATATTTGCCTGAGTATCTTCAGGCGGGAAATAGAGAGGGCCTTTCAAGCCACAACCAGAAAGAGAAATCAGTGTTATTATAGCAAGGGTGCAACGTAAATACGTTTTCATTCGAAATCTGCCTATCATTAATTTGGTTAATATCCTCTATAATCGCAGTTAGATCTCGAAAAGCAAATAGGAAAATGAAGATGAACGATAGTGAATTTCACCAATTAGCTGACGAATTGATGTCAGAAATAGAACAAACCATTGATAATTATGAAGGTGATGCGGATATTGATTGTGAAATCAATGGTGGCGTAATGACATTAACCTTTGAAAATCATAGTAAAATTATCATTAATCGTCAGGAAGCCTTTCATCAAGTATGGTTAGCAACGCGTTCTGGCGGTTATCATTTTGATTGGAAAGGTACACAGTGGGTTTGCGATCGTAGTGGCGGGGAATTTTTAACCATGTTGGCTCAAGCAATCAGCGAACAAAGTGGTGAAGCATTTTCTTTTTAACACAAACAACTAAGTGATGGGTGCTGGAAAGTCCCCATCACTTCTCTATCGGTTTTGCCGTGTCGATGATCAGTGATGATGTACAGCCTGATAGTCATTAAATCCTTGAATAGGCTTAGTACTCATCTCTTCTTTTGGCGCTGTTTTACCTAGATCACTTAGCTTACCAAACGATCCCCCAGCAAAAGGCAGTACTTGCGTTGCTCCATCCACTTTCACGATTTGATAAAACTGTGGCAAATTGAAGTTGATAAAGCTTGAGCCATAAGTAAAGCGATCATGAGATGAAGAGTAAAAACGGCTGACATCTTTTACTAGCTCTTCTTTACTACCTTCGCAGTGAGAATAAATCTCCACTCGATTAGCTTCATCTAAGATATAGATATTAAAGACATTATTATCCTCTGTTGTTTCAAAGAAGAACTGAATAATCCCTTCACAAGCAAAACCATCAATCACAGCGGGCAGATAACGGGCATCTTTGCCTAATTTAACGGGTAATCCATGCAATTTGTTGTATGAAATAGCACCATAAAATTCAATGGCATTCTCCAACTTTTGTACAGAAACATTAAGACGTTCAAAGAACAATCCCCATGTTTGCCCTGCAATACGTAATGCTTTAAAACGCCCTGGCTCTAATCTATTGGTTGATAAACGCAATTCAATACATTCTGAGACTAACTGTTGAACACGGGTACGAATTAAACCACGTAGATGCTGGCTATAACAAAAAACTTCAACCGATGCAGGTGGGGCCGCATCTTGGTGCATTTTACCTAAAATAGTTTTTAACGATTCCAACATCGATTGCGTACCATTAAAATGCAGCGTTCTCACTTCATTCCAAGAGTTACGATAGAGTAAATCGATACTACCAATTAAGCATTGCTCTTCCTCGCCAAAGCTAAATACATCCAACTTTCTAAAATCAAAATGCACTACTTGATCAGAAAAACGCTCTGTTGGGTCGACTTCTAAATTGACAATAATGGCTAAATGCCTAATTTCACAAGGGCTATACAGTGCTTTAGGCGTCGGGGCAGGTAAACGAATAGGAAAATGACTCGAGATATCCCGCACTAATTCATGAAGTTTAATTTCATCACAAGAGGAGTCACCTTGATGAATATAAACCTGTGAATCTTTAGTAAGTAAGCCATTAAAATAAGACCAAGCCACTAATTTATTTAAGTAACGGTTATATTCTAACGGTTGATGACCAACAATATGTGCAAAATCAGGAGCCCGATTATAAAGATACCAACCACTACGATTAGCGCGTCCCGGTGGCACATAGATAAAGGTTAAATGAGGCTCGGATAAATCAGGAGAAATCTGTGGATTAACCAGGGTTACTTTACCCGGTAGCGCTTCAAAAGCGGCATAAAGCTTACGTGTTAATACACCAATATCTTGTGGACTAGCACTGACACTTAAGTTATTACGGCGCGCAAAACGAATAAGATTACGATAGCTTTGCATCATCGTATCTAATAATTCATTATGTGCGTTACGAACGCGCTCTATTTTCCAGCTATCACGATTATCTAATATCGCCAAACGTTCGTGATCCCACTGCCACTGCGTGACTAACTGAGATAATACTTGGCGTCGCCAACCTGCAGGTTCATTCTCATTTTTTTCATTAGATAGTTTTTCACAAACTTTCAGGTAGAAACAGCGACGGATTAAATCAAGGCGGGTTAAATCATTAATCGAAACTAAATAGCGGGTTACACGCTCAAGCATCATACAATATGCATCTAAACCGTAATTTACGATTTCACCACGATGAAGATGCTGTTTCATTTCTAATGCCAACAATTTGCCATTAGGGTAATCCGCGGAATAGGCTTCCAATAAAATACTTTTTAATACGGCTTTATAAGGTGAATCAACACTCTTATAGAGTTGCCACAGGCTTGCACCAAAATACTCTTCGGCAGAAAGCTCACCCAGTCCACCTAAATCAAGCCATTCATTGGGCGTTAATACACCTTGGGCATAGAGTGAATTAACATATTCATCGTAATGGTACTCTTCTTCTACTGGTACCATCGTCCATAACAAACGTTTACCTGCAAGGCGAACCGCTGTACGGTAGAACTCATCAAGTAACAGGATATGCTGAGTTGAGCCGCAATCTTCCCCACCTAAGCTACCACTTGCATGATGACGGAAGCGGTTCTCATCAATTAAGAAAAAAGTAACATCAATACCTAATTCTCCCGCCCATTGTTCGATCAGTAAACATTTACGTTGTAAACGTGCACGCTCATCTTGGTCCAGCCAAGATTGGTGACAGACCCAAATATCAATATCGGAGCAGTGACTTTGCCCAATCGAGGAAGTACTTCCCATCGAATAGATACCCGTAATAGGTAACTCTCCGCTGGTGTATCCATTCATTGGCTCATCACATGATGCATTAGTCAGCTTATTGACCCATTGACGTTGCACGTCATCAGGTTCAAAGAAACATGTACCATGAGGGACATTTCCTTGAATATAGCCTGGCAACTGAGGGTGGTGGTAATGCAGTAAAACAGGAATTAAACCATACACCTGTTTAAACACATCACTCATCGATGCAAATGCACGTTCCAGCCTGAGTTGATTAATCGCATCCAGCCGTTGCTTCAGTGTTTCAATATAAAGATACAAGAGTTTCGCCTGAACAATACTAAGAAAATAGTAGAATCTGAGTTTATAAATTACCGAGCTTTAATTATTCAATTATTAATAGATAAAACTTTACTAACAAAATCTCGGAAACGTGATCAATTTAACACCTTGCAAGCAAGGCGTAAAGAGGATCTCAAAATATAGCACCAAGATCTAAATTGCTTTTTTAGTCGCTTAATCGTATAAAGCAGAGCAAATAATGACTTTTATATCATAGAGATAGTCTATTTTACTTATAGAGAAAACATATAGAAAAAAGTGTTGATCGGCCATAAAACAGCTAAAATCGACGAGTTACCTTGTGATAACAAGTTGAAAAAAATACTTACCTTTACCTAAAAAAGAGTAAAAAAATAATAATAAACATAACCCATTGATATATAATAACTATATATAGTATTGCTTCTTTTTATGAATTATCTATAAAAATAAGTAAATAATAACAATATAAACAATAAAATTAATTAAAGACATATTCAAACTTCATCATTGTCTATTTAAATAAAATTTAAATTTTCATTATTTATTTAATTATTTTATTTCTTTTTTATTAATTAATATTTTTGTTAATTTTTTGGGTGGTTTTATATTATAGAAAAAATAGATAGAAAAGGGTCACCTTAAAATAATGGTTGTTTTATCAATGTGTTCAGAAAATTCTGTAAGTCTCTCCTTTCTCTCCTCTCACTATTGTTAAATAAATTAATTTAATGTTTAAATGTTGTAAATAACCACACTTTTTATATAGATATAAAACAGTAAAAAGATAAAAATAACGATTTTTACTATTTGTAATTCCCTTTTTTTATTTTTTACCTCACTAATATTGATTTAAAACCTCTTTATGTTTCATTGTTTCCTTACCACACCACGCCTTAACTGGAAAAATGAACCTTAAAGTGTTAAAACAAAGCCTTATTTATAAACAGAAATTATGCTAACTCGCTCGGAAGAGATAATAATATTATGTCAAAAAGTACCATCCGTATTGCTACACGCCAAAGCCCTCTTGCTATGTGGCAAGCGCTTTATGTTAAAGAACAACTACAAATCGCTCATCCGAGCTTAGTCGTTGAATTAGTACCGATGGTCACGAAAGGCGACATCATCTTAGATACCCCATTAGCGAAAGTGGGTGGTAAAGGGTTATTTGTCAAAGAGCTAGAACTAGCACTACTCAGCTCTCGTGCAGATATTGCCGTACATTCAATGAAAGATGTCCCCATTGATTTTCCTGAAGGTCTGGGATTGGTGACGATTTGTGAGCGAGAAGATCCCCGTGATGCCTTTGTCTCTAATCATTATGATTCATTAGAACAACTGCCAGCCGGAAGTGTCGTTGGTACCTCAAGCCTACGCCGCCAATGCCAATTAAAAGCACTGCGCCCCGATTTAATTATTCGTGATTTACGCGGTAATGTAGGAACCCGTTTAAGTAAACTCGATAATGGCGACTATGATGCTATTATTCTTGCTGTCGCGGGCTTAAAACGTCTTAAATTAACTGAGCGTATTCGTTCTTCTTTGTCTGCGGAACAATCTCTTCCTGCGGTAGGACAAGGTGCCGTTGGCATTGAGTGTCGCTTAGATGATCATGATACTCAAGCCTTATTAGCCGCCCTTAACCACGCAGATACTGCAACTTGTGTAAAAGCAGAACGCGCGATGAACACTCGCCTTGAGGGGGGTTGCCAAGTACCTATTGGTAGTTATGCAATTTGGCAAAACGGCAAAATTTGGCTACGAGCATTAGTTGGCTCCCCTGATGGGGAAACTATTTTACGTGGCGAACGCTTAGTATCACCTGAAGATGCAGAGCAAGCTGGTATTTCTCTTGCCGAAGAGCTACTAGATAAAGGAGCTAGAGAGATTTTAACCGCTGTATATCAAGGTAATACAGCGATATGAGTATTTTAATCACTCGTCCTAGCCCAGCAGGAGAACAACTTACGCAACGCTTAATTGATGCGGGAAAGCATGCTTTTCATGCACCTTTAATAGAAATAGCCGCGGGTAAAGAGCTTTCCATATTAGAAAACAAATTAAATAAGCTAAGTACGGGTGATTACCTTTTTTTACTTTCTAAAAATGCGGTGTGGTACGCAAACTGGCAACTAAATCAATTACAACAATCATGGCCAGATACGCTATTCTATTATGGAATAGGTCAAAGCACCGCAGAAGAGTTTCAGCAATTAACAGGACATTCTATACGTTATCCAGAATTTGGAGAAACCAGTGAAGACCTACTGGCCTTGTCTTCACTTCAACAAATAGAAAACAAGCGAGTACTACTACTAAGAGGCAATGGTGGTCGCGAACTACTTGCCACAACATTACGTCAACGCGGTGCAATTGTTGATGAATGTGAATGTTATCAGCGTCTATTTATTGATTATGTATCTGAAGAGTTTGCGCTAAAGTGGAAAAATGCCCAAGTGGATACCTTTGTGGTCACCAGTGGCGAAATGTTGCAACAACTCTTTTATCTAGTCGCTGGATCTGAAAAAGCATGGCTGTTAGACAGTCATTTAGTGGTGGTCAGTAAACGATTAGCAACAATAGCTAGCACATTAGGCTTTAAAAAAATAACCGTTGCTGAAAGTGCCAATAATGATGCTTTATTTCATGCATTAATATAGAACTTAAATGAGACGCCGATATGACGGAACAGAAAAATACGAATGAAAATGACTTGCAGAATGGTACATCAAAGGCTGATGACGATATCCGCTATCAAGAAGTAAAACCTGTAAACAATAAGCGTTCAGGTTTGATAGGGAGTGCCGTTGCGATCCTCGTTATTCTGGCAATCGGTGGTGGTCTTTATTATTACACCACTCAACAAGCGACTAAACTAAGTACAGAAAACCAATCGCTAAAATCACAATTGGCACAATTACAACAATTGCAAGATACTTATCAACAACGTTTTGACAATATTGACAGTCAGTTTAACTCACAAAAACTCACTATTGATAAACTGCAAAATGAACGCCAAGTTACTGAGCGTCAAATCCAAAATTTACAAACGCAATTTGCTGCTATCTCAAGTGCAGATGTAAAGAGCTGGCTATTAGCGCAAGCTGATTTTATGGTAAAAATGGCGGGCCGCAAATTATGGAATGACCAAGATGTCGTCACAGCGGTAAGTTTATTAAAAGGTGCAGATAGTAGCTTAGCAGAAATGAATGACCCAAGCTTATTGGCCATCCGCCGTGCCATTAATGAAGATATTGGCAACTTAGCCGCACTGAGCAAAATTGATAATGATGGTACTATTTTACAATTAAATCAGTTAGCTAATCAGGTTGATAACCTACGCTTATCTGGGTTTGAGCGTGATGGCTCACCGATGGATAAAAATGATGAAGCCATTTCAGGCTCGCTTTCTGACTGGAAGCAAAACCTCAGTAAAAGCTGGAAAAGCTTTATGGATGACTTTATTACTATCCGTCGTCGAGACAGTACCGCTATTCCACTATTAGCCCCAAACCAAGATATTTATCTGCGAGAAAATATCCGCTCTCGTTTATTAATTGCTTCTCAAGCGGTACCTCGCCATCAAACAGAGATTTATCAACAATCATTAGAAGCGGTATCTACTTGGGTACGCGCCTATTTTGATACCACCGATCCGAATACAACGGCTTTCTTAGACAGTATTAATGAGCTTGAAAAGCAGCCTATTACTCTCGCAATGCCAGCAGAATTAAAAAGCCTCTCTCTGTTAGAAAAACGAGTAGAAAAGCAGATCCGTAATTTGCTGACCCAAAACGAGACATCACAGCCAGAAGCGGTTGAAGCCAAAGATGCCGAAGCTACACAAGCCCCTTATGCGGTTGATGCAGCACAAGATAGTGCAACATCAGGAACAACGACATCAACAACCGTAGCACCACAAGGAGAATAAATTTATGTTCAAGATCTTACTCCTGTTTGTGGTATTGATTGCTGGGATAATCTTCGGCCCTGTATTAGCGGGTCATCAAGGTTATGTCTTTATACAAACCGATAATTGGGATATTGAAACTAGCGTTACCAGTCTTGTGATCATGTTTGTCCTACTGCAACTGATATTGCTCTTGCTTGGCTGGTGTTATCGTCGTTTTATTGGTACAGGCTCTAAAGCCTATAGTTGGTTCTCTTTGCGCAAACGCAGCCGAGCACGTAAACAAACACGGTTAGCATTAATGAAACTTGCGGAAGGTGATTTCAAACAAGTAGAAAAACTGATGAGCCGCAATGCCGATTATGCGGAACAACCTGTAGTAAACTATTTACTAGCAGCAGAAGCAGCACAACAACGGGGTGATGAGTTTAGAGTACAGCAACATCTGGAGCGTGCTTCTGAACTTGCTGATACCAATCAGTTACCCGTTGATATTACCCGAGTGCGCATTTTACTGGCGCAAAATGAAAACCATGCTGCTCGTACTGGGGTCGATGAATTACTCAATCAAGTACCTCGTCATCCGGAAGTATTACGCTTAGCAGAAACTGCGTATATACGTACAGAAGCTTGGCAAGCACTACTTGATATCATCCCTTCAATGCAGAAAATAGCCCTACATACAGATGATGAATTAGAGCAATTACGTCAACAAGCCTATATTGGGCTGATGGGACAGAAGATGTCCGAAAATGGTTGTGATGGACTGAAAAATTGGTGGAAGGCACAGCCTCGTAAGATCCAACATGATAATGGACTACGATTTGTATTAGCAGAACACCTTATTGAGTGCAACGATCCGCAAACTGCGCAGACGATCATTTTAGATGGGATCAAACGTCACTATGATGAACGCCTGATCTTATTATTACCGCGCTTAAAAAACAGCGATCCAGACTCAATTTTAAAAGTGCTTAACTCACTAATTAAACAACATGGTCCGACACCATTACTCAATAGCACCGTCGGTCAAATTGCCATGCAACAAGGGCAATGGGCACAAGCAGAAACAGCATTTCGCAATGCATTAAAACAGCGTCCAGATGTTCATGATTTTGCGTGGTTGGCTGATGTGCTAGATAAACAGAATAAATCAGTTGAGTCAGCCAAAGTACGCAAAGATGCGCTATTAATGACGTTAAAAAAAGACTCTGTTATTTTTGACGAGCCTAAAACAAATAAAGCACTGCAATAAATACATCATTTCATTTATTGACCAAAACCCTCAAACACAAAATTGAGGGTTTTTTATTACTTTTAAAAAGCGTGTTGAACCAGTAGTACTACTTCAAGACACAAAATTAAAAATAAATAGACCCAAGCGATACGATAAAAACGATAAGGTATCCCTTTATTATTTTGGTGTGTAAATGACAAATAATATTTTCTTGCTTGGTAAAACACCACGATATAAATCAGTGCGATCCCCTGACACAGAAAAGCGACATACTTCGCCCATGATTTTCCACCGATAATCAGCATGATCAGCGGGATCAAAAAAAACAATAATGGGCCAAACTTATCTATCAAAAAGAGCCTTTCTTGCGCAAGATACGCTTTTTGGTTATTTATCATCGTGATGCTACCCCCTATTTACCCTTGCGCTGGATAATAGCGTGATAGTGTTATCAATTCAAAAGGGATGAGATAAAAAACAGACAAAAAAACACCCGTATTAAAAAATACAGGTGCATAAAATATACAATCAGGTCTACAGACGGATGGTGCCTCACTCAACGTTTCGTCCTGTTGGTGATGAATGGTGTTTCATCGATAACGTGGACGTAGGCACCGATAATCGGCTCTGCATCATTCCTAGGTTTATGAAGACATATGCTGTCATAAGGAGTGGAATGAGCATCTACAGGATAAGTAATGCATTTAGCGTGCCAACTTTTATTTTCCGCCAATAAAAAATTAATTCTCAAACAGTATAAAACTAACTAATTGAATTTTTTAGGCGCCTTCGCCTGTATGGCGTATTTAAAATATAAAAGATCAGAGAGCGTATTTTTATCAGGCTATTGTTAAATAAAAAAGAAAAAATAAATTTGCCAACTCGTCTCTGTTTCACGACAGTTAAGCTAACACCAGTATATAATATATAAAAATCATTGAGTTATATGTCACCTTTTAGCGACATCAAATTTGCCATGTGTTGTTTTTTACCGACAATAAAAAATATTTCATTTAAATTCATACGGTTACATAAATCATTTAACTTTCTCATGATGCTCTTTTTATGTAGTATAAAATCAGGCGGTAATACAAATTATTAATAATCTTTAACTAATATACTTACACTGCCCTGTAAACAAATAGCCTAATGATCTCCCTTTTTAAACTAAAAGAGCCAACAACCTGCTTTAATCATGAATCATAGATAAACGGTCTATTGTGTTTAGGACAGTAGCAAAAGGACAAAAGAGAAAGGACAGAAGGAAGATACAACAATATAAATGAAATAAGACAATATTGCTGTCAATAGCTTGATAATAAATGCAAAAAAGCCTCGATATATATCGAGGCTTTTTCTTATTGGTCGGCGAGAGAGGATTCGAACCTCCGACCCACTGGTCCCAAACCAGTTGCGCTACCAGGCTGCGCTACTCGCCGTCTGAATGACTGCTCTTATCTTGTTTATGGTGCGAAGGGGGGGACTTGAACCCCCACGTCCGTTAGGACACTAACACCTGAAGCTAGCGCGTCTACCAATTCCGCCACCCTCGCATAAACAAAAACTAAGATAAGATGGGGTGGCTAATGGGACTCGAACCCACGACAACTGGAATCACAATCCAGGGCTCTACCAACTGAGCTATAGCCACCATAACAGCTATCTTACTACTTCTACAACAACGCTCTTCACCGTAACTCTTAGCACGCTTTAATGGCGCGCCCGACAGGATTCGAACCTGAGACCTCTGCCTCCGGAGGGCAGCGCTCTATCCAGCTGAGCTACGGGCGCTTCACGCCGTTGCGGGAGAGGATAGTACGGATTTACGCACTGTCTGTCTAGTGCTTTTTGAAAAAAAAAGTTTGTTTGACGATAGTTTGTGCATTTCGTCGATAAATGGAGCGTTTTTACCCACTCAACGCCCCATTAGTATAATAATCAAACAATCAAGATACCAGTAAAGATTGCGATTTTTGCTATTTAACACTTATTGCCGACAAAAAATACTCACGCAACTTACAATTTATTGGAATAGTAATAACCAACAAATTTTAATAACTTAAATTGGCGCTTGATCCGGCTAGGTTGTGACAGTAAACGATATAACCACTCTAGGCCTAAATTTTGCCACGCTTTTGGCGCACGCTTAACATGCCCTGTAAAAACATCGTAAGTGCCACCTACGCCCATATATAACGCGTCTGGGTGTACTTGCCGACAAGCACGAATAAATAGCTCTTGCTTAGGTGAGCCCATGGCAATGGTCACAATCTTTGCCCCAGAAGCTTTGATACGTTCAAAAAGTGCATCTCTATCTTGTGGCGTAAAGTAACCATCTTGGCTACCGACAATATTCACATTCCATTGTGCCTTTAATTTACTTTCCGTCTGCGCCAATACCTGAGGTTTGCCACCAACCAAAAAGACCGGTGTGCCTTCTTTCCCGGCACGCTCCATTAAAGCTTCCCATAAATCGGCTCCCGCAATACGAGACACTTGTGCATCAGGATATTTACGTCGAATGCCGCGAACAACACTAATGCCATCGGCGTACAAATAATCCGCTTCATCTAATAACTGATTTAGGCCTTTATCTGTTTCTGCGGTTAAGATTTTTTCTGCATTAATCGCAATTAAAGAGCCACTTTTAATTTGCGCACCTTGATAAAGATAATCCAAAAAATGCGCCATATCTTTAAATCCCCAGATATTGTGCCCACGGATGGAATACTTCGGAATTGAATTTGTATCCATTACTTTTCCTTTTGTTCTAAACGAGGTTTATTGCGCACTTGATTAATAACATAGTGACGAACTAATCCTGCACTTTCAAATAACCAATACAGGAGTTTGGCTGCAATTAAACAGGCACCAAATACTAAACAGAAAAAGACCACGCGAGACACAAACGAATCAACGCCCTCACGCGCTAAAACAATCATGTTAAAAATAGCACCAAAGCAAAATGCTTGAAGAATGGCAGATTTGTAGCGATTGTGTTCATTTAACCCCTGCTGATAGAGCCAATCAAACCACTTAATAATAAGCCCAACAACCACCGCGCCTAAGGGGATAAATACAACGCCCCCCATCACCACCAAGGAGCCAATTAACGTTGGTGAAATGGCAAGTCCTGCATGATAATTAAGCACTTCCCAAGTAAAATAGTTTGCTGAATTTAGTACGACATCTGGTCTTTGTGGCCAAACCCATGAAGGGATAAACACATAAAAATCGCGAATAATAGGTGCGAGTCCTTGAAACTCGATTTTGTCGTAATTATTCAACAATAATGCAAGATTTTCCCAAGGAGAGAAGGTATCGCGAGTCAGATATAAAAAGGTATAAAAAGCTTCGGCACCACTGACATCAAGCCCGTAACGTTTTAGTGCTAACCAAAACATACCGACAATGCTCATCACACCTGCAGCAATTAACATCCATAAGGTTATCCAACCACGTACGATGCCAATAAATAAAAATAGTGCAAACGCAATAATGATATTTGCGCGTGTTCCCCCGACGATAACATAGGTCAAAATACCAAAGCCGACCGTCGCACAAAGGAAAAAAAGCCAACGTTGTTGTGTGGGCTTTAAGAAATAGACCACCAGCATTGCAGGAATAAAAAAATAGAAAAAGCGTTTTAGCGCCACACCTGATACTTGGCTTGAAAAAATTTGGCTATATGTTTTCAACTTAAAGAGTAAGAAGCCATTTTGTAAGAAAAATATGCCCACAGTGACGATAGCAATTAACGCTAACAGTATCCAAGTTAGGTTGGTCTCTACCCGATTCATCGTAAATAACGGCCTAGAAGGCTCGCTAGAGGCTTTTCTTAGTCTTACCTTATAAGTGACATAATAAATCGCATAAAAGCTAGTAGCGGCTAATAGAGCGTGTAATAAGGCATCGACAGGAACAACTGCCACATCAAACTGAAAGACTAATAAACAAGTTAATGGAAAGCCAAAATAGAATGTCAGCAAATAAAGCATGGAAAAGAAGACATTAAAATTAAAGCGTACCCGACGAAACTCTTGGTAGGTCAGTAATAAAATAAACCCCAACGAGATAAAGTAGACAAGGGTTAACCCCCCCAATTGCGCCAATGTCATTGGGTGTCTCCTGTGCTCATCTCAATCAATTGCTTCCAACCTTGGATAAAGTTAGGTGCAAAGAAGGTGATATTCTTCCTATCCAGTAGCAATAATTGACGTTGCGCTTCTTCAATTAACGCCACATCAAGTTTATCACCAGAGAAGAAAACGGGAACACTTTGCTCTGTTAAGTCTTGCCAAAATGGATTTTGACGGCTAATCACAAAAGGGATCCCAAATTGGATCAACAGGCATAACGTACCAATACCCTGCTGACGTTGGAAAATAAAATAACCTAAATCACAGGTTTTTAAGAGTGCGAGATAATCATCAAAGGCAAGATTATGTCGTAATATCTCAACGTGTTCTGTTGGAAATAAGTTTGTCGCTGCATCAGATACTTGCTGAATATAATCCTCGTTATTAGCGGGATATCCCATAGGAATGATCACTTTTGCTTTATGACCAAATTGTTCAGCAATCGCATTTAAAGCATCGATATGGCGGTTAGATTTATCGCCTGAGTTACCTAATACAATGGTAATATGCTGAGGATCAACGGCCTTCTTTTCTGTAAGCGTCAGCGCCGGATCCATTCTTGTTGGGAAATAGAGCAAATTCGCGGGGATATTAACATTTGATTGAGCAAAATAATTTAGATCACCCCGTGTACCAAACACACGTCCAACCCTTTTTTGCGCAAGTTTACGTAACAGATAAAACAGTCTAAATTTTAATTGCTTAGCATCCTGATAAAGATCAGCACCCCAAATATGCCACCAGAATTGATGACGTTTAATTTTGCCCATCAATAAAGCAAGCCAAATAGGCGCATTAAATTGCCCCAGAAATAGAAAACGTTGTTTTCTATCTGCTTTAGCTAATGCTACCACTCTCTGCGCGACTTGTTTTTTATCCGCTAAACACTCAATCTCTAAATGAGGATAAAGTGATGATAACGAGTTATCTTTACTGGCAACGATAAAACGAGGTTTATACGTTAATGCCGCCTCAGTCACGAGGTGGTCGTTAAAAAAGCGTAACATTGTGTTGTTATGATGCACAATGTCTGAACCTAGTACGTAAATCAAAGTTGTCATTTGCGCCTGCAATAAATCACGAAAACAGAACTACAGAGAAGGAAGTAAATAATATAGGTTGCCATATAGGCTTGAGCTGCACCTAAGGCACCATGTTCAGGAATAAGCCAGCGTGAAAAAAGCGTTAATAAGGCAAATTGGCTCACTTCTGTCAGAATATAAAAACGCAAAGCAGCCTTTGCAATCACCAGATAGCCAAAAACATAAGCCCCTACTTTCAACACATCACCAACCAGTTGCCAAGCAAATAACTCTCGCATAGCGATAAATTTTTCAGAAAATAGTAACCAAATGGCAAAATCTCGCAATAACCAAACCATAAAACTAGCCACTGCCACCGCTGGCAAGACGAATTTCAGTGACTTGGTTATCTCTTTGGCTATCTCACTTTTTTGCGTTAATCGTGAAAGTGTGGGTAATAAGTAAACAGAAAATGATGCTGTAATAAATTGTAGATAAGCATCCGATATACTGCTAACCCCTTGCCAAATGCCAACATCATCCCAGCTATAATGTTCTGCTAACAAATTACGCATCATGATATAAGCGACGGGTAAAGTGATAGAAGTCAGTAGCGCCATAATGGTAAATTTGCCAAGATGACTGGCGATAGCCTTATCCCAACTTGGTTTTAATTCACTCAGAGCAAAACGCTTACGTTTTATTAAGATAACCATCGCTGGCAATAAAATCAGTGCAGGTACTAAAGCTAAGCCAATTAATGCACCATGATAACCGGCAACGAGATAACAGAGATAATAGGCAATAACACCAATTAAACTTCCCGCAATAATCGCTAAAGCGTTTCCAGATGCATCTCGATAACCTTTTAATATCGCCAGAAAATAGTTGGCATAGGCAATCCCCATCTGAATAAAGGCAACCATTCTGACAATATCTAGATATTGCAGATAGTCATCACCAAATAAAACGCGACTAATTGGTGTGGTAAAAATAAGAAATAAAATGGCAAGTAGTGTAGAAAACAGCAATATCATTGATGATGATGTACCCAACACATTTTTGCGTTGTACTGCATCATCTTGATATTGCGCAATCAATTTTGTTACACCATTAAAAATACCCGCCCCTGACAGTACACCAAGAACGGTAATTAATTGGCGGAAGTTACCCGCAAGTCCCACTCCGGAGGGACCAAAGGAGACCGCCAATAACTTTACGACCAACAGGCCAGCCCCGATTTTTATCAAGGTTGACCCAGCTGTCCAAATTGAAGCTTTAGCTAACGACATATCAAGCAAAGAAATGACGAATATGATGAATAACGGTTTGCTGCTCTTCTTCAGTCATGTTGTAGAACATCGGTAAGCGCACCAAGCGTTCACTCTCTTGTGTAGTGAAAATATCTTTACCATCAAAACGACCAAACTTCATTCCGGCAGGACTCGTATGCAGTGATACATAGTGGAATACCGTTAAGACGCCCTGTGCTTTCATATACTCATTAAAAGCCGTACGCTGCTCTATATCATTAAGTTTAATATAGAACATATGGGCATTATGCTCTAAACCGTCTGGTACAACAGGCAATGTTAACAAACCTTGTTCGGCTAACGGCGTTAATGCATCGTAATAGATTTGCCAGAATGCTAAACGACGTTCATTAATTTTATCGGCTTGTTCGAGTTGCGCCCAAAGATAAGCGGCTTGCAAATCAGACAGCAAATAGCTAGAGCCAATATCACGCCAAGTGTATTTATCAACTTGCCCACGGAAAAATTGACTACGATTGGTGCCTTTTTCACGGATCACTTCCGCACGATTAATTAAAGCCGGATCGTTAATCAGTGTTGCCCCACCTTCACCACCTGATGAATAGTTTTTCGTCTCATGAAAGCTATAGCAACCAATATGACCGATAGTTCCTAAGGCTTTGCCTTTATAAGTCGACATTACCCCTTGCGCAGCATCTTCAACGACAAACAGGTTATGCTTTTTGGCGATTGCCATAATGGTATCCATTTCACAGGCAACACCTGCGTAATGAACGGGCACTATCGCACGCGTTTTCTCCGTAATCGCCGCTTCAATTTTTGTTTCATCAAGGTTCATGGTGTCTGGACGAATATCGACAAACACAATAGTTGCACCACGTAAAACAAAGGCGTTCGAAGTCGAAACAAAAGTGAAACTCGGCATAATCACTTCATCGCCGGGTTTGATATCCAGAAGGATAGCCGCCATTTCTAACGATGCTGTACAAGAAGGTGTTAACAGCGTCTTATGACAATGAAATTGTTCTTCTAACCACTTTTCACATTTTTTTGTGAAGTTGCCATCACCACAGAGCTTGCCACTTTCCATCGCCTGTTTCATATACTCTAATTCTGTGCCAACAACGGGTGGTTTATTAAACGGAATCATATTATCCCCTGTATAACCAATAAGTAGTGCTATCAATTAAAGCACCGCTTTGTGTATATAAACGCGAAGCTGCAATATTGCTAATTTGTGTTGCAACATAGAGGGTTGATAGACCTTGCTGTTGACACCAATACTTCGCCACCGACATCAGTTGCTTACCAATGCCTTGTCCTGTTCTATTGGGCATTACAGCAAGTAATCCCACTCTTGCTTCACTCTCAGAAATCCGACGTAATGTTACAAACCCTGTAACCTTATTTTCGCGATCCATCGTCAATAAACAGCTATCATCGAAAGTGCCTAAAACCGCTTTTTTTACCCATAATGCATAAAAACGGCTGCTATCACCTTCTTGATACCATGGCGCTCGAAAGCGACTTTGTACAAAAGCCGCAGAAGCCGTTGTCATTAATAATGGGATATCAGTTTCATTGGCAGTGCGAAAATGTATTTCAGCAATATTTCCACAAGCATTTTCTGTGCCAATTGGCAATTTGAAATCTATTTCACCTTCAGCGAATTGAAATCCTAATTGCGTTAAGTTATCAATCAGTAGAAGATCATAGGAAGCAACTTTGGCATGAACAACCGTAAATTGCTCAAGCCTATCTTGTGTTAAAACAGGCGCTTGAGCACTAAACTCAAGACGGCCTGTATTGAGGGAGAAAAAATCGCTCTCCCACTCAAGATAATTAATATTGGCGAGGACGGACATGTAATAAATCCAATAGATAGCGGCCATAACCTGTTTTGGCGAGTGATTTTGCGCTTTCTCTAACTTGTTCGTCAGTTAACCAACCATTACGCCAAGCGATCTCTTCCAGACACGCCACTTTAAAACCTTGACGTTTTTCAACGGTTTGTACAAAAGTACTGGCTTCAATTAAACTATCGTGAGTCCCCGTATCTAACCAAGCAAAACCGCGTCCCAATAGCTCCACATTAAGCTCACCACACTCAAGATACATCTGATTAATCGAGGTTATCTCAAGCTCACCACGAACAGAAGGTTTCACCTTTTTCGCAAAATCAACCACGCGGTTATCATAGAAATAAAGCCCAGTGACCGCCCAATTCGATTTAGGCTGTTGAGGTTTTTCTTCTATTGACAGCACTTTGAAATCATCATCAAATTCAACAACACCGAAGCGCTCCGGATCCATCACTTGATAACCAAATACTGTTGCGCCCCGCTGACGTTGAGCAACTTGTTTTAGTTTGGGGCTAAACCCTTGACCAAAATAGATATTATCGCCTAAGACTAAACAACAGTGCTCATCACCAATAAACTCATCCCCTAAAATAAAGGCTTGAGCTAAGCCATCAGGAGATGGCTGAACTTTATATTGCAGATGGACACCAAATGCAGAGCCATCACCCAATAAACGTTGAAATGAGGTGAGATCATCAGGAGTGGTGATAATCAAAATATCACGAATTCCCGCTAACATAAGTACTGAGAGCGGATAATAGATCATGGGTTTATCATAGATAGGTAACAGCTGTTTCGATACCCCTTTCGTTATCGGATGTAAGCGTGTACCAGAGCCACCCGCTAAAATAATACCTTTCATCATTTATCCTTCACGTAATCAATCACCCAGTCCTAAACGCTCTCCTGCATAAGAGCCATCTAGTACTCGTTGCCACCAAGTTTGGTTATTTAAATACCACAATACCGTCTTACGAATACCTGACTCAAAGGTCTCTTGTGGTTTCCAACCTAACTCTGCTGCAATTTTAGCGGCATCAATAGCATAGCGTAGATCGTGACCCGGTCTGTCTTTTACATGGGTAATTAAATCAACATATTTCGCCACACCAGCAGGTTTATTAGGATGCAACTCTTCGAGCAATTCACAAATAGTTGTCACTACATCAATATTACGGCGTTCATTATGACCACCAATATTATATGTTTTACCCGGTTGAGCCGTTGTTGCCACTAAATACAATGCACGGGCATGATCTTCAACATAGAGCCAATCGCGAATTTGTTCACCTTTGCCATAAACAGGCAGTGGTTTTCCTGAAATTGCATTCAAAATAATCAGCGGGATTAATTTCTCAGGAAAATGATAAGGGCCATAGTTATTTGAACAATTAGTGATCAATGTTGGCAAGCCATAGGTACGCAACCATGCTCGTACAAGGTGGTCACTGGATGCTTTAGAAGCTGAATAAGGGCTACTTGGTGCATAAGGTGTCGTTTCAGTAAAGAAATCATCCGTTCCTTCTAAATCGCCATACACTTCATCAGTTGAAATATGGTGGAAACGAAATGCCGCTTTTTTATCTTCAGGTAATACTGACCAGAAATGACGTGCAGCTTCTAATAAGGTGTAAGTACCAACAATATTAGTTTCAATAAACGCTGCAGGCCCATCAATAGAGCGGTCAACATGGCTTTCCGCGGCTAAATGCATCACGATATCTGGTTGATATTGCGCAAATAAACTATCAAGTGTAGCGCGATCGCAAATATCAACCTGTTCAAACGCGTAACGTTCACTGTTTGCCACTGGGGCAAGTGACTCTAAATTTCCCGCGTAAGTCAGTTTATCTACCACGACGACACTGTCATTGGTGTTATCAATAATATGTCTAACAACCGCGGAGCCGATAAAACCGGCGCCGCCTGTGACTAAAATACGTCTCAACGCCATACTCCTTTTGTATCGACAATCCATTTTTGGGTAACTTGGCTACCAGGTATCGCTTTAAACTGTTGATGGTCGACTAACATTAAAACAATATCCGCCTCTTTTAATGCCTGCTCTGTAGAGACTAATTCAGTGATACCTTTTAATTTAGTCGGTAATTCATGAATATTTGGCTCCACAGCAAATGTTTTCCCACTATGCCAGTTAGCAACTTGTTGGGTGATATTCATTGCTGGACTTTCACGTAAATCGTCAATATTAGGTTTAAAGGCTAAACCAAAGCAGGCAATTTTGATCTCGTTAGCACGTTTACCGGTTTCAGTTAAACAATCCGCCACAGCGGCTTTAACTTGGTCGATAACCCATACAGGTTTGCCATCATTGACCAAACGGGCAGTATGAATTAAGCGTGATTGCTTAGGATTTTGAGACACGATAAACCAAGGATCAACGGCAATACAGTGTCCACCGACACCAGGACCCGGCTGTAAAATATTCACGCGAGGATGACGATTAGCCAAACTGATTAGCTCCCACACATTAATATCTTGGTCGGCACAAATCAGGGATAACTCATTAGCAAATGCAATATTCACGTCACGGAAGCTATTTTCTGTTAGCTTACACATCTCTGCAGTACGGGCATTAGTGATAACACATTCACCTTCAAGGAAAATTTTGTATAACTCGCTGGCACGCTCTGATGATTTACGGTTCATGCCCCCCACAACACGGTCATTGCGGATAAGTTCAACCATCACTTGTCCTGGCAATACACGCTCAGGGCAATAAGCGATATCAATATCGGCATTTTCACCTTGTTGATGTGGGAAAGTTAAATCCTCACGTGCCTGCGCAAGCCACTGTGACATTTGTTCTGTTGTTCCAACGGGTGAGGTTGATTCTAAAATAATCAAATCACCTTTCTTAAGTACAGGTGCTATTGAACGCGCAGCAGCTTCAACATAAGCCAGATCAGGTTCATGTTCGCCTTTAAAGGGGGTTGGAACTGCAATAAGGTAAGCGTCTGCGGGTTGTGGTGTGGTATAGGCTTTTAAATGCCCTTCTTCAACGGCTTGTTTTACCACTTTATCCAGATCAGGTTCAACGATGTGAATTTGACCTTTATTAATGGTATCAACAGCGTGTTGGTTAACATCCACACCAATAACACTTTTTTTACGAGAGGCAAAAGCTGCCGCTGTTGGTAATCCAATGTAGCCGAGGCCGATAACAGAAATAGTTTCAAAACTCATAATGTCACCTGATTATTTTTCAATGCTTCAAGAATACGTTGGCAGGCATGACCATCACCATAAGGATTTGTTGCTTTACTCATTTGGTGATATGCGTTTTCGTCTGTCAATAAAGAGGTTACTTCGCTAACAATACGTTTAGTATCTGTACCTACTAAACGCACAGAACCGGCTTCAACTGCTTCAGGGCGCTCTGTTGTATCGCGCATAACAAGAACAGGTTTACCTAATGAAGGCGCCTCTTCTTGAATACCACCTGAATCAGTTAAAATAAGGTAAGCGTGGTTCATTAAATAAACAAAAGGCAGATAATCTTGCGGTTGAATTAATTTAATATTATTAATTCCATGCAGAATACGCTTTACGGGTTCACTTACATTAGGATTCAAGTGAACAGGATAGACAACTTCAACATCGGGGTGAGCCAATGCAATCTCTGCTAATGCTTGGCAAATGCGCTCAAAACCACCCCCAAAGCTTTCTCTGCGATGTCCCGTAACTAAGATCATCTTTCTTTCTGGCTGAATAAAGGGATATTGCACAGCAAGTTCATCGAGCAGGGTTTGATTTCCCATCACTCGCTCGCTAACCCAAAATAGCGCATCAATAACGGTATTGCCGGTAACAAAAATATTTTTATCCGCAACCGCTTCTCGCACCAGATTTAACTTTGCAGTTTCAGTGGGAGCAAAATGGTACATCGCCAAATGGCCGGCAATTGTCCGATTCGCTTCTTCTGGCCAAGGAGAATAGAGATTACCGGTACGTAATCCCGCTTCAACATGACCGACGGGGATTTGTTGATAAAAAGCAGCAAGGCTTGCCGCCATGGTGGTGGTTGTATCACCATGTACTAACACAACATCAGGTTGAAATGACGCTAGAACAGGTTTTAAACCTTCTAAAATGCGACAGGTTATATCTGTTAAATCTTGTCCTGGTTTCATAATATTGAGATCATAATCTGGTTTGATCTCGAAAAGATTTAATACCTGATCAAGCATTTCTCGATGTTGGGCCGTAACACAAACTTTCGCCTCAAACGAATCATCATTTGCTAAAGCGTGCACTAAAGGTGCCATTTTGATCGCTTCAGGGCGTGTGCCAAAAACAGTCAACACTTTCACAGTGGCTCTCTTTTTTCTTTGTTATATTGCTTATTTTTGGGAAAGCAATATGCCCTTATTCTCAGGGGCATCAGGTGAAAATACACCTGATGTCTCGTTATTATTAAAATGATAAAAAGGTAATAATGATTATTTTTTTAATGAACTACGTCTGACTAATGCCACACCCGCGCCCACTAAAACACCAATAGCGCCCCAAAGCACCATCATAAAGGCACGGCGAGGACTATCTCGTTTCACAGGATCTTCAGGTGTACGTAAGAAACGGTAAGTTTGGAAGTTATCTTGTAATTTAGCACCTACCGCGAGGGTGGATAACATTGCCGTATTTTGATCATAATCACTATCAAAATCTGGTCCTGTTGCCATTAATGTTTCTAACTGTGATTGCAATAAAGGCACGCCGAGTAGAAACAGCTTCGAATCCGGTAATTCATCTATCGCAATCGAGGTCTGTTTTTGAGAAATACCTTGTTTCTCAGCAACTTTAATCGATTGTTTGAGTAAATTAATTTGTCGTTGATAAGCAGCTTGAGCGGCCATTTCTTGGCGTTTCACTAAGGCTTTCATCGATTGTGTTCGAGTTGCCCATGCGGCAATCACTTCTTCATTTAGATGCTCTGCGGCACGTTTATTCGCAAAAGCGATATATTCATTGAGCAGTTGACTCGAATCGTTGGCCGTTTCAGCAATGAGTTTCAATTGATCATTAACCAATTTCTTCTCATCAGCCGGTGTAAATTGAATATTATTGATGAGCTCATCTAATAATGCCGCGTCTGCTTGCGCATCATTTTCTTTACGTTGTTTGTAATAATCCGTTTGCAGCCAAAACTCACGTCGTGTATCAAAAGCTGAAATCTGTGTTACAAACTCTTGATAAGCTTCATCAGGGATACTTAACTGAGAAACAGTTACAGACGGATTAATTTGCGTATCAAGATTACGTAAGAACTGAGACTGAGAATAATAACTACCTAAATTATTCACAGTAGGTCTCTCTGTCATCGCAATAGCGCTCCATTTAGGTTGCATCAAGTAAGATGCCCCTAATGCAATCAGCGCAAAAAGCAGCGCGAACCCTATTATCCAGCGTTTTCCTGACCATAGTGCACAACAAAGACCTCGAATATCGAGTTCATTATCGGGTGAAAACCCCTGTCGGGAGACGTTATTTTCCGAGTTCATCACGTTAAAAGACCTCTGCTTATTTAATGCTTAAGTTGTGTCGCTTTACGTAGGCGACGTTTATATCGTTTAATAAAACGAGCGACTCGCCACGCGCGTTTAATGCAATAACCGTACATAACAAAAGCAAGCAAAAACAATGCCAACATTACCCATTCTGGTACAAAAGATAAGTTTTCACCAATAATACCAATAGCGGCCAACACCGCGGCTGCAAGCGTGATCAAAACAAAAGCTTGGCGAGGGGTAAAACCTGCTCGCATAATTAAATGGTGGATATGTTGACGGTCTGGTGAAAAAGGACTCATTCCTTTACGTAAACGGCGGTACATAATTGCCACCATATCCATAAGAGGAATAGCAATGATCCATAATGCAGTAACCGCATTGATTGGATGAGGATCAACTTGAGTAGAGGAAATTAATAGCCAAATAATAGTAAAGCCTATTAGCGTACTTCCCGCATCGCCCATAAAGACTTTAAATTTTTTACCACAAACACCAAGGTTTAACATGATATAAGGTAAAATCGCGGCAATAAATGAGAAGCACCAAAACGCAAGTGCAGAGCTTCCACTTTGGTAAAGTAAAATACCCAGTGCACCAAACGAAACGCAAGAAAGACCGCCTAATAAACCATCAATACCATCCACCATATTAAAGGCATTGATTGCAGCCCAAACAGCAAATAGCGTGACGATATAACCAAAAGGCCCTAAATGCATATCCCAAGGCCCAAAAGCATGACCAAGTGATTCAAGTTTTAAACCACCGAATACCATCATAGCAATACCCACTAACGCTTGGATAGTTGCCCTGATTTTGACACTGATATCATAACGATCATCAAGCGCACCGATAAAAACAAGTATCCCCGCACAAATCAAATACAGCTCTTTGTGAGGAATGTAGATATCTGAAACATAAAAAGCGAAAACAATACCAAAATAGACTGAAATCCCACCTACAAGGGGGATCAACCCATGATGTCGTTTACGATAGTTAGGTTTATCTACGAGTCCAATCTTCTTTGCCACCTTACGAGCTACAAATAGGAAAGCGAAAGAAAATAGGAACACGTAAAAAACATTTGTGCTCATTTTTAGTATATCCACAGTACTGTTCTCTATAATAAATATAGCTGGTTATTTACCCATCCATGTGTTTTTTATTCTTTCTCCAGCTTGTACCACGACGAGTTTACTCAGTAACCCACCACCCTTTATCAATAATAAATTTTCCTTAACTATTTTTATTGATGTTATCGCTATTTTTATTAAAACTATAAATATGCAATATACATACCAAATTATCATTTTGCGATGATAATAAAAGACCTAAGTCCAATGTAAAAAAAACGCCACTGACTTGTGGCGTTTTTATCATATCGTTAATTACACAAAGTAAATGAGTTTAACAACCTCTAAATTGGTGTGATATCACTTATTTTTCTATCATCAACACAATTTTTTCTTTTTTTGTTGTCTCTCTCAATTTTGTAATAACACTTTATGAGCGTTTCATAAAGTCGAAGAATTCTTCATTTGTTTTTGTCATCGCTAATTTATTAATGAGGAATTCCATTGCATCAATCTCACCCATTGGATGGATAATTTTACGCAGGATCCACATTTTTTGTAACTCATCTTGCGATGTCAGTAATTCTTCTTTACGTGTTCCTGAACGGTTGTAATCAATTGCTGGGAATACTCGTTTTTCTGCAATCTTACGCGACAGGTGTAATTCCATATTACCTGTACCTTTAAACTCTTCGTAGATAACTTCATCCATCTTAGAGCCAGTATCAACCAATGCAGTCGCAATAATGGTTAAACTACCACCTTCTTCTACATTACGAGCAGCCCCGAAGAAACGTTTTGGACGATGTAGCGCGTTCGCATCCACACCACCGGTTAATACTTTTCCTGAAGAAGGTACTACGGTGTTATAAGCACGGGCTAAACGAGTAATAGAGTCTAATAAAATGATAACGTCTTTTTTATGTTCTACTAAACGCTTGGCTTTCTCAATAACCATTTCCGCTACTTGCACATGACGAGATGCTGGCTCATCAAAGGTAGAGGCAATAACTTCACCTTTAACTAAACGTTGCATCTCTGTGACTTCTTCAGGACGTTCATCAATAAGAAGTACCATTAATACGCAATCAGGATAGTTATGAGCAATGTTGGCTGCAATATTTTGTAGCAACATTGTTTTACCCGCTTTTGGTGGGGCAACGATTAAACCACGTTGTCCACGACCAATAGGTGCAGCCAAGTCGAGTACACGGGCAGTTAAATCTTCGGTAGAACCATTACCACGTTCCATACGTAAGCGGTTATTAGCATGTAATGGTGTTAAGTTTTCAAAGAGGATTTTACTGCGGGCGTTTTCTGGTTTGTCAAAGTTAACTTCATTCACTTTAAGGAGGGCAAAATAGCGTTCACCTTCTTTAGGTGGGCGAATTTTCCCTGCTATGGTATCACCAGTGCGAAGGTTAAAACGACGGATTTGACTTGGAGAAACATAGATATCATCTGGGCCAGCAAGGTAGGAACTGTCTGAGGAACGTAGGAAGCCAAAGCCATCCTGTAGTATTTCCAGCACTCCATCACCGAAAATATCTTCTCCACTTTTGGCATGTTGCTTCAAGATAGAGAAAATGATGTCTTGTTTTCTCATTCGAGCTAGGTTCTCTAGCCCCATATTTTCGCCAAGTGCTATCAGTTCTGATACCGGCGTATTTTTTAATTCGGTAAGATTCATAATGGTGGGTTCTTAATAACTCGGGGTAACTCTCGAACTATGAACGTGAATAGTATAACAGCGAATCGCTGTCAGTTTCGTCATGTGTAAAATTACAGATTACTACTTTATAACATCAGTATAAACATCGTGATAATGTTAGAAAGCATGTTAATGCTATATAGACCAGTCACAACACTGTCCCCAGAAAGTGACATCCATTGCCGTAACAAGATGATTGTACTTTCAGTTATGGGTTAGGAACATATATAGAAAAATTATATTCCTTGAATACTATAGATTATTCTAAGACAACCGGACTGGTTAGATGAATTCAGATTACTTATAGTTTATTCAAATACAATATTCAAATAGTTTATATCAAAGCTCTAACAATCTGAACCTGATATTTAATATCTCAGACTTATTAACCATGTCATATCATATGACCAATAAAATCCGCTATATTATGTAAGTAAGTGGCGCTAACTTATCATGCTTCGAAGCGGACGTCTAGCGGTCAGTAACAGAAATACCAACAAGATCTAAACGTCCTTCGTTATTTTGGTGCTTTAAATCAAATTAGATGTTTTCGTCTAAGAACTCTTTTAATTGAGTCTTTGACAATGCACCAACTTTAGTCGCAGCAACTGCACCATTTTTGAATAAAATCAGTGTAGGGATACCACGAATACCGTATTTTGGTGCTGTCGCAGGGTTTTCATCGATATTTAGCTTCGCAACTGTTAATTTACCCGCGTATTCTGTTGCAACTTCATCTAGAATAGGAGCAATCATTTTACATGGGCCGCACCATTCAGCCCAGAAATCAACGAGCACGGGGCCGGTTGCTTGTAATACATCAACATCGAATGTGTTGTCAGATAAGTGAAGGATTTTATCGCTCATTGTTCTACTCCAAAGAATAATATTGACCGTACCAGTGTAACATTAAATAACAAAAGACTATCAGCATTTCAGCGGATATCCTTTTGTAATGCAACCTATAACTGATATTCTATTACATTATGAGCAAAACATATTTGACAGAAAAGAAGTTTTCCGACTTCGCCTTGCATCCAAAAGTGATAGAAGCCCTTGAGAAAAAAGGGTTCTCTAATTGTACACAAATTCAGGCATTGACGTTACCTATCACTGTGAAAGGTCATGACATTGCTGGGCAAGCCCAAACAGGAACAGGAAAAACGTTGGCGTTTTTAACCTCGACGTTTCATTATCTTTTAACTCACCCTGCAAAAGAAGGGCATGAAAAGAATCAACCTCGTGCACTGATTATGGCGCCAACGCGCGAATTAGCTGTGCAAATTTATACAGATGCACAACCTTTAGCACAAAGCACTGGTGTTAAAATGGGTCTAGCCTATGGTGGAGATGGCTATGACGAACAACTTAAAGTATTAAATAACGGTGTAGATATCGTTATCGGTACCACAGGTCGTTTAATTGACTATGTAAAACAAGGTCACATTAATCTTAACGCTATTCAAGTTGTCGTACTTGATGAAGCAGACAGAATGTACGATCTGGGCTTTATTAAAGATATTCGCTGGTTATTCCGTCGCATGCCAAATGCCGCAGAGCGTATGAATATGCTCTTTTCCGCCACACTCTCATATCGTGTCAGAGAGTTAGCTTTCGAGCAGATGAATAACCCTGAATATGTAGAAGTTGAACCTGAACAAAAAACTGGGTTTAGCATAAAAGAAGAGCTGTTCTATCCTTCTAATGAAGAAAAAATGCGTCTTCTGCAAACCTTAATTGAAGAAGAGTGGCCAGAGCGCTGTATTATTTTTGCTAACACCAAACATCGTTGTGATGATATTTGGGCGCATCTTGCCGCAGATGGACACCGCGTAGGTCTATTAACAGGTGACGTGCCACAGAAAAAACGTCTGCGTATCCTAGAAGATTTTACCCAAGGTAATATTGATATTCTTGTGGCAACCGATGTTGCAGCTCGTGGTCTTCATATACCTTCTGTAACACATGTCTTTAACTATGATTTACCTGATGACTGTGAAGATTATGTACACCGTATAGGTAGAACTGGACGTGCGGGTAAAAGTGGTAACTCAATTAGCTTAGCCTGTGAAGAATACGCGTTGAATTTACCGGCGATTGAGACCTATATTCAACATGCTATTCCTGTTAGTAAATATAACAGTGATGCATTATTAACTGATTTACCTGAGCCAAAACGTCGTCATCGTCCTCGTCAAGGTCAGCCTCGTCGTAATAATTCGGCACCTCGTAGAGGAAATAATACTCAACGTAATAACCGTAATAAACGCCCGAGTCACTCATAAATTATGCTGAAATCCTCATCACTTTATGCTGCTATCGATTTAGGCTCTAACAGCTTTCATATGTTAGTCGTTCGTGAAATCGCGGGATCTATCCAAGTATTATCTCGCGTTAAACGTAAAGTCAGACTTGCTGCTGGCCTAAATAAAGAAAACGAGCTGTCAGAGCAGGCTATGGAGCGTGGTTGGCAATGCTTGCGACTGTTTTCTGAATATCTCAGAGATATTCCCGCAGAACAAATCCGAGTCGTTGCAACTGCGACCTTACGTATTGCTAAAAATGCAGATATTTTCGTCGCTAAAGCGTCTGAAATATTAGGCAATACGGTTCATGTTATCAGTGGTGAGGAAGAAGCACGCCTTATCTATCGTGGTGTTGCCCATACAACGGGTGGTGCAGAACAGCGCTTGGTGGTAGATATTGGTGGCGGTAGCACAGAATTAGTCACCGGTACGGGGGCTAAAACAACACAGCTAATGAGTTTGAGCATGGGTTGTGTAACATGGCTAGAGCGCTATTTTAGCGATCGCTCATTAACAGAAGAAAACTTTGCTCAAGCACAACAGGCAGCAAAAGCTATCCTTGCACCTGTGGCAGAAAAACTTATCCAACAAGGTTGGCAGGTTTGTGTGGGGGCATCGGGCACCGTTCAAGCATTACAAGAGATCATGATTGCTCAAGGAATGGATGAATTAATTACCTTACCTAAATTAGAGCGACTGAAACAAAAAGCCATTGAGTGTGGCAAGCTTGAAGAGTTAGAAATCGAAGGCCTTACTTTCGAAAGAGCGCTTGTTTTCCCTAGCGGATTAGCCATTCTGATCGCTATTTTTGAAACCCTGCATATTGAAAATATGATCTTAGCCGGTGGTGCACTACGTGAAGGCTTAGTCTACGGTATGTTGCATTTACCTATTGAGCAAGATATTCGTCAACGTACTTTGCGTAATATTCAGCGCCGTTTCCAAATTGATATTGAGCAAGCCCATCGTGTTCAACAATTAGCAGAGCATTTTTTCATTCAAGTCAGTAAAAGTTGGCAATTAGATAATCGCTGTCGAGAGCTACTTTCCAGCGCTTGTGCCTTACATGAAATCGGCTTAAGTGTTGATTTTCGCCAAGCGCCTTCACATGCCAGTTATTTAGTTTCTCACCTTGATTTACCTGGTTATACACCCGCGCAACGACGTTTAATCGCCTCATTTTTAAGAAATCAGAAGGGGATTATCGATCTCGCACCTTTGAATCAGCAAAATGCGCTACCGATAAATCAAGCATACCGCTTGGTACGTTTACTTCGCCTAGCAATTATTTTTGCCAGTCGTCGTCGTGATGATACTTTACCTGCACTGCGTTTACGTACTGAAGATGAAAAATTAATCATTACCTTGCCACATCAATGGATCGCTGAACATCCTTTACGTGCGGAAAATCTTCATGAAGAGATACAGTTACAAAGCTACGTTCATTGGCCATTAATGCTTGAAGAGCAAAATAACTCACGCATAGGTTAAAACGTCTAACTAGATTCAAAATAATCCCTTACTTATCATGCAAGTAAGGGATTTTATTTTTTACTGACAGACAGCTAAGGTTTATGTCTCGCCAACATCGCTTTAAGCCCAGCGACCCCTTTTTGCCCTTTTTCTTGCTTTTCTTGAGCACTTAACACTTTCTTTTTATTGGTATCCCAATGGAGATCGTCTTGAGGCAATTCATATAGAAAACGACTGGGCTCTGGACGAATTAATTCACCGTATTGACGTCGTTCTTTACATAATGTGAAAGTTAATGTCTTTTGTGCTCGAGTAATACCGACATAAGCTAAACGCCGCTCTTCTTCAACGTTATCTTCATCGATACTACTTTGATGAGGCAAGATCCCCTCTTCCATGCCAACCAGAAAAACATGTGGAAATTCCAGTCCTTTTGAGGCGTGAAGTGTCATTAATTGCACTTGATCTAACTCTTCATCGGTTTCGCCACGCTCCATCATATCGCGCAGAGTAAAACGGTTGACCACTTGAGAGAGCGTCATGGGTTCATGTAGCTCATCCCCCTCAAGCATTTCACTCATCCAAGAAAAAAGCTGGTTAATATTTTTCATTCTCATTTCAGCCGCTTTCGCGCTACTAGAGGTTTCATATAACCAACTTTCATAATCCATTTCATGAAGCAGATCACGTACAGCGAGCAAAGGCTCACGCTCTGATTGTTGTACAATTCGCGCCATCCACTGTGAAAAAGCCTGTAATGCACTTAAACCTCGCCCTGTTAACGTTTGGCTTAATCCCAAGTCAAAACAGGCATTAAATAAGCTTTTATCACGGACTTTAGCCCACTCCCCCAACTTTTGGATAGTCATCGGGCCTATTTCACGACGAGGCTTATTGACGATACGTAAGAATGCAGCATCATCATCCGGATTAGTGATCACTCTTAAGTAAGCCAAAATATCCTTGATCTCTTCACGGGAAAAAAACGAGGTTTCACCCGAAATGCGATAAGGAATACGATTTTGCATCAAATACTTTTCAAAAATACGCGACTGGTGATTACCTCGATAGAGTATTGCGTAATCTTTATAATTAGTTTTATTAATAAAATGATGGGCAATCAGTTCCCCCGCTACACGCTCAGCTTCATGCTCTTCATTATTAGCGGTTAATACTCGTAGTTCATCCCCATAACCTAATTCTGAAAACAGCCGTTTTTCAAATACATGGGGATTATTTTCAATTAAAATATTAGCTGATTTTAAAATACGCCCTGATGACCGATAATTTTGTTCCAGTTTGATCACATTTAGCTGTGGGAAATCTTTTTGCAATAGCACCAGATTTTGGGGACGCGCACCACGCCATGAATAAATAGACTGATCATCATCCCCCACCACAGTGAAACGGGCTCTTTCGCCCACTAACCATTTCACCAACTCATATTGGCTTGTATTGGTATCTTGATATTCATCCACCAGCAGATAACGAATACGCTGTTGCCAGCGCGCCCTTACTTCTTCATTAGTACGTAATAGCAAGGTAGGCTTACTGATTAAGTCATCAAAATCCAATACATTACAGCTTAGTAAATGTTGCTCATAACGTCGAAAGCACTCGGCAAAAGTATGATCTTGCTGCGATTGTGCTCTACCAATCACTTGCTCAGGTGTAAGCATGTCATTTTTCCAGTTAGAGATTTGACTCTTTAACTGTGATAGCAAATCTTTATCTTCTTCTAATAAATCTACCGTTAATTCTTTTAATAATGCGGATTGGTCTTGATCATCAAACAAAGAAAAGTTGGATTTTATGCCTAATGCTTTGTATTCTCGCTTAATAATCTCCAATCCTAATGTATGGAAGGTCGAGATCATTAATCCTTTCGCCTCTTGTTTTCCCAATGTTTGAGCAACACGCTCTTTCATTTCACGCGCTGCTTTATTGGTAAAAGTCACCGCAGCAATCTGCTTAGCAGAATAACGGCATTGACGAATAAGGTAAGCAATTTTATTGGTTATCACCCGTGTTTTACCCGAGCCGGCTCCCGCCAAGACCAGACAAGGACCTGACACATATTCAACTGCTTTTTGCTGACCGGGATTTAATCGCATACTTTTTCCAAACTTCATTAACCAAGAATATCACGGGGAGTCATTGTAGCAGAAAGCGCATAGGAAAATGGTTCAGTTTTTTGAGCTTTATTTCTCTAGTTAAAGGAAGTTTAACCTTGTTTAATAAAGTTTTACTTTGTATAATATTCAAACAAATATGGAGGTGTATATTATGAGTATAAAAAGCGAATTAATAGCCACTAAAGTTGATATAGAGCTCAAAGAGGCTTTTGTTGCAATAGCTCGAAATAAACACAGACCAGCCTCTCAAATCTTAAGAGATCTCATTCGAGTTTATGTGGAAAGTAATCAAACACAACCAAATGAAAAAACATTAAACACTTTTGCAAAAACAGATAAAGGTGATGATGTTTTTTATGCTGAAGATGCCCATGATTTATTCAAAAAATTGGATATCTAAATGCGAAAAGTGAGTTATTCAGGACAATTTAAAAAAGACTTAAAACTCGCAGAAAAGCGAGGAAAGGATATTAATAAACTAAAAGAGATTATATTACTATTAGTGCAAGGAAAACGACTACCTGCTCAATTGAAAGATCATCCATTAACAGGAAACTGGAAGCCTCGTCGAGATCTTCATATCGAACCTGATTGGCTACTTATTTATAAAATAGACAATGATACTGTTCATTTTGACAGAACTGGCTCACATTCTGATTTATTTAAATAAAAACCACATATCAAATTGATAGATATGTGGTTTTATCTTTTTAAAATATATTTAGCACTTATTTTTCTAAACTATCTATTTCAAGATATTGACATCCTCCACGCCCTAAAGGACGTGGATCCCTACTGCGTTCAGACTGATGTCTGAATCACCTCGGCGGGTTCCTGCTTCGACGGGCGGTCTGACTGCACCCTCCCTCCACAGGCAAGCACGGCATGTCCTGCCGCTAAAATGTTACGTGCCCCGTTGATATCAGCATTCGCTGTATATCCACATTCAAGGCACTCGAATTGACTTTGTGACTGGCGGTTTTCCTTTGCTGTATGACCACAGCAAGCGCACTTCTGACTGGTGTAGGCAGGGGGTATTGCCAGTACCTGACCACCTCGCCAGAGCTGCTTGTACTCAAACTGACGGCGCATTTCATACCAGCCCTGCTCCAGTATTGAGCGGTTTAAACCAGATTTCGCTTTTACGTTCCGTCCATGCCGTTCTGTCGTACCTTTTGCCGATTTAGACATGTTACTGACC